>JALUZF010000070.1 GCA_027012135.1 Gammaproteobacteria bacterium
TTCCTTAGCGGGTTGCTTTGTGGGTATATTTAATCCAATGAGTCTGCCCTGATTATTATAAACCAGTTTTGCAAATGTATATTTTTCATCTTTTACCTTTTCTGCCAGAAGTTTGAATGTCCAGTAAGGAGTATCCTTAATAAGCTGATTCACTAGCCAGGCTGGAAGATTGCCTTCCGGATCTGTATGTTGTATCCAGGTGATTTTGGTACCGGTTATATCTTCCTCAAGTTTGTAAGTTCCTACGCTTTTATTAACCCTGACAAGTTTAGACTGTTTGACTTTTTTACACTCTTTGGAAGAATTATTTTTGCAATATTCTGCAGATGATGACGTTGTGATAGTAATAGCCTTTGAAGTGGGATCCTGTTTTAATATTGAATGAAAAATAAAATCTCGATTATCAAAAGGGAAAGGAACATAAATAATTTGATAATGATAGCGTTCGTTAAAGCTGATGTCTTTAAGTATAAATGAATCAATACAGCCATGAATCCAGTCAGGAGAACTTTTTGCATCAAATAATACAGCCAGGATACTTCCCATCGAAGCATTAATATGAGTTGTTGCTTTAAATGTGGCAAACTTTGAATTTTTATGCCTGTATATATAAACTTTGATGCCATCTTTATTCACTTTCAAAACATGATTTTCTTCATCCGTATCTGTCTCTGTTTCATTTGCCCATAAGGTACTTAAGAACAAGATTGAACAGATAAAAAGAATAGTTTTGAAAGTAGTCTGCATAATATCTGCAACTCCTTCTGGTATAAGGAAGTTACCTTTACTTATTCAAAGGTATATTGAGATGTCTTACCGGGTTCTAATTTTATAAGAGCAAACGGATAGAGCATGTTCAAGACATCTCAGAGATAACTCCATATCTCTATAGTTAAGTATTTTACTAGGATATATAAAAAATAGAATCACCTGAACAGGTGAAATTATTCACTAATTTTATCACCTGAACGGGTGATGTTCTAAATGAATTATTTTGTAGATGTCCAGAGGTAGCTGGTAGTAATAAGTTTAACCAGCTCTATCTGATTGTTAACATTCATTTTACGGAAGATGTTTTTTAAATGAGTTTTAGCGGTATTAACAGTAATGTGTAGTTCTAACTCAGTATTTTTTAAATGGCAGCTTTTTGTCAAAGATGAAGCAACTTTAGCTTCAGAAGTTGTCAGGCCAAATATTTTTTTCAATACCTTTATGCTGCTATTTAACTCTATATCAGGATCTATTATAAAAATATTGGTCATATTTTTACATTGATATTGACTTTGAAAAGGAGTACGTCGGGTTTTAAATGGTTTTATATTAACCAGGTATGGTTTTGCTGAACTGTTTCTTGATAGCGTTGTTAAGTTTTCCTGGCTGCCATCTATATTTAAGTCAATGACATCAGAAAGTAATTTTGAATTACTTATATTACCATGATAAATATAATTGTTGATAATAACCAACCCATCTTTCTTTTCCAGAAGTAATTTTGCATAATTGTTAAGATAGAAAACCCTGCTGTCGGTATCAGCAATAATAGAGCCTACAGGCTGATGCTTCAGATAGTGCAATCCTGCTCTGATATATTTCTCATTTAAAGCATTTTTTTTGTGGATTTTAACTGCTCTGGCAATATGACTTTTTAGTCTGTTAATAATAGCTATATCTTCATCATTAAAGGGGGGTTCAGTAATTTTACGATCAACGATAATAAACAAATCTTCAAATTGATCGATTGTAATGCATAAGGCCAAATGGTAAGCAATTAATTCAGCCTGGAAAACTTCCCGGTATATTAATGACGAACTGAAAATTTTATTATTAGATGGGTTAAAAATTTGTACTACAGCAGGATTGGACTGAGCTAAATTAATTCTGGGATCATCATTGGGCAAGTATTTAAATAATACTTGCTGGAATTCTTTAGAAATACCGCAGGAAGCAGAATATCTGGATTTATTTATCTGACTATTTATCGAGAGAATTAAGACCGAATTGGCTTTTAAAGTTATAGCCAGTTTCTTACAAAAAACGTCCCAATCACGAACATTGATAATTCCTGAATAAAGCGTTTCAAGTAATTCTTCCATGGTTTAATCCGGATTGTGTTTAAAATTAAAGAACTTACACTTATTAATGAGTACCTGTTTGCTGAATAAGATGAATTATTAAGGGTTTATATGTTGATTTAGACTGATAATAGTAGACTATAATACTAGGATACTTCGTTTAATACTATTGTATAAAATATTAAATTGTAAAGGGATAGTACTTAACTATTATAGTTTTTCCCTATCTGATGCGAGATGTAAAATGGTAATAGTCTGGGATATTCCAGTACGATGAATTATTTATGTTTTATCAGAATTTACCATTTGCAGGGCAATCTGAATGGCATAATGTAGACTGCCGGTATCGGCCTGGCCTGTGCCGGCCAGTTCCAGGGCGGTGCCGTGATCGACGGAGGTGCGAATAATGGGCAGGCCCAGGGAGATATTGACGGCGCGGCCAAAGCCCTGGTATTTAAGTACCGGCAGGCCCTGATCGTGGTACATGGCCAGTACCGCATCGGCCTGTTGCAGATTCTTTCTGGCAAACAGGGTATCGGCGGGTAAGGGGCCCGTCAGGTTCATGCCCTGGTCATTAAGCTGTTGCAATACTGGTATAATAGTGTCCAGCTCCTCGGTGCCCAGGTGACCGTCTTCCCCGGCATGAGGGTTAAGACCGCACACCAGAATATGGGGCTTGCTGATCCCGAACCTGGTTTGCATGTCATGGTTTAAAATGCTTAATACCCGGGTCAGACTGTCCCGGGTAATGGCCTGAGCGACTTCTTTTAGCGGCAGATGGGTGGTGGCCAGAGCCACCCGCATTTCTTCAGTGGCCAGCATCATGACCACTTTTTCAGTGCTGGTTTTATCGGCCAGATATTCGGTATGCCCGGTAAAGGGAATACCGGCGTTATTGATAATACCTTTATGGACAGGGCCGGTGACCAGGGCATCAAAACGGCCGTTGAGACAGCCGGTAACGGCTTCGTCCAGTGTTTTGAGCACATAGGCGGCATTATCCGGGTTGAGTATGCCGCATTCAGAGGGTTTAATGAGTTCAGTGGTCTGGTAATAGAGTCGCCCGGAGCCGGAAGGCTCGCTCTGGTTCTGATATTCAATGAGTTTAACAGGCAGGTTCAGCTGTCGGGCTCTGTGTTCTAAAAGCGTCGGATCGGCCAGGGCAATGAGCTGAAAATCATGGGGCAGCTGAGCGTACTGTATGCAGAGTTCGGGACCGATTCCGGCGGGTTCACCGGGTGTCAGGGCCAGTTGTGCCAGCGGCATCAGCCGTTGTCCAGGCGGATTTCAACATAGGCCTCATCGCGGATACGGCGATAAAAGGCTTCTTTCTGCTCGGCAATTTTACGCTGAGTGAGGATTTCGCGGGCTTTGTCCTTGAGCATTTCGTCGGCATCATCATGGGTACGCCGGCCCAGAACTTCAATAATATGGTAGCCGAAACTGGTACGGATAACATTACTGATTTCACCGGGTTCCAGTTGGTTTAGGGCAGCTTCAAATTCAGGTACCATAGTGCCTTCCTTGAACCAGCCCAGATCACCGCCTTTGGAGGCAGATGAAGTATCCTCAGAATAGGCCTTGGCCATAGTGGCAAAGTCTTCACCATTAATGATACGGTTGCGGATCTGTCTTAGACGTTCTATAACCTGCTCATTATCATCGATAATACTGGGTTTAATCAGTATATGCCGGGCATGAGTCTGGGTGATCACATGGGAGCGGCCGCCTTTGGCATCCACCAGCTGGATAATATGAAAGCCGCTGGGACTGCGGATGGGATTGGATATTTCACCTTTTTTCATTTTACTGACCACTTCAGTAAAAATAGAGGGCAGTTCACCGGCTTTACGCCAGCCCAGGTCACCGCCGTCCAGGGCATTCTGGCCATCGGATATGGACAGGGCCATTTCAGAAAAGTCTTTGCCGGCCCGCAGTTCCTTAACCACTTTTTCGGCTTTCTTCTCAGCCTGCTGAATGACTGCTGGTGATGCGCCTTCCGGGGTGGCAATCAGAATATGTTTAAGGTGATAGGCCTGTTCCAGGCCGCCCTGCTTGTCAATATTAAACAGAAAGTTTTCAACTTCCTGATCACTGACGGTCACCTTGTTGATAACATTACGCTGCAGCAGGCGCTTTAAAATGATCTGTTTTTTAATTTCATCCTGAAAACGTCTGAAGTCTATGCCCTGAGCGGCCAGCTGTTCGCGGAATTCACTGATGGACATATTATTTTGCGCCGCAATACGGGTAATGGCACGGTTTAAGGTGGTATCGTCCACTTTAATGCCGGTACGACGCGCCAGATCAAGCTGAATGCGATCCAGGATCATACGCTCCAGTACCTGTTTACCCAGCACATTTGCAGGTGGCAGTTTAGCGCCTTTTTTCTGCAGGTTCCTGACCACATCACGGAATTCATGTTTCAGTTCAAGCTGAGTAATCACATCATCATTAACAACGGCAACAATATTATCCAGCGGCACAATTTCTTCAGCCAAAGTGGAAACAATGCTCAGGCAGAATAACAGCAGGCTGAGAAAAGTAAGCAGAAGCGCCTTTTTATTCGTTGTATTTATTGTTGTATTTATATAAGGTCTTGCTGTAAATAACATTTATTTATCCTATTGATTCCAGTCAACTAATTGCTCCAGTCAACAAAGCCGGGAATATCATCAACCAGATTACTGCCGCCGCCAATAGACTGACCAACGCTGCCCAGTCCTTTAAACTGAATCTGCATCATGACGTAGTTATTGGAATCGGCATAATAATCTCTTTGATCCCGGCCTACTACTAAACGCAGGGCATAACAGCAGCTGTCATATTCAACACCTACTTTGGCATCCAGGGTATAGCTGTCACGTTCATTGTTTGTCAGGCTGGCCTGCCAGTCGTATAACGAGTAATACCAGTGTGCAAGTGCACGCCATTGAGGAAGAATTTTCCAGTAAATGGAAGCCTCTATTTGTTCATAATCCTGGGCACGATAGGAATAATCCAGGTTAGCAATATGGTATCGGTCAGATTTGTACTGCAGACGATAACGGCTTTCATCGGTACGGCCACTATTATTGGGATCATAAAGTAGAGAGTAGGAGGTATACCAGTTACGGGCAAAACGGCTGGTTATTTCAGACGCTATAGCTGAACTTGAATTGGTATCCCTGTCTTCCTGAGCATTTGTTCTTAAGGGATTGCCATTTTGATCATAATAAAGACTGACATTGCGATCTTCAAAATAATAAATCTGGCCAATCGATGCTGTTAAACGTTCTGTACCGGTATCACTATCCATCAGTCGACTGGTGACGGCAGCGGTAAGCTGATTGGCATCCCCTAAACGATCAAAGCCATTAAAACGATTTTCTCTGAATAGCTGATTAAAGCTGAAGGTTGACAGGGAGGTATCAAAAATCGGGATATCACTCTGATTCCTTTCCGGTACATATAAATAATACAGGCGGGGTTCCAGAGTCTGCTGCATGGGCAGATTAAACAGGGTCAAGTCGCGGTCAAAATATAGGCCGCTGTCCAGACTGAATATCGGTGCTACCCTGGAAGGGCTGTCATCATCCAGTAATGTTTTAGTTGTGTCGCTGGTGGAGCCAAAATATGTTATATCCTGATCTTCATTATCCAGTTTATAGGTCACCATATCCAGGCTGACTTTAGGCGTAATAAAACTATAGGAATTCCTGAACGGCAGACTGATATTAGGGCTTATATGAAAACGACTGCCTTCAACTCGCTCCGTATCAGGCAAATTGTCATAAGGATCTTCCCAGTTTTGTGCAAAGGTAACAAACTCGGAATTAAACCCGGCTCTTAAATCGACACCATAGGTCGTATAGTCATCATCAGCAGATAAGGTAATTTGCGGCAGGCGACTATAGGTATGATTGGCGGCACGTAATTCCTGATAACCCTGAGCTCTGGCCATAAAATTAAAGACATCACCGTTATAACGTACCAGACCTTCGCGTAGTAAATGTGTGACACTCTTATCTCTCAGATTATTACCGAAGTCTTCCAGGTAATAACGGTCAGTAACATAGTTGTAATCAACATTTCCGGACCAGCCGTTACCCCAGTTGGCCCGTTGCTGTAGGCTGAAGGCTCCGCGGTTTTTAGAAATATCTTTGGGTTCCTGCTTACCGTTAATAATCGGGTTGTTATTGATACCCTCTCTCTGAATAATTTCTGCGGTGTCTCTGCGGTCATCATAAGAACGGTCATTTAACCATTCGGCATATACTTCACCGGAATGATTTTCACTTAAATAACGGTATTCACCACCAAGCATTAAACCGCGGTCCGATAACACCCGGGGTGTTACGGTGGCATCCTGATCAGGGGCTATATTAAAATAATAGGGTGTGGCCATTTCAAAGCCGTTGCGATCGGAATTGCCAATAGTAGGCATCAGGAAACCGCTCTGACGTTCATTATTGAGCGGGAAGCGGATATAGGGCGTATAAGCGACCGGAACACCCTTAAAGCGCATAACGGCATGAGTGCCTTCACCATATCCTTCTTCGGTATGCAGTTCCAGATCGCTGGCGCTTAATTCCCAGTCAGGATCACTGGTAGGACAGGTTGTATAGGTCGGGTTATCCAGGTTAATGGTACCGGGTTTAAAGCGGATATTGTCCGCTACACCATGAGCAGGACGGGTCGGCAGTTCATAGCTGGCATTGTCCAGACGGCCTTTACGTTCATCACTCTGATAGCGGGCGGTATCACCTTTAAAAATAATGCCCGGCTCGCTAATCACGACATTGCCTTTGGCGTCAAAAATCTGGGTAGTTTTATTATAACTGGCCTGATCAGAGGTTAATTTCTGAATATTTTTGGTAATCACGACATTACCGCTGAAATCAATCTGATTGGAATCCGGTGAGACAGCCTCATCGGCTTCAATATTGGTACTTTCATCGGCCTGAGCCTGCATGGCCTTGCGGTCAATCTCAGCCATGGGCTGAACTGCACAGCTTGACCAGGTATTGACTTCACCTGGAGCCCGTGGTTTGTAGACCGGTTGAACAACTGCAATACCGCCACTGGGACCCACATTAGGATCGGAAAAATCCGGTTCCGGAAACTTCGGTTTCTGAACCACTTCAGCATCCTGGGGTACGGGTAAAGGTATATGTGCACCGCTTACACGCGGTGCCAGCTGACCATTGGCAGCAGCACAGTTCCACTGGCCATTATCCATAGGCTGACACTGCCAGCCATTGGCCTGATAATTTTCCGCCAGCACATTTTGAGATGCTACTAACACAGATAGAGACACAGACAGGGTCAGGAAAGGAACCGTGGTACTGATTCGGACTGGAAAGCGGGCTGAAATTTTACCTGTAAACATTCCACGAATAATTGAGCTGAGCGGCCTGTAGCCTGACCCGTTACTTGAATTGTGCAATATCTTGTCCGCCTGATTGCCAGCATCAGAATGCTGTTCTAAGTGTATTTGCCCGGATGCTTCCAGTTTATCCATTTTTTGTTATTTCGTTTTATAATTACGACAAGTGTTAAGCTATGTAAAACCGCCATTTTAGCACTGATAGTTAGAGTCTGTCGAACGGATTTTAAAGCTAAATAAATCCGTTGAATAGAGTAATTTATTCAGCTTAATAAGGTTTTTTAAATTCGGACTGTTCCCAGCTCTGAAAAACTTGCAGGGCTTTTTCCCGTACATCCGGCTCTTTAATGCGGGCCAGGGTGATGCTTTTCTGCTCATCGGGAAGACGGAGTTCCCTGAAAATAAACGCATCATCAAAGCCAATTTTGCTGGCATCCTCATAGGTGTTGGCATAGTAAACTTTATCGATACGGGCCCAGTAAATGGCTGACAGGCACATGGGACAGGGCTGGCTGCTAGCGTACAGGGTGCAGCCAGTAAGGGCATAGCGGTTGATATTTCGGCAGGCATTACGAATGGCTTCTATCTCGGCATGAGCCGTTGGATCATTATTCCTGGTCACCTGGTTACTGCCCCGGCCAATGATCTGCCCGTCTTTTATAATGACAGCACCAAATGGACCGCCGCAATGTTCAATGGAGGTCTGGGCCAGTTCAATGGCAGCCGTCATAAACTGTTGATGTAATGAGGTATTCATGTTTTTACTAGTCCTGACCGGCTTTGCTGTCTTGATCTGAATCATTTTAACTTATTATAGTATTCTGCTATTATGTCAGCACTGAAAATTTTGTAAACCCGGTGCATTACCTTAAAATGTACCTGTCCTAAATGAATACGGAAACAGCTATGATCGATTCCAGACAACACTACAATGAGCACCCGTCGCAGTTAATAGGTGATTCTCCTGAACTGACTCGTGTAGTGTGGGCATCCAGAATTACTGCAGCCTCTGATGTTACGGTGTTAATTCAGGGTGAAAGCGGTAGTGGTAAGGAGCTGTTTGCCCGTGCTATTCATAACGACAGTCAGAGAAATGAACAGCCCATGGTGACAGTTAACTGTGCCGCCATTCCGGAAAACCTGGCTGAATCCATGCTGTTCGGACATCTTAAAGGTTCTTTTACCAGTGCCATTGCCGATCAGCAGGGGTATGTTCAGTCTGCGGACAAAGGTACCCTGTTTCTGGATGAGGTGGGTGAACTGTCTTTGCCGGTTCAGGCCAAGTTATTACGTTTTCTGGAATCCTCGGAATGCGAAAAGGTAGGCTCTACGGTCACGGAAAAAGTGGATGTCCGGGTTATTGCGGCCACCAACCGGGATTTGCGTGCAGAAATTAAAAAAGGCAATTTTCGGGAGGATCTGTTCTATCGTCTGCATGTTGTGCCACTGGAAATTCCGCCCCTGCGTGAACGCATCAGTGATTTAAAAGCCTTGCTTGAACATTTTACGCAAACTCTGGCACTACAATATCAGGTCGCTGCGCCTGATTATAGTAAAGCGGCCATAAAAGCCCTGAAAGAATACCACTGGCCGGGTAATGTCCGGGAACTGCGTAATCTGTGTGAGCGTATGACCATCCTGCTGGCCGGTCAGACTGTTGATGTGGATAACCTTCCCGTTGAAATAAAAACGGCCAGGCAGGGCGGTAAAAATACTCTGGTTTCTTTACCGGAAAACGGCCTGTCTCTGGAAAAGCTGGAAATTGAACTGATTCAGCAGGCTCTGGAAAAAACTTCAGGCAACCGTACCCGCGCAGCGCGTTTACTGGGACTGACCCGGGATACCCTTTTGTACCGCCTGAAAAAATATTCCCTGACCTGAGATTTTACTCCTGGGAGTGCAGGCATCTCTGCCCGCGTAAATAACCCCAGACAGGGTTTTCTGGTATGGACAAGATGCCCGTTCTTCCAGGTTAATCATTATCCATTCTGGATTTTATTTTTTTCAGCTTAAGATAAAACAGTCTGTACTGGCCTTAAAGCCCAGTTTTTTACAGGCCGCTGTAGTCATTTCCTGCTGATAATCGCAGTGAACGACAGTTTTAAAGCAGCCGTACTCTTCCGCCAGTTTGGTGGCGTATTTTAATAACTCTATGGCTATCTCACCATCATTATCCTTGCAGATCACATCTGTAATTAATGCACTGCTGCTACCTTCATGACTCATCTGCACAATAATAACTAAAGTCAGTGTCCCTGTCAGACCCTGTTCTGAACTGGCTACAATCTGAAAATAATTACTGTCTTCAAGAATGGACTGGTAAATGGTATTGGCATCATGGCCCTGCAGTGCCTGACCATTATCAGCTTCAGGACTGTTGAGCAAAGCCAGGAGTGGCTTGAGATCATCACTGTTTGCTTTTCTTACAATAATATTTTCAGCCATAAAAATTTCAAAGTCCTTCTTTCCAGACAAGTGGCTTTTCAGGTACGCTCTTATCCGGTATGCCATAGCCGAGGTTTCTGGCCAGGTGGAAAGTCAGTTGTTGTTGCACCAGTTGAGGGTTTACCTTCTCAATATAGTCACAAAGCTGAACGACTTCAAGATTTTTATAACCGCAGGGATTGATCTGTTTAAAGGGGCTTAAATCCATATTCAGGTTAAGACTCAGGCCATGAAAACTGCAGCCTTTTTTAATGCGCAGACCCAGTGCTGCGATTTTGGCCTCGTTTATATAAACACCGGGAGCCTCCCTGCGGGCACAGGCCTGCAGGTCATATTCCGCCAGGGTATCAATAATGCTCTGTTCAATCTGGCTGACCAGGTGACGTACACCCATCCCCCGGCGTCTGATATCAATCAGCAGGTAAGCAATTAACTGGCCGGGACCGTGATAGGTAACCTGACCGCCGCGGTCAATGGGGATAACCGGAATATCTGAAGAATACAGAATATGTTTTTTCTTGCCGTTCCGGCCCAGAGTAAATACTGGCGGATGTTCCAGCAGCCAGATTTCATCAGGGGTATCCGCATCGCGTTGCTCAGTAAAATCCAGCATGGCCTGCCAGATGGGTTGATAAGCCTGCAGTCCCAGGGTGCGGATTATTATAGTATCGGGTTCTGAAATGTGCGGTTCAGGCAAGGATTAAAGGGCCATTCTGGTATGTTCATAAGCATTAAGCTCATGATACAGATTATCCAGCTGTTCACGGCTGGTGGCGGTAAAGGTTACTGTGACCGCCAGGTATTTGCCATTGCGGCTGGGCCGGGTTTTGACATTGGCCGGATCGACATTAGCCACATGCTTCTGACAGACAGTAAGGACATAATCCGCATAATTATCAATGTCCTCACCCATTACCTTAAGTGAAAACTCACAGGGAAAATGAAGCAGGTGATCCTTATCAATACTTTCATCATCGGGTTGCAGCGGCTTGTCAATCATAGTTACCTCAGTAATGGCTCAATAATCAGTTTATGACTCCGGCAGGGGGTGACCACTGCGCAGATGCTGTTTATAGTCCTGGTAGGAGCGATACATTTCCTGCCAGAGCGGACCGGGGCGGCCTCGACCAACGATTTTATCATTAAGCCGGGTGACCGGTAAAACCTCTTTGGTGGAACTGGTCAGCCAGATTTCATCGGCCTGCAGGAGTTCGGACTCGCTGATGGGCTGTTCCTTTAGACAGATATTTTTATTACGGGCTATCTGTACCACCAGATCCCGGGTAACACCCGGTAATAGCATAGAGCTTTTAGGCGGGGTAATAATACACTGCTGCTGGACAATAAAAATATTACTGGCAGCTCCTTCAGTGGCATGGCCGTTACGAACCAGAATGGCTTCATCGGCATCCTGATCCTGGGCCTGCTGGCGTAATAATACATTGGGCAGTAAAGAGATGGACTTAATATGACAGTTCAGCCAGCGGTTATCCGGCAGTGTAATGGCCTTAACACCCTGTTTCACTTTTTCCTCAGAAACGGTTTTTAGCTCAGAAGTCATAATAACTACAGTGGGCTGTGACTGTTCAGGAAAGCGGTGATCTCGTGGGGCTACACCCCGGGTAATCTGCAGATACACAGACTGATCATCCAGTTGATTGCGTTCAATAACGGTAGCAATGGCTGTCTGCCATTGCTCCAGTGTTAATGGATTGTTAATGCGAATTTCTGACAGGTTGTTAGCCAGTCGCTGCAGGTGGTGCTTAAGGCGAAAGGGATGACCGCCATAGGCCGGAATCACTTCATAAATACCGTCACCAAAAATAAACCCCCGATCCAGTACGGAAATATGAGCCTCACTGAGCGCCACATAGTGGCCATTTAAATAAACCACAGGTTCAGACAAGACAACTTACTCCAGCATCATTAAGGCACTGTCTTTAGCTTGCTGCCAGAGGCTGCCTTCGGGAATATCTTCCAGGGCAATCAATGGGGAACTGGCCAGTATCTTGCCGTCCAGTTTTATTTTAACTGAACCCAGTTTCTGACCTTTACTGACTGGTGCTTCCAGAGGCGTATTCATGGTCATGGCTGGTTTCAGGTTTTTATACTGTCCGCGCGGTATGATAACGGCGATATCATTTGCGACACCCACGGCCAGTTGTTCTTTACTGCCCTTGTAAATACGGATTTTTTTAAGGGTTTTCTGAGCGGGATAAATAATATGGGATTCATAAAAACGGAACCCGAAATTAAGCAGTTTCTGAGTTTCCTGGGCACGGGCATTAGCACTGCTGGTACCCAGCACCACGGAAATCAGGCGCATATTATTGCGTTTGGCTGAGGCCAGCAAACAATAACCGGCATCTTCCGTATGACCGGTTTTCATGCCGTCCACGCTTTTATCCCGCCATAACAGGGTATTGCGGTTGGACTGTTTGATTTTATTGTAGGTGAAATCTTTGGTGGAATACCATTTGTAGTATTGAGGAAATCGTTTTATCAAAGCCCGGGCCAGAATGGCCAGATCTCTGGCGGTGGTTTTATGGGCCTTGTCAGGCAGACCGGTGCTGTTGACAAAATGGGTATTCTTCATCCCCAGTTCCTGGGCATGCTGGTTCATCAGAGCGGCAAAGGTGTCCTCACTGCCGGCAATATGTTCTGCCAGGGCCACAGAGGCGTCATTGCCGGACTGAATAATCATGCCCTGCAGCAGATCTTCCACAGATACCTTGCTGTTGACATTAATAAACATCCTCGAACCGGGGGTTTTCCAGGCTTTTTTGCTGACGGTAACCAGATCATCCAGCTTGATATTGCCTTCTTCCAGCTCAGAAAAAACCACAAAAGCCGTCATAACCTTGGTAATACTGGCAGGTGCAACAGGCATGTCGGCTTTTTTCCGGGCAATAATTTTACCGCTGTTGTAGTCCATCAGGATATAAGACTTAGCGGCAATATCCGGTGCCCTGGGAATAATTTTCGGGGCAGCCTGCAGAGTATTAATGGTAAAAAAAGAACACAGTAACAGGGTAAAAAAGTAAGTAAGAATCCGTTTCATAAATTTGCAGCTCAAATATTCAGGTTAATGATTAATAAATGTCATTATGAGGTAGTTCTGGAACCTGCAGTATAACAGGCTTGTTTTGTAGTGAGTTGGAATTCTAACTTAAAAACCGGCAAATTAGAAAAACAATTACTCAATTCTAAATTAATTGGGCAAAAAAAGTTTTAAAAGGTTCAAACTATTCAGGGATTAATCAATAACCACGCTGGGAGCATTAAAACCCTTTTGGGTCAGGCGTTCAGTCAGATTGTCTGCCTGTTCCACATTATCCAGGGGGCCGATGCGTACCCGGTAGAATTTCTGGCTGCCGTTGAGTGTACTGCTGACACTGGCAAGAGTGGAGCCAAGGGCATTATTTGCCCTGTTTTTCAGGGCATAGGCATTATGGGAACTGACAAAAGCCCCCAGCTGCAGAAAAATACCACTGATTTTTGGAACCGGTACTTTTGTTATGGTTTCAGACTGTGTATCCGCAACGGGCGCAGGGGCTGAGCGGGCGGTTCTGCTGTTGTTGTCCCAGTTATCCGGATCAATGGCCTCTACTTCCACTAGTCCGGTACCGCTGCCTTTTATACCCAGTTTAATGGCCGCGGTATGGGATAAATCAATAATGCGGTTTTCATGAAATGGGCCCCGGTCATTCACTTTAACAATGACCTGGCGGCCGTTTTTCAGGTTAGTGACTTTGACATAAGTGGGTAAGGGCAGGGTTTTATGCGCGGCAGTCATACCGTGCATATCATAGGCTTCTCCGCTGGAGGTGCGTTTACCGTGAAACTTGCTGCCGTACCAGGAGGCAATCCCCCGTTCCTTATAGCCTCTGGCCGATTTCATAACATAATAGCGCTTGCCGAATACCACATAGGAGCCCGGATTACCGGATTTACTGCGCGGTTCTTTTTTGGGGACGGCATCCGGTATCCGGGAAACATCGCCCCAGGAAGAAGGCGGACCGTCCTTACTGCGGGTATAAATATCCGGTGAACTGCTGCATGCAGCCAGAACAAATGTGATGGTTATAATACTTATAGATCGCAGCAGGTGAAGAGACATGGTTTTTACTCAAAAAATTTAATTATTTATTCTTTTCAAACCCTTTCTTAATCTCCTGGCTTAACTGATAAACGGCCATGGAATACAGGGTGCTGTGGTTATAACGTGAGATTACATAAAAATTATTATAGCCGAGCCAGTATTCCATACCAGTTTTTTGTTTCAGAGCCAGCAGAACGGCTTTGGTTTTATCACTGACAGACAGTTTACCTGTAACACCTTTGTGTTTAAAATCAGCTACCGTCAGTTTGGGTTTACAGCTGCGTTTACAGGCATCTTTGGGGCTCAGAACGCTGTCCTTGTTCAGGCTGATCTGATCCGCAACCGGCTGGTCTTTCTGCCAGCCGTGGCGTTTAAAATAATTGGCGACACTGCCAATGGCATCGGCTTCATTACTCCAGATGTTCTTGATACCATCACCGTCAAAATCAATAGCATAGCTTTGATAACTGCTGGGAATAAACTGACCCATACCCATGGCACCTGCATAAGAACCTTTCTTGCTTAAGGGATCAAAGCCCTGTTCCTTACTCATGAGCAGAAAATACTCCAGTTCACCGAGGAAAAACTGGCTGCGTTTGGGGTATTTAAAACCCAGAGTGGACAGGGCATCCATAACCCGGTAGCTGCCCTGCCGGGTGCCGTAAAATGTTTCCACACCGATAATGGCGACGATAATTTCCGGGGCGACACCATAGACTTCATGGGCATAGTCTATAACCTGCTGGTTTTCTTTCCAGAACTTTATTCCATGTTTAATTCGCCGGGATTTAAGGAAGATATTGCGATATTCATACCAGGGCTTACTCTTTTCTGCCGGACGGCTGATGGCGTTAAGAATTTCCTGTTTGATCTTAATCTGGCTGAATAACTTTTCCAGCTCATCACGATTAAAGCCATGCTTGCTGACCATCTGATCAATAAAGTTCTGTACTTTGGTCTCTTTGACCAGGCTGCTGCTCCAGGCACTGCCAGACAGGCACAGCAGGCTAAAGAACAGCAGACTAAAAAACAATTGCCTAAATAAAGGGCTATTTAAAAAAGTATGCTGTATTCCGTTTCTCATAAAGTTTTCCATATTATTACTATGACTCGCTAATGGGCTAAAAGTTTTCGATGGGTATGAATGGCCATTAAAATACCAAATCCGGCCATTAATGTCACAATAGAAGTACCGCCGTAACTCACCAGCGGCAGGGGTACGCCCACAACGGGCAGAATACCGCTGACCATACCGATATTAACAAAAATATAAATCAGAAAAGTCAGTATCACACTGGCGCCCAGCAGCCGGGCATAGGTGCCGTGGGCATGGGTGGTAATGTAAATGCCGCGAAAGATAATAAACATATACAGGGTCAGTAAAATTAATACCCCGCTGAAACCAAATTCTTCGGCAAAAACAGAAAAGATAAAGTCAGTATGGCGTTCCGGTAAAAATTCCAGGTGAGACTGGGTGCCGTTAAGCCAGCCTTTGCCAAAGCTGCCGCCGGAACCGATGGCTATTTTGGACTGGATAATATGATAGCCGCTGCCCAGAGGATCGGATTCTGGATTAAGCATGGTGAGTACCCGCTGGCGCTGGTAGTCACGCATCAGAAATAACCACATAGGCACTGTAAAACTGATCCCGGCGATAATAAAACCGAGGATCAGGCGCCAGGACACACCGGACATAAAAATAACAAATAATCCGGCACTGCTGACCAGCAGAGATGTGCCCAGATCGGGCTGTTTGGCAATCAGCAATACCGGCACAATCAGAATGGCCAGGGCTGCAAAAATGCGCCGGTTGCCGGGCGGTATATTCCCGGCGGACAGAAACCAGGCAATCATCATGGGTACGGCCAGTTTCATCATTTCAGAAGGCTGAAAACGGAACAGCCCCAGATCCAGCCAGCGCCGGGCACCCAGCGCCTTGGTTCCCACCAGCAGGACAGCAATGAGCATAATGGTACCGAAAATAAACAGTACCGGAGACCAGCGGCGCATGGTATCCGGGGAAATTTGGGCAATAGCCAGCATGACAGCAAACGCAACCCCAAGACGGATCCACTGGCGCTGCATCAGGGCGATATTTTCACCACCGGCACTGTAGAGGATCACCTGTCCTGCAGCTATCAGTGCCAGCAAAGCGAGCAGCAGTGTCAGGTCGATATGTATCCGAAAAAACAGGCCCTGCTGGGATGAGCGATTAGCCATGCGCGTATTCCTTGATTTGATGTGCCTGGATTAAGTTTTTATGACTCTGGTATTCTGGCTCGTTAAGGAATAGTGCTGTGTTGTTATGAGTCTGTTGAATACTGGGTATTGCTTTATTTATTACGGGCTGTTTATGGGCTGATGGCTCTTTATTAGCTGATGGCTTTTTACTAGCAGAAGACTTTTGCTTTGTTTGTGCAGCCTTTGTACGCGGAGCCTTAAGTTCTTCATCGCTAAACTGGCTCAGATAGGCCTCAATGACCTTACCGGCAATGGGGGCAGCAACGGAGCCGCCATGGCCGCCGTTTTCTACCACCACGGCAATGGCAATCCTGGGATTAGCAACGGGAGCAAAAGCCATAAACAGGGCATGATCCTTGAGTCGTTCTTCCAGGTCTTTTTCCTTATAAGAAGCATCCTGGGCCACGCTAAATACCTGGGCTGTTCCGGTTTTACCGGCGATTTTATAACGCATACCAGGCTTGTTTAAGCGTCGGGCCGTACCCCTGCGACCGTGGATGACTTCGGTCATGGCATGGTAAACCAGTTTCCAGTTAGATGGTCTGTTGACTTTAATCTCCCGTACCAGTTGTGGGGAAACCAGTCGGGGAATGGGATCGGACTTGCGTTTAATGGAATGCACCAATTGCGGCTGGTAGAGCTTTCCGCCATTAGCCAGAGTGGCAGTCGCCAGTGCCAGCTGCAGTGGTGTGACCAGTACATAGCCCTGACCAATGCCGGCAATCACCGTTTCGCCAGGGAACCAGACCTGGTTATGCACCCGTTTTTTCCACTCCCTGGAGGGCATCAGTCCGCTGCGCTCACCTAGAATATCAATACCGGAACGCTGGCCGAAACCAAAATTGCTCATAAAGTCATGCATGCGGTCAATCCCCAGCTGAAAGGCCAGGTCGTAATAAAATACGTCACAGGATTCCACAATGGACTTGGTAATATCAGTTTTTCCATGCCCCCATTTTTTCCAGTCCCGATACTTGTGGGACTTGCCTTTGAGCTGATAATAACCGGGACAGAATATTTCATGATCCGGAGCAATCACATTAAGCTCCAGGCCGGCCAGAGTGAAAAACGGCTTGGTGGTTGAGCCAGGAGGATAACTGCCCAGAAGAGTGCGGTTATAAAGGGGCCGTTCCCAGGAAGTATTGAGTGCTTTGTAGGTTTTTGAATCAATACCGTTAACAAACAGGTTGGCGTCATAATCAGGCATACTGAGCATAGCCAGTATATGACCGTTTTGTGGATCAATAGCTACCAGAGCACCCCGTTTGCCCTCAAAGGCTTCGGCGGCAACCTTCTGTAAATTAATGTCCAGATTAAGGTATAAATCATCTCCCGGTGTGGGATTACTGCGTTCCAGTACCCGTAATACCCGGCCGCGTACATTGGTTTCCACTTTCTGATAACCGACCTGACCGTGCAGCAGGGCTTCGTAGGATTTTTCAATGCCCAGTTTGCCGGTATGGTTGGTGCCGCTGTAATTGGTGACCGGCAGGGTTTTTAGTTCTTTTTCATTGATGCGCCCGACATAGCCGACCACATGGGAGGTTTCCCTGCCGTAAGGATAATAACGGGTTAACTGTGCCTGTATTTCCACACCGGGCAGGCGATGCAGGTTAACAGAGATAATCGCCACTTCTTCATCGGTCAGGCGAAAGCGCAGGGGTACACCCTCAAAACGGCGTTTGCGTTTAACCTCTTTTTTAAATTTTTTAATATCCACATCGCGGATTTCAATCAGAGTGGCCAGCTCTTCAATCAGCTTATCAATATCTCTGGTCTGTTCAGGAATGATCTGCAGGGTATAGGAGGGCAGGTTTTCCGCCAGAATAATACCATTGCGGTCATAAATCAGCCCCCGGGTGGGAGGGATTGCCTGTACGGAAACCCGGTTATTCTGCGACAGTGTAGTAAAGTGATCATGGTTAGTGATCTGCAGGTAAAACAGCCGTGCAGCCAGGATTCCGAACAGCACAATGGTAAATACAATAGCCACAATACTGCGGTGCTGAAAAATCCGCAGTTCTATAAAATGGTCTTTAATAAGCTGTTTAGCGGCCATAATTTAAATCAGTTAACGCCGTATAAACGGCGGATAGCGCGCATCAGGAAAAATACCCAGGGCCATACCACCATACTGGTCAGTGAGGGCATCCAGTAAGACCAGTTACCTGGTGCATTGCCGGTTACACCGCTGATCCAGAGTACCAGCATCTGTGACAGGGCCACCAGTAGTAGAATAATCAGTGACTGCTGCAGCAGGGGATACAGGCGGATCCGGATATGCAGTTTATACGCCAGATAAGCTACCACGGATAGTGTCAGGGCATGCAGGCCCAGGACGCTGCCCATATGAACATCCAGCAGAAAACCCACCAGCCAGCCGGTAAAAACCCCGACCCGGTGCGGCAGAGCCAGGCACCAGTAGATCAGTAGCAGAGTCAGCCATTCCGGACGATATATTTGTAGTGTTTCAGGCAGGGGGATCATGGTCAGAATAAAGGCTACTCCAAAACTGAGCCAGATAATAATACCGCCATGGGCGGCCGGACGATTACTCATGGCTAGCTCCAGCAGCTGATTTATCTGCTTTAGACCCGGAAGAGTTAGTTTGGTTCTCATCATCCTGCAGGGTTTCAGACAGCAATTGTGGCTTATGTTCCTGGGCCATGACCAGCAGGACTTCGCGACTCTGTTCCAGATGGGCTGATGCCTCGGCAATAATACGGGCAAAGGGCTGGCCGGGATCGCGTTTAATATTCACTACCGTGGCTACCGGATAACCTTCCGGGAAACGCCCACCCAGTCCCGAGGTGATCAGCAGGTCGCCGATTTCAATATCGGCATTATTAGGCAGGTTTAGAATTTCCAGGTAATTAGCTGCTCCGGTGCCGTACAGCACGGTTCTCAGGCCGTTGCGGTTCACCTGTACCGGAATGGCATGAGAGGGATCGGTTATCAGGATTGCACTGCTTGAGGCAATGCCGGGATTGATAACCTGGCCCATAATGCCGTAGGCATCCAGAATGGGCTGGCCGGCATAAATGCCGCTCTGCTGTCCTTTATTGATCACAATCTGGCGTTTATAGGGATCCAGATCCACTGCAATGGTTTCAGCAATCAACATTTGATCACGAAGCTTGCGAGAGGACTTAAGCAGGGAGCGCAGACGGATATTTTCAGCCTGCAGGGAGGCAAATTTCTGTAACTGGGCTTTTAACAGCAGGTTTTCGGAACGCAGCTGCTGGTTTTCATTAATCAAATCCTGGTGAGAAGTAAACTGCTCACCAAGCCAGTTCCCCACATCGGTCGGGGTGCTGGCAATGGTCTGTAAGGGATAAAGCAGGACACTGACGGTACTTCTGACGCCATCGAGCATATGAGTACGATGATCAGCCGTCATAAGAATGATGGAAAAGATCATCACAAAGAGCAGACGGGCCAGATAGGAGGAATCTTCATCAAATAACTGTTTAATGGTTATTGCTCCGGCGATTTATCTGGTTTAAGGGCTTATCTTAGGGAAAAAAACAGGATAATCCAGATTATTCAAGACTGAATAAATCTGTACCCACTTCGTCCATCATCTCCAGTGCCCGGCCGCCGCCGCGAGCCACACAGGTCAACGGATCTTCAGCAATCATGACCGGCAGGCCCGTTTCTTCGGATAATAAACGATCCAGATCACGCAATAAGGCACCGCCGCCGGTCAGTACCATGCCTTTTTCAGCAATATCGGCACCCAGTTCCGGTGGGGTCTGTTCCAGGGCAATTTTAACGGCACCGACAATACCGGATAAGGGTTCCTGAATGGCTTCCAGGATCTCGTTACTGTTCAGGGCAAAGCTTCTGGGGACCCCTTCAGCCAGGTTACGGCCGCGTACCTCAATTTCCAGCAGTTCATTGCCGGGATAGGCGGAACCGATTTCCTGTTTAATGCGCTCCGCTGTGGCTTCACCAATCAGGCTGCCGTAATTACGGCGTACATAATTGATAATCGCCTCATCAAAACGGTCACCGCCAATACGAATGGATTCGGAGTAAACAATGCCGCTTAAGGACAGAATACCGACTTCGGTGGTACCACCGCCGATATCCACCACCATGGAACCGGTGGCCTCACTGACCGGCATACCGGCGCCAATGGCTGCGGCCATGGGTTCTTCAATCAGGTAAACTTCCCTGGCACCGGCACCGAGGGCTGATTCCTTAATGGCCCGTCGCTCAACCTGGGTGGAACCGCAGGGCACACAGACCAGTACCCGGGGGCTGGGTTTAAGAAAACGGTTTTCATGCACCTTATGAATAAAATGCTGCAGCATTTTCTCTGTTACCGTAAAGTTAGCAATAACCCCGTCTTTTAAAGGACGTATGGCCTCCATATTTCCAGGCGTTCTGCCCAGCATCAGTTTGGCTTCTTCACCAACGGCGGCCACCATTTTTTCATTAGTGCTATATTCCTGGCGAATGGCAACGACCGAGGGTTCATTGAGTACAATTCCCTGTCGCGGAATATAAATGAGTGTATTGGCTGTTCCCAGATCGATTGACAGATCGTTGGAAAAAACACCACGTAAACGTCCAAATCCAAACATAGTGGGCAGGTTTTCCTTAAAGTAAGTTTGTAGATCTCAACATTTTAGAAATAATGTTAAAAAATGTCCAACTTTCATTTGTGAATGACTGCTAAAATTACCATATTTATGGTAACTTATGCATCTTAATTGCACCTTGAATTGAAGTAACGGGAGTAACTCAATGTCCACACTGGATAAAAGTGATGTTGAAAAAATAGCATTTTTAGCAAGACTGGGTATCGATGAACAGGATATACCTGAATATGCCGCCAATCTGAGTAATATTCTGGATATGGTTGAACAGTTAAATTCGGTGGACACTGATAATGTAAAACCCATGGCCCACCCACTGGATGGTGTCCAGCGCCTGCGTCCTGATGAAGTGACCGAAACCAATGACCGTGAAAACCTGATGGCTCATGCGCCCGAAACAGAAGCGGGCTTATTCCTGGTGCCCAGGGTTGTAGAATAGTTTCATTTTTTAGATAGACACCATCCGGGGAATGCAGACATTATGTCTGCATTGTCTCAAAAATCAATGGCCTGTAAGTAAGGATTTAAGTAAAACATGCACAATAAAACCATTGCAGAATTAATAAACGGTCTGGATGCGGGAGAATTTTCCAGTGTTGAGCTGACCCAAAGTTACCTGGATCGAATTAGTTCTCTGGATCAACACTTAAACAGTTTTATTACAGTAACGTCTGAATGGGCGCTGGAACAGGCGCGACAGGCCGATTCCCAGCGTGCGGCCGGGCAGGCAGGTTTATTAAACGGTATTCCGCTGGCACAGAAAGATATATTCTGTACTAAAGGTATTAAAACCTCCTGTGGCTCCAGAATGCTGGATCCTTTTATATCGCCGTATAATGCCACGGTGATTGAAAAGTTTAATGCCTCTGGTGCGGTAATGCTGGGTAAAACCAATATGGATGAATTTGCCATGGGGTCTTCTAATGAAACCTCCTGGTACGGTCCGGTTAAAAATCCCTGGGCTCTGGAGGCCGTACCCGGCGGTTCTTCTGGTGGTTCTGCGGCAGCAGTTGCAGCCCGTCTGACACCGGCGGCAACCGGTACGGACACCGGTGGCTCCATTCGTCAGCCGGCTTCTTTCTGCGGTGTTACCGGTTTAAAACCCACTTATGGCCGGGTTTCCCGTTACGGTATGATTGCCTTTGCCTCCAGTCTGGATCAGGCCGGTACCATAACCCGTACCGCTGAAGATGCGGCCCTGCTGTTAAAGGTCATGGCCGGGCTGGATCTGCGTGACTCCACCAGTGTGGATAAGGAAGTACCGGATTATACAGAGTCTTTAAATAATGAACTGGACGGTTTAAAAATCGGCCTGCCCAGAGAGTATTTTTCTGAAGGGCTGGATGATGCGGTAGCTAAAGTCATTGAAGATGCCATTAAGGAATACGAAAAAATGGGCGCGGTGGTCAGTGAAATCAGCCTGCCTAATAGTAAGCTGGCGGTACCCACCTACTATATTATTGCGCCCTCGGAGTGTTCTTCCAACCTGTCGCGTATGGACGGTGTGCGTTTCGGGCATCGCTGTGAAAATCCCAGGGATCTGAATGATCTGTATATCCGCTCCCGTGGTGAAGGTTTTGGGCCGGAGGTTAAGCGGCGTATTCTGGTGGGTACTTATGCCTTATCGGAAGGTTTTTATGATGCCTATTATGTTAAAGCCCAGAAAGCCCGTCGGCTGATCAGTAACGATTTTAATAACGCCTTTGAAAATGTAGATGTCATTATGGGACCTGCCGCCCCTTCAGCAGCCTTTAATATCGGTGAACTGACGGATGATCCCATTACCATGTATCTGTCGGATATTTATACTATTGCGGTCAACCTGGCCGGTTTACCGGGCATGTCGATTCCGGCGGGGTTTGTGAATAACCGTCCGGTAGGATTACAGTTAATCGGCAGACACTTTGATGAGGCGAAGCTGTTAAATATTGCGCACAAATTCCAGACGGTAACTGACTGGCATGCTCAGGGGCCGGGGCAGTTTGTCTGATTAAAAGTTTGCATTATCTGATCGTGCCTGACTGCAGGTACTGTCTTTCCGGGGACACTCAAGTACATCCATGTATCGTTTTATGAAAACATCCATGTTTTCATAAACCCCGTAAACACAGCACCTGCAGCCAGTCACTCTACGGTGCTCTGAGTTATGCTGATTAGAAATAACAGAATTAAATAAAACCAGAAAAAGGTAAAAAATTATTATGCAATGGGAAGTTGTGATTGGTTTAGAAATCCACGTTCAGCTGGCGACCAAATCCAAAATATTCTCCGGGGCTTCAACAGCCTATGGTGCAGAACCTAATACTCAGGCCTGTGCGGTTGATATGGGCCTGCCCGGCGTACTGCCGGTGTTCAATGGGGAAGCCTTAAGAAAATCAGTGATGTTCGGTCTGGCCATTGATGCTCAGATTAATGAGCGTTCAGTGTTTGACCGCAAGAATTATTTTTACCCCGATTCTCCCAAAGCCTATCAGATCAGCCAGTTATATTATCCTGTGGTCGGTAAGGGGTCGATAGATATTGATCTGGAAGATGGTTCAACTAAATGTATCGGGGTGACCCGGGCACATATGGAAGAAGATGCGGGTAAGTCTCTGCATGAAGATTTTCATGGTCAGACCGGCATTGATTTAAACCGGGCCGGTACCCCGCTGCTGGAAATTGTGTCAGAACCGGATATGCGCAGTGCCAAAGAAGCAGTAGCCTATATGCGTAAAATTCATTCTATTGTCCGTTACCTGGGAGTTTCTGACGGTAATATGCAGGAAGGTTCGTTCCGTTGTGATGCCAATGTCTCTCTGCGCCCTAAGGGTCAGGAAGAATTTGGTACCCGGACTGAATTAAAAAACATTAACTCCTTCCGCTTTGTGGAAAAAGCCATTAATGTTGAAATAGAACGGCAGATGGATATTCTGGAAAGTGGCGGCACGATTACCCAGGAAACCCGTCTGTATGATGCGGACAGGAATGAAACCCGCTCCATGCGCAGCAAGGAAGAAGCTAATGACTATCGTTACTTCCCCGATCCCGATCTGCTGCCGATTGTGATTTCCCAGGAAGAAATTGAACAGATACGCTCTACCCTGCCTGAGTTGCCGGATGCCAAGTGTAAACGTTTTGTCACACAACTGGGTTTATCGGAAAAAGATGCCCGAGCTCTGACTTCTGATCGGGAAATGGCTGATTATTTTGAACAGGTTCAGCAAAGTATTGATGATGCCAAAATGGCGGCTAACTGGCTGCTGGGTGAAGTGTCCGCCCGTCTGAATAAAAATGCCCTGGAAATTAAGGACAGCCCTGTCAATGCTGAAGCTTTAACGGGCCTGCTCAGACGTATTAAGGACAATACCATTTCCGGCAAAATTGCCAAGGATGTGTTTGAGGCGATGTGGGAAGAAGGCGGTGATGCGCACAGTATAATTGAAAGTAAGGGACTGAAGCAGATTACGGATACTTCTGCTATTGAAGCGATTATTGATGAAGTCATTGCCGCCAATCCTTCCCAGGTGGAAGAATTTAAGTCCGGTAAGGACAAGTTAATTGGTTTCTTTGTCGGTCAGGTTATGAAAGCCTCCAAGGGCAAGGCTAATCCGGGGCAGGTTAACCAGATATTGCAGAAAAAATTAAAGTCCTGAATAAGGCCGGAATAATAAAACATGAGTAAACCCGATCAATTACGCCGTTTTTTATTTGATAAAGCCAATATCCGTGGTGAAATCGTCCAGCTTAATGAGGTCTGGCAGACCATGGAGGCTAATCATCAGTACCATCCGGTTATACGGGAGTATCTGGGTGAAGCCGTGGCAGCTGCGGTGTTATTATCAGCAACCATTAAGTTTGAAGGCTCTCTGACGATTCAGGCCAGTGGTGACGGGCCATTAAGTTTAATGGTGGTGGAGTGCCGTTCCAGTTTTGGTGTACGCGGAGTAGCCAAGTATAAGGAGCCGCTGCCTGAGCAGACTGATATAAAAACGCTGCTGGGTAAAAGTAATCTGATCATTACCATAGAACAGGCACTGACCAATGAACGCTACCAGGGCATTGTGGCCCTGGAGGGTAACAGCATTGCCGAATTTCTGGAAGGTTATCTGCAGCATTCGGAGCAGCTGGAAACCCGGATTTTTCTGGCGGCGGATAAACAGGCCGTCGGCGGCCTGCTGCTGCAGCAATTACCGGGTAAAACTGAAGACGATGACAGCTGGGATCGGATAACCCACCTGGGCAGTACCATACAGAAAGAAGAATTACTGGAATTAAAGGCCACTGAAATTATCCACCGCCTGTATCACGAAGAAGATGTGCGCCTGTTTGATCCCGAACCGGTGCATTTTCAATGCAGTTGTTCCAGGGAAAAAGTCAGTAATATGTTACGCTCCATCGGCGAAGAAGAAGCCGCCGGTATTATTAAGGAGCAGGGCAATATTTCCGTGGATTGTGAATTCTGCGGCACCACCTATGATTTTGATGAAATCGACATTGCTGAAATCTATGCCAGCAATAATCCTGCCACGACCAGTACTACCCGCCATTGATAAGGGTATTTCCACTTATTCATTTTTTATTCTTATTTTCTGCCTCTCTGGATTGTCTGAATAGGCTAAAAGAGTCGTTAGTTTTTATCCACACTGGCTAAAATTAAATCCATTGCTGCACGGCTGTCCTTAATTTTTTTCAGCAATACAAAAATATCTTCTGCCTGACTATAAGTCGGCATCAGCCATTTAACCCATAACTTGAGTCTGGGGGCAATATAACGTTCCTTAAGTTCGGTATTGGCACTCATTAAAGTATAAAACTGTTCAAGATAAGCCACAACCTGTGACCAGTTCAAACTAGCCTGAAGCTGATCTTCTGTAATATTTTCAATATCCTGTTTGATCTGTAAGGCCAGATCAGGCATAACCATAGCACCCCGTCCAAGCATAACCGAATCGCACAAACTTCTTTGCCGGCATAAGTGATAGTCATCAGGCGACCAGATTTCACCATTGGCTATAACAGGAATATTAAGTGTTTCACTGACCGGAGCCAGGGCTTCCCAGTAGGCCGGTGGCCGGTAACCATCGGTTTTGGTGCGGGCATGAATAGTGACCCATTCAGCACCGCCATCTTCAATGGCCCGGGCATTATCCATGGTTAAAGACTGGTCTTCATAGCCCAGACGCATTTTAGCCGTCACCGGGATACTGTCAGGAACGGCCCTGCGTACGGCTGAAACAATATGATAAATCCGTTCAGGGTATTTTAGTAAACTTGCCCCGCCGTCGCGTTTATTAACGGTTTTGGCCGGGCAGCCAAAATTCAGATCTATGCCCACACTGCCCAGTGCCGCTGCTTTGGCCGCATTTTCAGCCATAGCCTGTGGATCACTGCCTAATAACTGTAAAAAAACCGGAATGCCGGAGTTAGTATGACTTATTTTTTGATTGTCCTGAGGTTTAAGTTCTGGAAAGCGGCGCATAAAAACCCGTTGTGGAAACAGGGTGTCGGTCACCCGCAAAAATTCTGTTACACATAAATCAAAGCCGCCGATGGCGGTCAGAATTTCCCGGGCATAAGTATCGGTTAAGCCATCCATGGGGGCCAGTACAATTTTCATTTAGCTTATTCTGTGCTATTTATAAAGCGGAGCAGACTGGACATTGAGGGTCTGCAGGCAGTTTCATTTTACGCCAGTCCATAGTCCAGGCATCCAGTAATAACAGACTTGTATATAATGGCGTGCCGATACCAATAATAATTTTAAGTACTTCAGTGGCCTGCATGCTACCGATAATTCCTACTACCGGAGCAAGAATACCGTTTTCCGAACAGGTGGTAGCTGTATCATCAGCATCGTCTTTATACAGGCAGCGATAACATGGGCCCTTTCCCTGGTTTGCAAATACAATGATCTGACCTTCCATACGAATAGCGGCTCCGGAAACCAGTGGGGTTTGCTGGTGCACACAAACATCATTAATTAAAAAACGGGAATCAAAATTATCGGTAGCGTCAACTACCACATCGGCCAGCTTAACCTGTTCAGCTAAAGTGTCTTTTTCCAGACGATGGGTGATAGTTGTGATCTGAATATCGGGATTAAGCTGATGTAATGTCTGGTATGCGGATTGTGCTTTATTCATACCAATACGCTGTGGATCACTATGAATAATCTGCCGCTGTAGATTGGATAAGTCAACATCATCAAAATCACAGAGTACAAGATGACCGACACCGGCTGTAGCAAGATACATGGCCACCGGTGAACCCAGCCCGCCCATGCCAATAATTAATACCCGGGCATCCAGTAGTTTTTCCTGTCCTTTAACATCGACATAGGGCAGCATAATCTGTCGGGAGTAGCGCAGCAGTTGATCATCATTCATAGGTATATAATCTTTATGGTTCTTTAATAGAGAAGTGTTGGTATTTTAACGGATATACAAAAAGCAGGATACTTTTTAATACTGTATCCGTTTATATCTTTTACTATTATAAAAAAGGGTTGAAAATGGCTGCTAAAAGCCATAGAAATCTTTACTTTATAAAACTCTGAGTTAGAATGACATAATATAGCTTTTGAAATTGTAACTATTCAGCGTACCTGGCCGTGATTGTCTGCAGGTACTGTATTTCCGGGGACGCTCAAGTACATCCATGTATCGCTTTACGAAAACATCCATGTTTTCATAAACCCCGTAAATACAGTACCTACAGCCAATCACTCTACTGTGCTCTAATTGAAGCTGAGTAGTTACTTGAAATTTGTAACAAACCGGTTATAACAAACAGTTTATAAAGAATTAGTGAGAAAAAAATGAGAATTGTTTTATTAGGCGCTCCAGGATCTGGTAAAGGTACACAGGCAAAATTACTGGTTGAAAAATACGGTATCCCGCAAATATCAACCGGTGACTTACTCAGGGCTGCAGTTAGAGATGAAACGGAATATGGTATAAAGGCTAAAGAAGCCATGGAGGCTGGAGAGCTGGTTTCAGATGAAATTGTGCTGGGTATTATAGAAGAGCGCCTTAAAGAACCGGATGCCTTATACGGCTTTATTCTGGACGGTTTTCCAAGAAATATTCCCCAGGCTGAAGCGCTGGATAAAATGTTAAATTCTATTTACCAGCCCCTGGAAAAAACTATTCTTATTTATGTTGATTCAGATGATCTGATGCGCCGTTTAACGGGCCGAAGAACCTGTGCAGACTGTGGTCAAATGTATAATATCTATACCAATCCGCCCATGCTTTCCGATGTCTGTGACAAATGCGGCGGCAAACTTATTCAGCGTGCGGATGATAATGAAGATACTATCCGTCATCGCCTTAAAGTCTACAGTTCTCAAACAGAGCCGTTAATTTCCTATTATAAACAGCAAAGCAAAAATGTGGCGATTGATGGTACCGGCACAGTAGAAGAAATTTTTGAACGTATTACTAAAGTACTGGAACCTCTGGTTAAACCACGACTGGAAGATAAATCTCAGGCAGAGGTTATTGAAGCTGAACCGGTAGAAGAAATTAAAGAAGAAACTACTGTGATAGAGAAGAAAGACAGGAAAAAAATAACCACTAAGAAGAAGGCTGTAAGTAAGAAGAAATCTGTTACTAAGAAAAAGGCAGCAAGCAAGAAGAAAGCAGCCTCCAAGAAGAAGGTCGTAAGTAAGAAAAAAGCGACCAGCAAGAAGAAGGCAGTAAGCAAGAAGAAAGTAGCCACTAAGAAAAAGGTTGCAAGCAAGAAAAAAGTAGCGACTAAGAAGAAGGCTGCAAGCAAGAAAAAAGTAGCCACTAAGAAGAAGACAGTAAGTAAGAAAAAAGTAGCTGCTAAGAAAAAGGCAGTAAGTAAGAAAAAAGTAGCTGTTAAGAAAAAGGCAGTAAGTAAGAAGAAAGTTGCCACTAAGAAGAAGGCGGTAAGCAAGAAAAAAGTAGCGGCTAAGAAAAAAGTGGTAAGTAAGAAGAAAGTAGCGACTAAGAAGAAGGCGGTAAGCAAGAAAAAAGTAGCTGCTAAGAAGAAGGCGGTAAGCAAGAAAAAAGTAGCCACTAAGAAAAAGGCGGTAAGTAAGAAAAAAGTAGCTGCTAGGAAAAAGGTGGTAAGCAAGAAGAAAGCAGCCACTAAGAAAAAGGTGGTAAGCAAGAAAAAAGTAGCCACTAAGAAAAAGTCGGTAAGTAAGAAAAAAATGGCCGCTAAGAAAAAGGCGATAAGCAAGAAAAAAGTAGTGGCTAAGAAAAAGGCCGTAAATAAAACGAAAGCCGTCACTAAGAAAAAAGCAGTAACTAAAAAGAAGACTGCATTTAGAAAAAAATCTAAAAAGAAGAGGTAAGCATTAAAAAAGGGGCGTAAGCCCCTTTTTTAATATATCATAATGTTTGTAGAACACTGAAAAAATTTAAGCGCCAATATCACCCGGAGCTTCATCAACAGGAAACAGGGGATGATCATCCAGCCAGGCTTTCCATTGTGCATGATGAGTGACATCAATACCTTCCTGTGCGGCCATAGTCTGTAGATGTTTCTGTAAATCGGACATAAGTTCTGAGTCCATAAGTTCAAAATGATTCTGGACATTGGCATGCAGAATATTATAGATAAGTTTTAATTCGGTCAGAGAATAATCATTAAGGGTTTTCATGCGGCTTGTCTGTATTAGTCTGTGTTTGTTCAGAGCGGATTAGATGAGCGGTTATAATAACATACATTTGTCGTATGTAATGGGGTTTTGTATACTGAAGTGGATAACATTCAGGAAAAACCATTGCGTTCATCTATCCGTTTTAAAATTATATTACTGACGGTTTTACCCATTGCCGTGATCTATTTGCTGATCTTTGGTTTTGGAGTCTATCAGATCCACCTGCATTCTATTAAGGATGTGGAAGAAGTCATGCGCCGTGTCACCCAGCAATATGCCGGGGTCTTTTCCGGCTATTTACGCGAGTCGGCACAAATTGCCCGTTCTACGGCTGCCATTATTGAGCAGAACCCCAATATCCCCGATCATCAGCTGTTTGCCCAGGTCAAATCCAATCTACGACATAACAGGATTGTTTACGGCAGTGCCATTGCCTTTGAACGTGATCCAGCATATGACAATGAACTGTTTGCTCCTTATGCTTATCGTATGGGACGCAGAATTCAGACTCTGGATATTGCCGATATTACCGATTATACCTCTGGACACTGGCAGTGGTGGGATCAGGCAAAACTGTCCCGGCATCCAATCTGGACCGATCCTTATTTTGATAAGGGTGTAGGTAATATTATTATGGCTACCTATGCTGTCCCGTTTTTTTATCAACGCAAGTTCAGGGGGGTTGCAACAGTGGATGTTCAGCTGGAGATCCTGGAACAGAATGTAGATCAGCGGGTAGATACGGAGATGGATATCATAATTATTACCCGCAAAGGGGATTATATTTACCATCCTGATCCTGCACAGATTATGACTAATTCCATCTATAAGGATGCAGAAAAATACCATCGTCCCTTAATTAAGGAACTGGCGGATAAAATGACTTCCGGTCAGCGCGGTGTGATGAAGCTCAATGGCTGGGATACTGATACTCGCCAATGGGTTGCTTTTCATCCTATTGCCAGTACCCAGTGGAGTATTGCAGTCCGGGTACCGGAGGATGTGGTTCTGGCCAGGGTTCGTCATGAAGGCATTCGTATCGCCGTGGTTCTGCTGGTGTCTTTATTATTGATCCTGGTAACTGTCTGGCTGGTGATAGGAAAAATCACCCAGCCGTTGGCGCGTTTAACCGCCGGTGTAAAATCCGTTGCCGAAGGTAATCTGGATGCCGTGGTGGAAGTCAACAGCAATGATGAAATTGGTCTGCTGGCAGAAAGTTTTACCGATATGGCGGCCCGGCTGAATAAACGGGAACAGGATATCCGTAAGGCTCGTTCGGAAGGTTTCAGTCGTATGGTACAGGGTCTTAAGGGGCGTTATTTCTATTTTACCCATGATAAAAGCGGCCAGATATCCTATGTCAGTCCATCAGTAGAAAAAATTCTAGGTTATACAGCGGATGAATTTCAGAATTTTTTCAGAGAATATGTAACGGACAACCCGATTAATAAACAGGCAGCAGAATTGATCGAACGGACTTTCAGGGGCGAGCAGCAGGAAGCCTTTGAAATGGAGATCCGCAACCGAACCGGCGAAGCACTGCGTTTTGAAGTTATTGTGGTACCGGTTAAGGATGAAAAAGGTCGTATTATTGCCCTGGAAGGTATGGCCCATGATATTACTGAGCGGAAACGGGAGGAAGAAAAGTTCCGGGTACTGTTTGAAAGTTCATCCCAGGCAAACTTGCTGTGTTCCGATGACGGTATACAGGATTGTAATCATGCTTTTCTGGCTTTGTTCGGAATTAGAGACAAAAATGAGGTACTGGGTTCATATCTGTATTCCCTGGCTCAGCCAATTCAGCCGGATGGACGGGCGGCTTACGATATTATCAATGAGTTGATGGAACAGGCTGGACAGAGTGGTTATCAGCAATACGAGCTGGTATTTGAACGCATGGATGGTGAAGCTTTTCCAGCAGAAATTATTCTGACTGCAGCGGTTATGAATGATGAGCCGGTGTTTATTGCTATTTTACAGGATCTGACCGAAAGAAAGCTGACGGAACAGGCGATTATCGATGCCAAGGAAGCGGCAGAAGAAGCCAGTAAAACAAAAAGTGAATTTCTGTCTAATATGTCTCATGAATTAAGAACCCCCTTAAACGGGGTGCTGGGTTATGCCCAGATCCTGCAGAATGACCGGCAGGTAACAGCAGAGCAGATGGAAAGTCTGGATGCTATTAAAAGCTGCGGTCATCACCTGCTGACCCTGATTAATGATGTACTTGATCTGTCTAAAATTGAGTCGGGCAAAATGGAATTTAATATCAGCCCGGTGGATTTACGGGAACTGATTAAGGGGGTTTATGACATGGTCTCACCCCGGGTGGCTGCCAGAGGGCTGGAACTTGTGTTGGAACTGCAGGATAGTCTGCCCAGAGGGATTAAAACCGATGCTACAAAATTAAGACAGGTATTGATCAATCTGCTGGGTAATGCCGTTAAATTTACCCATAAAGGCAGCATAACACTCAAGGTGTTTGAACAGATGGATTTTCAGTCTGATAGCAGCCTGGAGCGGCGTATTCATTTTGTAGTAGAGGATACCGGTATCGGCATCCCGAATGATAAGCAGCAAAGTGTTTTTGATGCCTTTCAACAGGCTAAAGAGGGTATTGATGCCGGGGGTACCGGTCTGGGACTGGCCATTAGTCAGCGTCTGGTCAGAGAAATGGGGGGAACCAGTATTAGCTTGCAGAGTGAATACGGCAAGGGCAGTGCCTTTGCATTCTCCCTGCCGCTGATAGAGGTCAGTGATGCTGAACTGACGGTGCCGGCTCTGGAAAATGATGATGATACGAGTATTCCCCATTTACCGGATAATGTGCAAATGAACGCTTTAATTGTAGATGACAGGGAAACCAATCGGGATATCCTTAAGCGTATTCTGCAGGCTGCCGGTTTTAAGGTTATTATTGCCGTTAATGGTCAGCAGGCCGTGGAACTGACTCTGAAACACCGCATTGCACTGGTGCTGATGGATATCAGAATGCCGGAAATGGACGGCATTACAGCTACCCGGACAATACGGGAACAGATCGGCCGGCAGGCACAGCCCTGGAATGTGGTCATAATTGCCGTGACGGCCAGTGTTTTTCCTGATGCCTCAGAAACCCTGCAGGAGGTTCAGATGGATGACTTTATCGCCAAACCCTTTAAAATTGCTCAGGTTTTCCGCAAAATAGAACAGCATACCGGATTAAAATTTATCTGGGAGACCAGGAAGGGCTCAGCAGAGCAGACCACAGGCAATAGTGTAATAGCTATTGAACAGCACCTGGAGCAAAAGGATTTATTAACCCTGTTACAGCAGCTGCTGGAATCCAGTGAAGTCGGTGACATCAGGCAGATACAGAGTGTGTATAATAGCCTGCAGCATGTGGCAGAAATACCGGCTCATTTAAAACAACAGTTGTCTGGCAAGATCAAGGATTTTGATTTTACTGGTATTGCACACATCACAGAAGCCATCATTGCCGAACTTAAGGAAACAGACCAGTAATGCCTTCAAATAATGGGATCAGCCAGGAACAGGAAACTTTATTACTGGTGGATGACAATCCAACCAATCTGCAGGTGCTTTATCAGACCCTGGAAGGCCGCGGTTATAAATTATTACTGGCCAAAAATGGTGAAGATGCGCTTAATATTGCTCACAAGATTCAGCCGGCTCTGGTATTACTGGATATTATGATGCCCGGTATGGATGGCTATGAAGTTTGCCGTCAAATTAAGAATGATCCGGCTCTGGCTGATACTGTGGTTATTTTCCTGTCGGCTCTGGATGATGTTGAAGATAAGGTAAAAGGTTTTGCAGAGGGTGCGGTGGATTATGTGGCCAAACCTTTTCAGGCTGATGAGGTTATTGCCCGGGTTGAAACCCATATAAAAATCCGCCGGCTGGAACAGACCCTGGAGCAGAAAAACCGTCAGCTGGAAGAAGACAATGCCATTATTCTGGAATCCATGGGCGAAGGTCTGCTGGGTGTAGATAAGCAGGGGCGGATCACCTTTGTCAATCCGGCAGGAGAAAAAATTACCGGCTGGACAGAAGCCGACATGGTGGGTAAGGATTTTCATGCTCTGTTAATGCATACCGATCCCCAGGAACAGCGTTATCCCCGGGAGAAAAATCCAGTATTGCTGACGCTTCAGGATCACCAGGTAAGGCATAGTGATAGTGATATTTTCTGGAGCCGGGATGGACAGGTGCTGCCTGTGGAATTTACGGTGACAGCTATTAATGGAACCGTGGATATTAGCAGTGCCTGCGTGGTGTTCAAGGATATTTCTGAGCGCAAAGCGCGGGAACAGGCTCTAAATCAGGCCTTATCTACTGTTAAGGAGCTAAAGGAAAAACTGCAGGCTGAAAATGTCTATCTGCAGGAAGAAATTCGCACCGAACAGGATTATGGTGAAATCATCGGCCAGAGTGCTGCCCTGAAAAAGACCATGGAAGAAGCCCGCCAGGTGGCCATGACCGATACCACCGTTCTGATTAACGGTGAATCGGGTACCGGTAAGGAATCCATGGCGAGAGCCATTCACCAGTTCAGTCCGCGCAAAGACCGGCCGTTGATTAAAGTTAACTGTGGCGCCATTCCCGAATCGCTGGTAGAAAGTGAATTATTCGGCCATATTAAAGGGGCTTTTACCAGTGCCGTTAGTGATCGCACCGGCCATTTTGAACTGGCGGACAAAGGCACCATTTTCCTGGATGAAATTGGTGAACTGTCTCTGGATGTGCAGGTAAAATTACTACGGGTTCTGCAGGAGCAGGAGATTCAGCGGGTTGGCAGTGGTGAAGTCATTGAAGTGGATGTCCGTATTATTGCTGCTACTAACCGGGATCTGAAACAGATGGTGGATGAAGGTAAATTCCGCATGGATTTATTTTACCGTCTGAATGTTTTTCCCTTAACTGTCCCTCCCTTAAGAGAACGCAAATCCGATATCCCCCTGTTGCTGGCAAAATTTCTGTCACGCCTGTCCCAAAAACTGGGTAAGCCGCTTAAAGGGGTTTCTGAAGTGAGTATGGAACTGCTTATGGATTATGACTGGCCGGGTAATATTCGGGAACTACAGAATGTCATTGAACGTTCCGCCATTCTGGCCCGCAGTGATGTTATTGATATTGATGATGCCCTGGTACCGGTGACCTGCAGTAAATTGGTTATGGAACATGACAACGATAATGAAACCACCCAAGCTCGCTTTAAAACCCTGGCTGAAAATGAAAAAGATTATATTATCTCAGTGCTGGAAAAACTGAACTGGGTGATTGGCGGTAAAAAAGGCGCTGCGGAAGTACTGGATATTCCTTCAAGCACTTTGCGCTCAAGAATGAAAAAACTGGGTATTGAGAGACCGGAATAAAGGGATAAAAACAGATAAAAAGGAAATTTGGCGAGTGTACCCCACGCAGAGCGTGGGAACAGAAATTATTATCAATTAAGCCATTTTATTGGTATGAGGTCTGGATGAATCACTGCCTAGAACAACCAGGAGTGCACCTGCAATAAAGCCGATAATAACATTAACCCAGTTAAAGTCATTATTCCATACAAACTGGTCAATCAGTGAGCAGGCAATAGCAAAAAAAGTAGCTGTCGTCAGTAAGGTTATAATTTTCTTCATTGTTCTCTCCGCGTACTTACATTTTCAAAGAGCTTTTTTAAAAAGTTCTAAAATGTGTAAGTCTAAAGATATTTTATATTTATGCTTTAATCTTAATTTCTGTATTTATTGTAACGCTGTCAAAAAATAAAAGATGTAGGGATCTTCTGAAGTTTTTGTAAATATCGGCTTATTTTTTGTAAGACTTTTTGTAAAATTTTTTATCGCCTTATCCTTAATTTCGGGAATATCATAACTGTTTTTCGTGGCATATTTATGACAGAATGGGAGGCTTATTAACTTTCCGCTCTGCGAATAAAGTAAAAAGTAAAGGCACATGCTTGATACCATTAAAAAAATAGAAACCCCTGAAGGGGTGGAGCTGCCGCTTACCTGTGCCGGTTTTTATGTCCGCAGTATCGCCTGGCTACTGGATGCCCTGATCCAGGGAGTGCTGCTGTTTCTGCTGGGGATTGCACTGCCTTCTCTGGGTGATTTCGGTATGGGCCTGTTCCTGATTGCCGTCTTTATTATTAACTGGTTTTACCCGGTGTTATTTGAAATTTATATGCACGGCCAGACGCCGGGCAAAAAGGTAATGAAAATTCAGGTTCTGCTGATGGATGGTACGCTGGTGAACTGGGGCGCATCCATGCTCAGAAACCTGCTTAGAACCGTGGATTTCCTGCCGTTTTTTTATATTCTGGGTTTTATTTCCATGCTCTTTAGCAAGGACTTCAGACGACTGGGGGATCTGGCCGCAGACTCCATTGTGGTGTATAAACGC
>JALUZF010000071.1 GCA_027012135.1 Gammaproteobacteria bacterium
GTGCCGTCCCAGTCAAAAATTATTAATTGATAATTTGCCATTTCAGTATTCTGTCTTTTATATTCAGTTATCAGACCAGTGTATCCAGAAATTTATCCAGATCATCAGTTAAGGGAACTTCAATAGTGAGCTGTTCTCCCGTATCCGGCTGTCTGAAACTGATTTGTGAAGAATGCAGAAACAGACGTTTCAGCCCCCGTGCTTTCATACGCTGGTTGCAGGCATAATTACCATACTTACTATCCCCTGCCACATTATGACCGATATGCTGGGCATGAACCCGGATCTGGTGGGTACGCCCGGTAACAATTTTTATTTCCATCAGGGTAGAGTCCATAAATTGTTCCAGCCGGGTAAAATAACTGGTGGATTCTTTACCCTGTTTATCAACCCGTACAAAACGCTCACCCGATTTAAGTTCTTCACGCAGCAAAGGCGCGGTTATTTTTTTATTACTGAATGCCGTTTTTCCGCACAATAAAGCCAGGTAGCGCTTATCTGTCTGACGATGTCTGAGCTGATCCTGTATGCCCGTCAGAACAGTGCGCTTTTTGGCAATGAGCAGGCAGCCGGAAGTATCCCGATCGAGGCGGTGTATCAGTTCCAGAAATTTCTGCTCCGGTCTTAAAGCACGCAAAGCCTCAATAATACCGTAACTGACACCACTGCCGCCATGCACGGCTACCCCACTGGGCTTATTAACAGCCAGTAAACCATTATCCTCATAGACAATGGATTGCTCCATAAGTGCCAGCAATGAACGTCCGGGAGCAGGCTGGGGTTTCTTTGCAGCCAGAGCAATAGGTGGAATACGAACTTTGTCACCAAACCGCAATTTATAAGTCTGCTTTATTCTGCCTTTATTAACCCGCACCTCCCCTTTACGAATTATCTTATAAACATGTCCTTTTGGTACACTTTTCAGATAGTTAAAAAGAAAATTATCAATCCTCTGACCCGCACTGGAGGCATCAATATTAATAAAATGGACAGAATGACTTATTTTTTTGGAATTCATTTAATATTTATGTTAATTCACATTGATGCAGCAGCAGCTAGCTGTTATATTATCAGGGTTTTTATATTCTAATCATTCTCTTAGGAACGGTCTTTAATGTCCGTTTTCATAAAACAGGCCATTAAAACGCTCTGTTATTAACCTTAATTAGCTTGGCTTTATTTAGCTTATAATTAAAGTTAAGAGACATTAAACTGATTGGAATAAAAAATGCTGTTTCTGATGATAAATCTGAAAATACTTATTCAAGAGCGTGATTTTACTTAATTTTAGTAAATAATACGATTGTTAAATCACAGAACAGCCAGATTTTACATGTATATTCACAATGTAACTGTGTATGTATCCGTCATTCGTAATGATGAGAAACCGGGACTGTTGTAGATATTTAGCCCTGACTTTTAGTAATTAGTTCAGGGGTTTTACTCATGGCTAACGCCATTCTACCAGGTTCAGACAATAGTCCGAAACAATACCAGCAGATACAAAGAACAACATGTAACTGTTTTTAGTACGTAATATGTGCTCCTGTATAAAGTTTACAGGAAAAGTAACAACAGGTAAGAAACCTTAATTCCAATGTTTTCCGTTATTCAGCTTTTGTTTAAAAAGACACCTTTAAACAATAAATAGTTTTAAACAGGAAACAGAATTTTGCGGACTGTAATATTTAAAAATAATAAATTTTACAGATTATTTTGATTTAAAAACTGGCCTGGCGCCCGTTTTTTAGTGTTCCGGCACCTAACCCGGACAGGCAATTCTGGTTATAGACATCCTGATGAAGCATTCAGGGTGTGTATTATTATAGCCCGGGATCTGACATTCAGATCAATATGCCCTGCTTTACCGTGTTATACTTTTTTGCGTTTAGCTAACCGTTTAAATTCGTTTAGAAACTAAACCCTGCAAACTTTATATAGTTGAGCCAATAAATTAGAGCAAAACTATATGAAAAGAATGTTATTTAACGCAACTCAACCTGAAGAGCTGCGTGTCGCACTGGTGGATGGTCAGAAGCTGTTCAACCTGGATATCGAAACCACTCAGAGAACCCAGAAAAAAGCCAATATCTACAAGGCTCGAATCACCCGCATTGAACCCAGCCTGGAAGCCGCATTTGTTAATTACGGCGCAGAACGCCATGGTTTCCTTCCCTTAAAAGAAATCTCCCGACAGTATTTTAAAAAATCCGTTGAACGCGGCAAACGCCCTAATATTGCAGAACAACTGCATGAGGGTATGGAGCTGGTTGTTCAGGTGGATAAGGAAGAACGGGGCAATAAGGGGGCTGCCTTAACCACCTTTATCAGCCTGCCCGGCCGTTACCTGGTTTTAATGCCTAATAATCCAAGAGCCGGTGGCATCTCAAGACGTATTGAAGGTGAGGAACGCTCTGAACTCAAGGAAAGCATGAGTCAGCTTGAGGTGCCTGAAAATATGGGCCTTATTATCCGTACCGCAGGCATTGGCAAAAGCTCCGAAGAATTACAGCTCGACCTCGACTACCTGCTGCACTTGTGGAGTGCCATTGATGAAGCCTCCTCGGAACGCAAAGCCCCTTTTCTGATTTACCAGGAAAGTAATATTGTTATCCGGGCTATCCGCGACTATCTGCGTTCCGATATAGCAGAAATCATTATTGATGACGAAAAAACCTATAACGAAGCCTATGATTTTATGCAGCGGGTTATGCCCCAGCATCTGCACAAGGTTAAGCTTTATAATGAAAAAACCCCCCTGTTTTCCCGTTACCAGATAGAAAGCCAGATAGAAACCGCCTTTCAGCGTGAAGTTACTCTACCCTCCGGCGGCGCCATTGTCATCGATCATACTGAAGCACTGATCTCCATTGATATTAACTCTGCCCGGGCCACAAAAGGTGGTGATATTGAAGAAACCGCCCTTAACACTAACCTTGAAGCGGCCGATGAAATTGCCCGCCAGCTACGCCTGAGAGATTTGGGCGGTCTGGTGGTTATCGACTTTATTGATATGAGTCCCGCCAAAAACCAGCGGGCCGTTGAAAATCGTATGAAAGAAGCCTTAAAGCTGGATCGTGCCCGGGTTCAGGTAGGCCGTATTTCCCGCTTCGGCCTGCTGGAAATGTCCCGACAACGTCTCAAGCCGTCTTTGGGCGAATCCAGTCAGATCACCTGCCCACGTTGTAGTGGTCATGGCACAATTCGAGGTATTGATTCTTTGGGCTTATCCGTATTACGGATTATTGAAGAAGAGTCCATGAAGGAAAATACCGGCCGTATCCTGGCCCAGTTACCTGTCAATGTGGCCACATTCCTGCTTAATGACAAGCGTGATATTATCAGTGAAATTGAACACCGTCAGAAAGTGACCGTTACCCTGATCCCTAATGAAAGCCTGGTTACCCCTCATTACCGGATTGAACGGATCCGTAATGAAGAAAATATGACCGACCAGTACCAGGTCAACAGTTATAAATTCAACCATGTTTTAGACGACGATGAAGCTAATGGCCTGATTGTAGAACCTGCACCTTATGAAGAACCGGCGGTTAAAGCGCCGACTTCTATTAAGCCGGCCAAAGCCAACCAGCCTATGACCCTGGTCAGACGCATCTGGTCATCACTGTTTAACCGTTCAACTACAGAACCTGAACCAGAATCGGTTCCCATTGATTCCAAACCCGCAGCCCATAACAGGCCTCAGGGCCAGAAACAGCAGAACCGCCGCAACCAGCGAAACCAGGATCAACGTAACCAGGACAGTCAGAAAAATAACGACAAACGTGATAACCGTAATAAACGTTCACAAAAACAGAACCGTCGTTCTGATAACAGGCCTCAGGGCAATAGAAAAACCAGTAACAGAAACCAGCAAAATGAAAAGCCGGCTGTTAATACTGAAGAAACAACGGCTATTTTTGACTCTACGGACGAAAAAACCAGTTCTGGCAGTAAGCCTTCAGCGGGTAAAGAAAAGCAACCATCAGCTAAAAAGTCAGCCAGAAAATCTTCGGCTAAAACACGCAGGAAAGCTGATAGCCGTGGTAAGAAAACCGAAGACGATGCTGTTGCAACTGAAGCTTCCGACAGTACTGATATTATGGTCGCTCCAGCTGAAGACGCCAACCTGCCCAAAGTATCAGAAAAGGATTCTGAGCTGGAAGCAGACACTGCTCAGACAACCCAGATACAAGCAACAGACTCTTTAAAAGTGGCTGAAGGCTCTTCACAACTGGCTGAAGGCTCTAACCCACTGGCTGAAACTGAGAAAAACGCAGACAATGAGAGCAGAACTCCAAAGAAACCCTTACGCGGTCCTGGGGCCAGAAGATCCACTCGCAAGGCATCAACTCAGAAAAAGGCGGTAGCACAAACCACGGAAGACAGCAGTCCATCAGAAACACCAGTATCTGACAGTACTTCAGGTGATTCTGTATCTACTGCCGGCACAGAAGCTATAGCGGAAAACAGTGGAAGCGAAGAAACTAAAGCTGATAGTGAAGCGGCTCCTAAAAAGAAAGCCGCAACCCGTAAAAAGGCCACCCGCAAAAAGGCTACTCGTAAAAAAGCGGTCAGTAAAAAAACAGAAACTAATGCAGACAGGCAGGCACCTTCGGCGGATTCATCTGAACCGATTAAACCGTCTTCTGAATCAGGTTCAGACAAAACAGACTCCACGGAATCATTGGATAAAAAAGAGTCTGACAATACTGAAACCGAAAAGGGAACAGAACAGAAAGCCCCCCCTAAAAAGCGTTCCCGTCGCCGTAACCGGACATCAAAACCATCAACGGTCAGTCCGATAACGGCCTCATCTCCAGCTCTTCTAACCTGGTGGATAAGCGAAGTGGTCGAAAGAAAAGCTAAAGCAGGTTAATTTCATAAAGAGCTCTTCCCCACTCTGGAATAACCTATCCAGAGTGGGTGGATTTTTAGATAATTGTTGAAGAATTTATCTGGGGCAGGTTAAATTTTTTATCATAAGTAACATGAGTCAGATATAAACCGCCTGAAGGTGCTGTGACACCGCCCCGGGTTCTGTCTTTAGCGTCCAGTACTTCCATAGCCCAGTCAGGTTCCTGTTCACCACAGCCAATAGCCATTAATACTCCTGCAATATTTCTAACCATGTGATGTAAAAAAGAGTTGGCTTCTATATCAATATAATAATACTCCCCTCTCTGGGAAATATTTAAAAAATAAATGGTTTTTACCGGGCTTTTAGCCTGGCATTTAACCGTTCGATAAGAATTAAAATCATGCTCACCTACAAAATATTTTGCCGCCTGCTGCATTCTACCTAAACTAAGCGGCCTTGGATCCCAGGAGACCTGGCTATGCAGAAAGCTGGGACGAATAGGACGGGAGAGGATCACATAACGATAGCGGCGGCGCTTAGCTGAAAAGCGGGCATGAAAATCTTCATCCACTTCGTGGGCCCATAAAACACTGATAGTATGATCCGCCAGGTAACGATTACTGCCCAGAACCCAGGAACGCATGGAACGACTGGCCTCGGTGTCAAAATGAATCACCTGCTCTGTAGCATGTACACCAGTATCTGTTCGACCCGCCACCTGGCACTGGCGGATGGTTTCATTGGCTATCTGGCTTAATGCCTGCTCCAGGGTACCCTGTACGGTAGGTACATCACCCTGCTGGATCTGCCAGCCACAAAAAGCAGCACCATCGTATTCAATTCCCAGAGCAATTCGCATTTTTTATAGGTATCAGGTATCAGAATTCAGGTTTTAAATGGTAATAAATAAACAGAAAAATAGTATCACAGGTATTATAAACTGTGTAAAAGAAGGTGCCTGCAGGCAGTCAATAGTATATTGTTTTCCGGAAGTATTTTCTGCTTCGTTTAACACATCCTGCAGAATTATAGCAGATTGACTGACCAGATTAAGAAAAACCTGTTTTGTCATCCGTAACTTCTTTCTTAAAGATGTTCCACCATTAGCTTCCAGTTTTTTTTGTTGCAGCTTTCGCTTTTTATGCTGGATCAGTTTATGGTTAAGGTGTTCAATATACTCAAGGGTCATTACTGCTCTTAAGGCAAAACGGTCAATAGTAATATTTAAGTAGTTGAGAGGTTTAAACAGCCAGATCAGAGAGGCCAGAATATCTTCTTTAAAGGTAGTTTTCAGGTAAAGATTGACTGCAAAAATAATAACAATAAGCACAGCAATTCTGAACAGTCCTGGGGCAGAAACCTGTAATAGTATATTCATATCTGACAGTTCACTCCATGTCGCTGGTGACAGAAACAGGTAGACCAGGATAATGGAGAGAAAAAATATTTTAAGCCTGCTTATCATACTAAAAGCAGATTGCCACAGAGACGGTATTACCAAATAAAACGGGAGCATTAAAGCTCCCGTAATCAGCAGGGTAACAGGATTACCCTGGGTTAGAAAAACAGCAACCGTAATTAAACTGATAAGCTTAATAACCGGATGCATAAGGTATTATGATTCAGCCTGATCTAACAGCTCCTGTGCCTGTGTTTTCTGTTCATCATCACCTTCATCAATAACTTCATTAAGAATACTGGTGGCAGATTCCATATCACCCATATCGATATAGGCTTTAGCCAGATCCAGCTTGGTTCCAACAGCATCCAGTTCAGGGAAATCATCATTCAGCTCATCGAAATTCATGTCGTTATCCAGCAGTTCCAGATCATCTTCTGAGCTGGAAGATTCCTTATCCATATCCAGTTCAAAACTGTCATCAGCCAGTTCAGCATCCAGATTTTCAGAGCTGTCTTTACTGCTTTCTTCAATTTCCAGAGAATCATCCAGTTCCAGACTTTCCTCTAATGCAAGACTGTCTTCAATCTCCATACTGCCTTCAAGTTCAAGGCTGTCTTCAAGTTCAAGACTCTCTTCAGGTTCAAGTCTATTTTCCAGCTCAGAACTGTTTTCACCAGTTTCTATACTCTCAGTATCAGTTGAGTCAATATCCAGCAATTCATCTGAATCCAGACTCAGTTCATCATCACTGATATCATCCAGATCCATTGAAGCTTCATCGGTGTCCAGTTCTTCAAGGTTTAATTCTGTATCTTCAAGTTCAAATTCGGTTTCTGTTTCTGTAGTATTTTCTTCCAGATTAAACCTATCAGATTCTGTTGTTTCATCAGATAGTTCAGTATTTAAATCATCAAGCTCCAGGCTCATACTGTCTTCGGTTGGTTCTTCTGAACCCATATCCAGATCATCCAGGGACAGTTCATCACTGGTATCACCTTCTATAGAACCGTCAGTATCCAGATCACCCAGAACTGAATCGCCTTCGTTAAAGTCGATTTCAGCTGTTTCCAGGGTCAGGTCATCACTGACATCATCCAGAGAAAACTCATCAGTACTTTCCAGATCTTCTGCTGTTATTTCAGCTTCTGGTTCTGTAGAGGTGTCATGTTCCTCAGATGCCATACCGGTATCCTCTGAATCAAAGGTATCGGGCATTTCTATATCCACACCGAGTTTTTCCGCCCAGGACTTGGCCCGGGTCCATTCTGAAGTTAACTCATAATCATCATTGGTTCTGGATAATACATCACGTACCACATCGGCCTGAACAGCAAAGGCATCTTTCTGGTTATCACCATGGTAAACTTCAAGCAGTTTCATTTGATAATCAATACGTTCGGGTTCTTTACTGATAGCAGATTTCAGTAATTCTTCTGCCTGCTGGTAACGACCGTACACCATAAACACATCAGCTTCAGCTATTGGATCAGCTTCTGTATCATCTGGCTGCAGGCTTTCCATATCATCGGATGAGAAATCACTCAGAAAGGAAGTTTCTGTATCCCCTGCCAGTACTTCAGTACTGGAGTCATCCGCTTTTTCACTTTTATCGGCTGCAAACTCACTGTCATCCATCGCAATCTGTGAATCAAGGATACTTTCTTCAAATTCTGCTTCCTTCTTACCACGGCCGCGTAAACCCAGCCAGGCAAGCAGGAGAATCAGTATGCCCCCGCCACCGGCAGTATAAGGCAGGTTTTCTTCACTCAGCAGGAAACCGACCGGATCATCTGCCAGTGTAGGCTCATAAGCAGGTATAGGCTTAGCTTTGGGTTGTGGTTTTTTAGCAGTTTCTGGTTTGGATTTAGCGACTTCTTTTTTAGCTTCAGTCTGAGCAATGGCCATGGCTTCTTCTGCCGCAGAGGTTTGCACAGTTTCAGCAGTTGTCGTTTTATCCAGTGCTGCACCAGCCGCTTCATCCTGTGCTACTTTTTCTATGGCAACAATAACTTCTTCTGCCGCTTCGGCCTCAGCTGCATGTTTAATAACAGTGATTTCTGTAATTGTCTGACCATCAGATTTAACCAGGGTTTCTTGTTCGACAATTTCAGCTGGTCCTTCAGTAGCTTCGCCTACAGGTGTTTCTCCCGCTACCGGCTCGGCTTCTCCATTTTCCTGTAGTTCCTTCTGCTTCTGCAGGGCAGCCAGGCTTTCATCTTTTAGCTGTACCAGGGAAGCCTTTGTTTTTAAGATTTTTTCAAGCTCTTTTATTCGCGCCTTGAGTTCCTGATTTTCAATTTCTTTGGATTCAAGCTCTTCACTGGCCATAGCCAGCTTCTCTTTCAGGGCCCTGGCATCACTGGCCAGACTTCCCTGGGCACCTGCAGAACCTGATTCACCGGAGGCAATCAGTTTTAACTGTCCATCATTATCGGCTGTTTCATCTGCACTTCTATCGCTGCGATCAACCGGACTGACCGTGCTGACCTTTTGTGCCCTGGCTTCTTTCCAGGTCTGATATTGTTCCTGAACCTGACGACGGGCACTGCGACGATCCAGCTGATTTAAACTGGCGGCATCTTTAATTCTAAGTACATAACCTGCTTTGAGGTTATTGATGTTGTTTCCCACAAAGGCATCAGGATTGTCTCTTAACAGAGCCATCATCATCTGGTCAATGGAAACATTGGCCGGTGCCATTTTTTTGGCAATATACCATAAGGTATCATTTTTCTGGGTAGGCCCGTAAACCAGCTCACCGGTGCTGCCGGAATAAGATGGTTGAGGCTGTGCTCGTTTTACTGTGCCAGGCGAAGAAGAACCGGAACTGCGCCTAACCTGCGCTACACTGGAAGTCGTTGCAACAGAAGGGGCACGGGAATTAGCCTTTACAAACTCCGGTGGATCCACAAGCATGGTGTATTCACGCAGTAATCGCCCCGAACCCCAGCTGGCTTCCACCAGGAAATTGGCATACGGCTCTTTAAACGGTTTACGAGTGGTAATAGAAATATAATTTTTACCATTTTTCTGTATCACCTTAAAGTGAAACTTTTTCAGGTAATCACTGAATTCTATATTTGAACGGGAATAAGCTTTACGGGATGCCAGCCCAACATGCAGAGATTCAAGATCTTTTTTGGTAGCAGATTGCAGTTCTATTTCTGCTTTCAGAGCCTGATTCAAGGTTGAATTAACCTGTATATCTCCCAGACCTAAAGCCCAGCCGGCCATTGGCGACATTAACACTGATACAGTACATGCAAGAATTGATTTCCGCACTTGCTGACTCCCTATTTTATATTTTTCAGAATACGATATGTCTTCAAACTAGTATAAAAATTTGTGATAAGCAAATTCCTGCAGAAATCGTTTCCAGAGAAAATTCTTATTATCATAATTCTATTTTGCTTACAGATTGTGAAGACTAATTATTAAAATTGTACAAAATTTGTACTGGATTTCATTTAGTAAGTATTTACTTCGAAATTAACGCCAGAGCATTTTTCTTAATTATAGCTGGTTTTTCAGAAATAATAGCACAAACACTTACTATATTGTCTTTATTTTTAGTATGTTAAAACAAAAAATTCAAGAAAAACATTAACCAGTTTGCAAATTATTTAAATTTTGCAAACCAATTCACGCTTCCTTGAATTTTTTAACCCCTCACCCTAACCCTCTCCCGGAGGAAGAGGGAATAGCTTGATTACAGGTAATCTTTAATCAGTATTTCTGCAATCTGTACACTGTTCAGAGCGGCACCTTTGCGAACATTATCGGCAACCACCCACATATTCAGTCCGCGAGGATGGGAAATGTCTTCACGGATACGGCTGACGTAAACCGGATCATTACCCGCGCCTTCAGTAACAGCTGTCGCATAACCACCGTCTTCCCGGGTATCCAGAATTTCAATACCATCAAAGCTCTGCATCAGTTCAGTGGCTTTTTCGGCACTGATTTTTTCTTTTGTTTCTATATGCAGTGCTTCTGAGTGGCCATAAAAGACCGGGACCCGAACCGCTGTTGGGTTAACCATAATGGAATCATCTTCAAAAATCTTCTGGGTTTCCCAGACCATTTTCATTTCTTCCTTGGTATAGCCATTATCCTTGAATACGTCAATATGCGGCAGCACATTAAACGCAATCTGCTTGGGGTAAACTTCAGCTTTTACTTCCTTACAGTTCAGAATATTGGCCGTCTGGGTAGCCAGTTCTTCAATGGCATTTTTTCCGGTTCCGGAAACAGCCTGGTAAGTACAGACATTAATACGCTCAATACCTACGGCATCATAAATGGGCTTTAATGCCACCAGCATCTGGATAGTGGAACAGTTTGGATTAGCTATGATCCCGCGGTTGGTGTATCCGGCAATAGCATGTGGATTAACCTCCGGTACTATCAGGGGAATATCATCGTCATAGCGGAAATGAGCAGTATTATCGACCACAACACAACCGGCTTCTGCCGCTTTAGGGGCATATATTTCTGAAATACTGCCGCCGGCTGAAAACAGACCGATCTGTACTTTAGAAAAATCAAAGGTACTGAGATCTTCAATCGTATAGTTTTTACCTTTAAACTGGACTTTTTTACCGGCAGAACGCTCACTGGCCAGCGGGTACAGGTTACGAACTGGAAAATCACGCTGTTCCAGTATCGCCATCATGGTTTCGCCGACGGCACCGGTGGCACCGACAACTGCAACATCAAATTCTTTAGTCATTTTTCTATTCCTGGATTATGATTAGATTTATTAATATGGTTTAAGATTTTAAGGCGGCCACTACCGCATCACCCATGGCACTGGTGCCGACTTTAGTATCCCCTTGCGTATAAATATCTTCAGTTCTTAAATTCTGGTTCAGGACATCATCTACCGCTTTTTCAACTTTAACCGCCAGTTTTTCAGCGCCCAGTGAATAACGCAGCATCATGGCAACCGATAAAATGGTGGCCAGTGGGTTGGCAATATCCTGACCGGCAATATCCGGTGCGGAACCATGGATAGGTTCATACATACCTTTCTGATTTTTATCCATGGAAGCGGACGGCAGCATACCAATAGAACCGGTCAGCATGGCGGCACAGTCAGACAGAATATCACCAAACATATTAGTGGTAACCATAACATCAAACTGCTTGGGTGCCCGTACCAGCTGCATAGCGGCATTATCCACATACATATGACTGAGTTCCACTTCAGGATAGTCCTTACTAACCCGTTCGACCACTTCACGCCACAGTTCTGTACATTCCAGTACATTAGCTTTATCTACAGAGCAGAGACGTTTATTACGTTTCATGGCTGTTTCAAAAGCCACATGAGTGATTCGCTCAATTTCAGACTCTTTATAGATAAGTGTGTTAAAGCCCTGTTTTTCACCATTTTCCAGTTCTCTGACCCCTCTTGGCTGACCAAAATAGATACCGCCGGTCAGCTCACGTACAATCATGATATCCAGCCCTGAAACCACTTCAGGCTTTAGAGTAGAGGCATGTGCCAACTGCGGATATAAAATAGCAGGCCGCAGATTGGCAAACAGTTCAAGTTCAGAACGCAGCCCCAGCAGCCCTTTTTCGGGGCGTACTGAAATATTCAGTGACTCCCATTTATAGCCGCCCACGGCGCC
>JALUZF010000072.1 GCA_027012135.1 Gammaproteobacteria bacterium
ATGGATATTGTCCGTGAGGTTCACGGCTTTGATTATAAGATAAAAGGTAATAATTATTTTGTTTATCCTAATTCTCTACAGACCAGACTGTTTAGAATCAATTACCTGAATTTATCCAGAAAAGGCTCATCATCCATTGATGTCAGTTCAGGACAAATTACTAAAACTGTCAATAATACTAGCGGCTCATCTTCAGGCAATAGCGGGGGGGGATATAATAGTTCACAAAATTCAACGGCCAATACAAAATTCGGCACCCAGTTAAAAACAGAATTTAAAGTTGATCTGTGGAAAGAGCTGGCTAATTCTCTGCGTACTATTATTGGTACAGAAGATGGGCGGGAAATTGTGGTAAATCCGCAGACCGGTGTAGTTTTAATTAAAGCCATGCCGGAAGAGTTATCAAGAGTTGAAGAGTTTCTGGAAGCTACTCAAATGATTGTAGGACGTCAGGTACTTCTGGAAGCCAAGATAGTTGAAGTGGAATTATCCGATGGCTTTCAGGCCGGCATCAGCTGGGCTGCCCTGGGTAAGCCTGGTTCAGGTAAAACCATTAAAGCTGGACAGGTTGGCATTAACTCCCTGTTAACGAATGTGACACTTCCCGGTACAGCACCCGGGGCTGTAGAGGGCGGCGGTGGATTTACCGGGCTGGGCAGTGAATTAACCGGGCCATTCGGTGGTGTTTTTGCATTAGCACTGGATCTGAATGATTTTAAAGCCATGATAGAACTGCTGGGTACCCAGGGCAATGTACAGGTGCTTTCCAGTCCCAGAATAGCCACTATGAACAACCAGAAAGCTGTTATTAAAGTCGGTACTGACCGGTTTTTTGTGACTGATCTAAATTCCAGTAATACTTCCGGCACTGACGGCAGCGCCAGTGAAATACCGGATGTTGAACTGACCCCGTTTTTTTCCGGTGTGGCTCTGGATGTAACCCCTCAAATTAATACCACGGGTGAAATTATTCTGCATATTCATCCATCCATCAGTAATGTCACAGAAGATAACAGAACCATTAGTTTTTCAGACAACCTGCAGATATCTCTGCCTATGGCAAAAAGTACTATCAGAGAATCTGACAGCATTATCAGGGCAAAAAATGGCCAGATGGTTATTATTGGTGGTTTAATGAGTACCAAAGCGACTGATGATAACTCCAGTGTACCTTTTTTCGGTGATATTCCTCTTGTAGGTAATGCCTTTAAACATCAACGTGAATTATCGGTTAAATCCGAACTGGTTATTATGCTTAAGGCCACCTACCTTGAAGATGATAATGCAATTAACCAGACGCTTTCAGATACACAACAGCGCTTTAAAAAGCTGGAATCCTATGATGTCAGTGGACGACCTTCTACCAAAGAACCATCTACCTGGTACAAGTTTGGTCAGGATAAAAAAACCACTGAAACGGAATAATGATTATTTTATATAAAGCAGTCTGCCCTGTGCTTCAAAAAATAAACAGTCTGTTACATCATCCAGTCACATAACTATGTATTGTGAATTTTTTGGTCTTAATAAGGAACCTTTCAGCTTAACTCCGGATACCCGGTTTTTCCTGGATTCGGGGCCTTTTAAAGATGCTTTGGAAACTTTACTTATTGCAATTGATAATGGCGAAGGTTTTATCAAAGTTACCGGAGAAGTCGGCACCGGTAAAACGCTGCTTTGTCGAAAACTGCTGAATACTGTTTCTGAAAATATTATTACCTGCTATATCCCTAATCCCAATATCTCATCCAAAACATTAACGGTTTCTATTGCCAATGAACTGGGTATTAAATTTCCGGTTTCTGCCAATGAATATTCCCTGCAACAGCTTATTACAGAGAAGCTGATGGCTTATTACCAGGATAATAAAAAAATCATCCTATGTATTGATGAAGCTCAGGCTATGCCGGATAAAACCCTTGAAGCTTTACGTTTATTAACCAACCTGGAAACCGAGCAGAGCAAGCTGTTACAGGTCATATTGTTTGGGCAGCCTGAACTGGATGAAAAACTAAAATCAAGGCATCTTCGACAGTTCAGACAGAGAGTGAGCTTTTCTATTAATCTCTGTCGTCTGGATATGGATACTATTATCGCTTATTTAAGCTGCCGTCTGATGATTGCTGGATACAGAGGGGGAGAGCTTTTGCCCATAGCATCTCTTAAATTACTGCATCGTTATAGTCGGGGGATCCCGAGACTGATAAACCTGATTATGCATAAAGCGCTTATCCTGGCTTACGGCAAGGGACAGAGGCAGTTATCTCCGGCAATTATGAAACAGGCTATTGCAGATACTGAAGATGCCTATGCAGAACAGAATCAATCTTCTAATCGCTTAAAAATACTGTTGCCCGTTCTATTTATAATTGTAGTAGCGGCTAGTGTATATTACTGGATGTATCTATGAGCGTTATTAATCAAATGCTGCGTGATCTGGAGGCGCGCAGAGAAAGAAAGGCCAACAGCTCTCATTATATAGATGAAGTCAATATTATTGCTCATAGCAAACCATCAGTATATCGCTGGTTAATTCCGGCTTTAGTTATTCTTCTGCTATCCATTTCAGTTATTATCTATACAATTTATACTCAAACTCAACCAGAGCTTGCACAAAATGCCGTGGATGGTTTGCCGATTAAATTACCGGATGATATAAGCCAGTTAAATAAAGATGAAATAAATATTTCTGTACCCGCTTCTCAGGAAGAAATATTGGCACACTCTGAAGTACAATTGATAGCAGATAAAATACCAGCAGCATCAGACGGCAAAGACGTTGCAGTACAAAATAATAAAAGTACTAATCAGCCTGCTAAAGTATCAGTGAGTGATCATAAATCTTTAAACAGGAAAGTGCATGAGCCGGCTGTTAATAAAACTATTGCACAAAATAAAGTGCTTAAACATAAAAAAAATTCAACACAGAAAAAAAGTATTGTTAAAGCTGAAACTAAAACCATGTTGAAGCAACAGGAAACACCACTTTCGGTATCTGAAACAAAAAAAACTACTGTTAAAATCAAACCGATCAGGAAAAAGAAAATAGAAGATAAAACGCTGACAGTAATGAGCCGGGCTCGTGTACTTATGGCTTCAGACATTGCTTCTGCCGTTAAAATACTGGAAGATAATTTAAAATCAGTTAAGGAAAATGCGGATTATTATTCTCTGCTGGCTAATCTTTATCAGCGGCAGCAGCGTTATGATGAAGCCATTGTTTATTATCGGAAAGCCCTGCTAATCAAGCCCGAACAGGGGGAGTTATGGATCGGAATAGCACTTGCCTATAGAAGTAATGGTGAATATGATAATGAACAGCAGGCATTTCAACAGGCCCTGCAATCTAGAAGTATCAGACCTGAACTCCGTCAATATGCTGCCCAGCAATTAAAAAAATAACGTAAATATTCAGTCAACCTGACCGTGACTGCCTGCAGGTACTGTATTTACAAAATAACAATCATATTTTATCTATCTGTTTAGTAAAGTTCCCGGCTATAAATTAAATGCTTGCTGCGATTATAAATACCAAAACTGGCTCTTGCGGATGGGTTTTCATCTCCAGTGCCTTTCCAGTCATATTTTAACCAGTCATCTGTAACATACTGATAATCGATATAGCCTTCTTTCCCGGGGCCTGAGAGTGTCTGGCCGGGTTTATGAAAACTAAAGCTACCTGTTCCCTGGCTAAGGCTGCCACTGCCTGTTGCTGTAATATCACTGCCTGTTATTCCGGAAAAGACAGTACTGCTCCAGTTAATACCGGTACTGACATTAAATGAAGTATAGCTGTCATCATAATTACGTTTAAACTGCCCGGTAGTGCTGTCAAAATACTCAGTACCCAGGTCAACAGCAAGGGGAAGTTCAACAGCACCATAGGCATTGTTAATAACAAGTCTTCCATAACGAACATCCAGTGTACCAAGTGATTTTGCAGTACAGTTGTTAAGAGCTGTACAGGATGATGAAGTCTGGGGATTCATATCCAGATCATGTAGCAGAATGTCTGTACCTGCTTCGTTGTCGATTACTAATAGGCCGATTTTAAGATTAGAGAAATGACCATCGGGTGTGCTGATACGGTTAAACAGCAGGCCATCATTGCTGAAACTCATCTGACCATTAAGCCATGTACTGGACAGGTTACTTAATCTGGATGACAGCTCAATGCCATCATTGTTATTTTCAGCTACACCGCTTACCCCTGCAGTAGCAAAACTACCGTTATAATTCCGGGTAATAATATTATTACCATTCTGGGCTTCCAGAGTGTATTCAACTTTTATTTTCGGTTGCTTCATATAGACAAAAGAACCTCCCCAGTCCAGGGCAGTTCCTGCACTATAAGGAGTAATCAGGGAAAAATGATCCGGTACAAAACGGCCGGTTAGCTGTGTGCCGGTTAGATTTATGCCTGTACCCAGGTAATTATTAACGCTGGCACGAAGGGTAAAATAACCGCTTTCGGAATAATTAATATCATCAAAAACTAATTTATCATAGATATTACCTGTCTGTGTAAAATCATTGCGGCTGATATTACCGCCCAGGGCACCCAGGAAACCCGGAAGTGGTCCAGCGTTTTCACCGGAAAGCTGAACATCGGCTATAAAATTATTAACGGTTTTTTTATTTCCATTATCTTCAATGCATTCAGCTTTTACTTCAACCTCAAAAATATCATTAGCCGCTTTTCGAATGGGCAGGGCAGAAGCCGTAACAGCATTTAATACGGCACCGCCTGAACCCGGTAACTTTGCCAGCACAGACAGGGCATCAGGAATAACAATAAAGCTCTTGCTGCCGCTTAAGGTCAGCCCGGTGCTATCGGAATAGTCAGCTGTCAATGTAATACGCCCGGCATCGTCATAGCGAGCTTTGAAAAAATTCTGTCCCGGAGTAAAATTGATCACTACAGGGTTAGTATCCGGGTTAAATTCAGTACTGCCGCCATACGGTGTTATGGCAACCTTTTTGTTTCCTGATGCAGGGTTGTTGTAGCCGGTACTGAAGTGTACAGAACGATTTCCGGAAAAGGCCGGAACACAACTAACGCTGGTATCAGACTTTTTCACTGCCCTGATTTCAATATCAGCAGAGTTCTGACAGGCATTTTGATTATTTATGGAAAAAACAAATCCGGCATCAGAAAAAACCATACTGCAGTCGTTAACACCGGAAATATTACAGGTCACTCCATTGACAGCAACCGGGTTAGAGGATGCAATACCCAGATTTACAGTTCCGGAAACCGTATGACTGAACTTATAGATACCTATGCCATTACTGATAGTTGCATTACCTGTCCAGAAATCTGAACTGCCCACAGGTAATAAGCTGATATCAACATCAGCAGTATAAAGGCTTGAACAATCGGGATTGATACAGGCTTTAATAGTAATTGTTTCTGGGCTGCAGGTTATGCCCTGACCGTCATGTATTATTTCCAGGTGATCCAGAGCTGTGGAGCCGCTACAGGAACGACTACTGCCGTCCCAGTTTTTTCCAATACGTTCAAAATCCACAATGGTCTGTAAATCAGCCTGTGCCAGAACACCTTTAAAGACTTTTACTTCATCTACATAGCCTTTGAAGCGGTTCCAGCTCTCTGCACCGTTCACTTCACCACCCAGGGATGCCAGACCGGGAGATACGGCCAGTGAACCATTGACCAGTTCTGATTTGTGCTCCAGTAAATTACCAGAACTGTCAAATAAATAAAGATCTTTCTGCGCCTTATTATTTGTCAGCAAAGTAAATGAAGCTGCAGCAAAATACCACTGGTTATTAGCAATTAAATAGGGAGAAGTATCCAGGCTGACTGGATTAAAACTTCGATGATAAAAACGTATTCTTCCTTTGCCGGGATCCCCTACGCTCAGTGCATACCCTCCGGTTGAAGTTTCATCATCTGCAAATATTCGTTGTCCAGGTTCAGTATTATCAAAAGTATTAAACCAGCCGGTAATGGTAAAACTTTCTGTAAGATTTGGGAAAGTGGGTAATTCAACATAACCATTATCATTAAAACTTCCAACTCTGCAGATACCGCCATTAACCTGCGGATCAGTACCATCTGCCGTAGTGACATTATTTCTTGCTATGCCATTATAGCCATTACCGCTGCTGTCCAGCACTTCATTGCTTAACCCGCTCCAGCTGCTTTCATCCATACGCCATTCTGAGATAATACAGCCATTGGATTCATTAAGAGCCAGTTCTGTTGCGCCGATATAAGATGGATCACCATGATTTGACAAGCTATGAAAGCGGAAAACACGGCCCAGGCTGGGCGTAAAATTGAAACTTTGTAAATTACCATTCATATCAGCTTTAAAGATATAGTCGGGGCCAACGGGATCACCAAGTAATTCCAGTTCACGCATACCGGTATAATCTGAATTCCCATAATTCTGTATGGTAATCAGGCGTACAGACGTGGCAGATGAAACAATATCATCATTCTCCAGAGTAATAGTATGAGGTCCAACGCCTTGAGGAATAGTAAAAGTATGACCTGCGCTGATAGCCGTTCCGGATAATAACAGCTCACTGGCTCCGGTATATAAAGAATTACCATAATTATTAATTGTTCTGAAGCGAACAGCTGTGACATCTACAGGCTGATCAGCAGTAGGCAATGTAAAGGTCTCTCCAGTACTGTTCATGGCCGCAGTAAAGGTATAGGATTCACTTATTGAGGGCCCAAGTACCATAAATTCACTTGCACCGGTGTATAAAGAATCTCCATGATTATTAATGCTTCTTAAACGAACATTGGTAATATTGTTAACAGGAGAGGACAGGGTAAATGTTTCACCATCGCCATTCATTGCGGCGTTAAAAGTGTAACTGGGGCCAACAGAGACTCCGGAAAAGATTATTTCACTGGCTCCGGTATAATTCGGGTCCCCATAATTAGTCAGGGTTCTTAATCTGACCTGTGTTACATTGGTGAATGGTCCAATATTCCAGTCCTGCAGGTTACCGTTCATGGCTGGGTTAAATACTGTTCCGCCTCCGGGTGCTGTAATAGTCTGCCAAGGACCATTGTTTACCTTAATATCAATTTCAAAGGTTTGAATAGAGCGGTCATCATTACCGTAATTGAGCAGTGATATTTTATCCAGGTTAATACCATTACCACTGGAACCATCAAAATCCGTATCAAAAGAATATTCCAGGGTGTTTATGGGTTTGTTGCTTAACCATCGTGTATTTAAATCGCCATCATGAATGTTTTTTGCTGCCCAGTTAGTGGTATTCAACTGACTGTCAATGAAATCAAGTTGTCCGCCGTTATCCTTGAGTGCAAAGTTATAATCAGGCTGTCCTGCAGAACTGCCCGGTACAGGCAATTTTTCCCAGGTATTATTGGCAGAAGTTTTTACTTCGACCTGGAATTGATTGATAGATCGATCATTGCTACCGTAATTACGCAGAAAGAATTTATCCATGGTAAATAAATCATCTGTATCACCATCAGCACCTGTGGTACCGTCTAAATCCACATCAAAAGCAAAGTCCAGTACATTATTACCCTTATTGCTTAACCAGCGGGTATTGGGATCACCGTCATGAATATTTTTTGCTGCCCAGTTAGTGTTATTAAGCTGACTGTTTATGTATTTTAAGATTCCTCCCTGGCTGATTAATAAAAAATTGTAATCTGCAATGCCAGGGGCAGTACCGGGTACTTTTAATTTTGTCCAGGCTGGTTGACTGAGGGTTTTAACTTCAATCTGAAACTGTCTGACAGAGCGGTCATTGTTGCCATAGTTATATAAAGTAAATTTTTCAAGGGTAAACAGATCATCGCTATCTCCATCAGCCCCGCTGGTTCCATCAAAATCGACATCAAAAACAAAGTCGAGGGTATTATTACCTTTATTGCTTAGCCACCGGGTATTCAGGTCGCCATCATGGATATTATTTGCTGCCCAATTGCTGGTATTTAACTGCCTGTCTATAGCGCTTAAACTGGCACCGTGCCATATTAAAGCATAATTAAAGTCTGGATCACCGGCATTGCTTCCGGGAACTTCTATCTTTTTCCAGTTTATCCCGTCAGTGCTGGTTTCAAGTTGAAATAACTTAACTGAACGGTTTGAGCCGTAGTTATATATTTTAATTTGTTTAATATTAATAGCATTATCTGCAACACCATCCCAGTTGGTATCAAAATTAAATACCAGCTGATTGTTAGCTTTACTGGATAACCAGAAACTATTGATATCGCCGTCATTGATATTTATGCCAGCCCAGTTGGTATTGTTTAACTGAGAATTAACGGATGTTAAACGGCTGCCCTGACCCCAGCTATTATGGTTTATGGGCCCGACAGGGTTAATATCTGCCGGGATTGGGATCCAGCCATTACTGCCTATATCAGCTGACAGGCTACCATCCAGAGTACGGAACAGCATAAAATTCTGTACTGATCGATCATTAGTACCATAATTGACCAAATCAAAACGGTTAAAACAGGCACTGTCCTTATTGCTGTTAAATATATAATTAATATTATTAGTTTGTCTGTTGGATAACCAGCGGGTGGTCAATGATAAATCAGTAAGATTGGCGGCTGCCCAGTTAGTGTTGTTCAGTTCTTTATTAATGACGGTGATCTGGGCGCCGTTTGCCGGATCCAGTAAATTACTGGCAAAGGAGGGCAGGCCCGAAAAAATCAGAATAAAAAATACAGCCCATGTCAGATGCAATTTTTTCATGTGGTTATCAATTATGAATTAAGAGCCATCATATGAAATCGTGGTCTGAATTTGTCTGTGAACATAATAGGTTTCTCCCATGTTATCTTTACTGGAGGTTACCGTTATAATTGTAACTCTTGGATTAATAGCACAGAAATTACCGGTGGCGGGATTATCAGTACAACAATTGGTATTGATATCCGTACAGGTGGCTTCACAGGCAATATTAATATTAAAACCTTCCAGTACAAAAGTGGTCGCATTAACATTTTCACAACTGGTATTGGTCAGAGTATTATCCCTGTCATTTTCAAGAACTCGTGCAATGGCCAGTTCCATTGCACTTTGCGCATTATAATAGGCCCGGTTCTGTTCAATATTTAAAGCAGATGTAGTGGTTGTGGAGCTGTTTAAACTCACCATAGCAACACCAATCCCGCCCAGTACCACCATAATAAATATGGCACCGGGCAGAGAAAACCCTTTATTGCTTTTTTTTGAATTCATAGCTTACGGCTGATTCTCAATAAAAATCTGATTTAATAAACTGATGGTTTCATTGCCGGCTTTATTGTCAGAAATGGTTATTTCCAGGGTGACTAGAGCGGGGTGGGTAATAGTGCCCGGGTTGTATTTAAAACTGCAGGCGCTGATTTTATTGGCCAGTAAATACCCCTGACTGCTGTCTGTTGGGGTTGAATCTCCTCCGCTCTGGTCATCCCTGAAATTATAACCCCGATATAATCTGAGTTCCCCTGTGGCCGTATCACAAATAAATGATACGGCTTCGTCCACTATCATAAAACGTTTATTGGGTGATGTGAAAGGAAAACTGAATGTGTCAAATTCAATTTTAATATTCGGTGCAAGCGGTAATGCGGTAATTTTACTGATATTATCACCCTGGTAAACATCTGCACCGGTTTGACCTAAATTATAAATAACCAGGTAATAAGCACTGCTTTTTACCATGGAATCGTCAATATTACTTAGTGCTTTTGTGATTAAAAATTCAGACAGATTTTTATTGGCCGTAAATATATTACTGCCGCTGCCGGCATAGCGTCCACCGTCAATGGTATGTAAAAATGCGATGGCAGATACTGTGCCGGTTTGGGTAATCTTAATGCTGTTTGGTAATGCCTGGCGTATTTCCCGTGACATTTTATGTAAAGTTATTTCAGCGATATCTACCAGTTCGGCTCTGCGTTTCATATCACTGAAACCTTCTATGGGTACGCTGATAATATTTACCAGAAGCAGAGCCACTATGCCGGTGATCACCATGGTGACAATTAATTCAACCAGTGTAAATCCATTATGCCTTAAATCTCTGACCCTTAACATTAGTAGTCTGTCCTATATGCTACTAATGGAATACTGCTGCCCAGAGCAGGATGAGTAACAGATACTGTAATTTTTTTGACATTAACGGAACTGAAAGGATTGTCACACAGGCTGGCATTACAGAGCCTGACCGTAACTTCAATTTTATAGGCTGATAGTGAGTTTATGGTATTACCGAACTGATCCTCAATCGCACTGCCGGCAATAATGGCATTATAGTCTTCCACCTCGTTGTAATTAACTCTGCCGGTTGTGACACCATCACCGCTGTAAGGCTGTCTGAGTATTTCATCCATATAACTCTGGGCTATGGCCAGAGCCTGGGCTCTTATCATAGGGTCGGCACTGGTTTTCATGGTTCCGGCAAACAACATCATGATCCCGGTAATAGCTATACTGATAATAACAATGGAAATAATCAGCTCAATTAAAGTCACGCCGTGTGAATATCTATGATTAAACTTACTCATGAGCAAAGCCGCTGACCGGTTCAAGGGTGATATTAAAATTGCCGATAGTAATAGTTCCACCGGTAGAGGGAGAAATATTACCGGAGGCATCAAAGCTGAATGTACTGGAACTGCTGTTTATAGTTGCCGGGAGATTAGTTTCGGAAAAACTGTTCTGGCCTGCGGGGTATTTTACACTGCCGCTGCAGGGCAGGGCATAATTTAAGTGATAACTACTGGCGCTTAAAATAACATTAACTGGACACTGGCTGGCAATAGTGATTTTCTGGGCGTAACGTAAAGCGGATAATAATTCCTGCTGAACCTGAGCCTCTTTAAAAGCCGTATGACCAAAAAATTTGGAAGCCCCTACGATACCAATGACTGCAATAATTATAATGACCGTAATTAATTCGATTAAGGTAAAACCGTTAATTCGGGTTAATTGTTTATGTATCATAACTCGGGTAAAGATTAATAAGTTCCTGTGTGAATAATACAGGAACTTATTAATAGCTTATTAGCTAGGTGGAATGGGGGTAACTGTTGCTATACGTCCTGTATTGGGAAAATACTGCAGTATTGCTCGTACTCCGCCATTGACTCCCTGCCAGTTAAAAGTACCCACCGGATAATAATAACAATAGGTTGTGCCATTGGTTCGATATACATAATCAAAAGTTGAGCTTCCGCCTGCAGCAGTATTTGTATCCAGAGTAGGTGGGTTCTGCAGCAAACCACTCCATAAACCTACACAATCTAAGGTGGTAGAATTATTATCCACCGGCCAGCCGTTGGCATTAGCATAAATGTCTCCAGCATCAGAACCATAGCCCGCTATCCGGCCAGCTACAGTCTGGCCATTGGCAATATACTGCGCATGAGCCAGCGCAACGGAAGAACCAAAACCACCGGATACCCCTTTAAAAGAGGATATATGGGCATCATCTGTAACATCAATAAACTTGGGCAGGGCAGTAGCTGCCAGAATACCCAGGATCAGTATGACTGTAACCAGTTCAATTAAAGTAAAGCCTGCACTGGATTGTATTTTTTTCATAATTAGACCTTTTAAATAATCGCTATGAAATGATCATTTGTTTTCTGAATTAATATTTTTATATCTACTCCTGTAAGCGTTCTAAAATACGAAAACTTTAGATTTTTGTCCTGTGAATAAATATAGTTCTAATTTTTAAAAAATACAGTTATTTAATAGAAAACATCAAAAAAAGACTTAATTTATTGAATTCACTTTAACTTTCCTATTAAATCCCACATGGGCAGGAAAATACCCAGTGCTAATATTAATACCATACCGGCA
>JALUZF010000073.1 GCA_027012135.1 Gammaproteobacteria bacterium
TTCTGCAAAAGTATTAGCACTGACAAATAACAAAAGAAAAAAGCTAAGAGATAATTTCAACATAATACAATCCTGATTTATGGATGAGTAGAGATTTATTTGGTCAATCTAACATAAACAGTTATTTTTTAAAAAGATTAATCAGTATGCTGAAAATAATACTGATTATAATCATGGAAGTTAAGGGAATAAAAATTCGGCTGCGTTCATTTTCTATACGAATATCACCGGGCAGCCGACCAAACCAGTTCAGCAGCCACGGAGCAAAGTGCAGTATGGCTCCGGTTAAAAATATAATGGCTCCAATGAGCATTATCCACTTAGACATGATGTAAACAGATTTATCTGGGTATGCGGGTATCTTTGCCCGCATTATCAACTACCCGCACTTACTGTCCCCGCAATTCAGACAGGTCATACAGCCATCCATCAAAACCAGAGCTTTAGTCTGACATTTGATACAAAGCTGAGCTTTCTCAGGAAAGCTGCTGCTGTCATCGGCGGTTTCATCCTGTGCTTTATTTTTGGCTTCAAATTCTTTACGCTTGGCTTCAATCAGTTTTTTCTGATGGTCATCCAGTTCAGTGTCTTTGAGCATACCGATAAACTTCATATGGGACTCAATAGCACAGCCGATTTCAGCTACCAGAGAAGGCATAAATACGCCGCCTTTTTTAAAGTAACCGCCCTTGGGATCAAATACGGCTTTTAATTCTTCCACCAGGAAGCAGGCATCACCACCCTTACGGAATACCGCAGAGATAACCCGCGTCAGGGCCAGTACCCACTGAAAGTGTTCCATATTCTTGGAGTTAATAAACACCTCATAGGGGCGGCGTTCTTCATGCTCAGTACCCATATTGAGGATCATATCGTTAATGGTAATATACAGAGCATGTTCGGACTGCGGGGTTTTAATTTTATAAGTGGAACCAAACAGCATTTCCGGACGGTCCAGGTTTTCATGCATTTTTTCCACATCGCTGATATTATCATCGTTACAGGACTCAGCGGGCAGATCCTTTGCTTTTTCTTCTTCGGTCAGTACTTTGTAACCAACAATTTTACTGTCTATTTTAAGTGCCATCATTATTAGCCTTTATAATTTTTACTGGGAAATGGTTTAGAACTTGCCGTAATAGCCTTCTTTCAGGGCATCGAACAGGTTGGCGGCAGTATGCATTTCGCCGTCGTATTCCACTTCTTCGTTACCTTTGAGTTCGACAACCTCACCATTTTCCAGAGTAAACTGATAAGTGGTGTTTTCCAGATCCGTTTCCTTAACCAGTACCCCCTGGAAAGCTTCAGGATTAAAGCGGAAAGTGGTGCAGCCTTTTAGGCCCCTGTCATAGGCATACTCATAAATATTTTTGAAATCCTCATAAGGATAATCGGTGGGCACATTAGCCGTTTTTGAAATGGAGGAATCAATCCACTTCTGCGCCGCAGCCTGTACATCTACATGCTCCTTGGGAGAAATACTGTCGGCAGTAATAAAGTAGTCCGGCAGTTGTTCAGCTTCATTTTCTGAATAAGGCATGGCATCAGGGTTGACCATTTCACGATAAGCCAGTAATTCAAAAGAAAATACATCGACTTTTTCCTTGGTCTTTTTGCCTTCGCGGATCACATTACGGGAGTAGTGGTGAGCAAAGCTGGGTTCAATACCATTACTGGCATTATTGGCCAGAGACAGAGAAATAGTGCCAGTGGGTGCAATAGAGCTGTGATGAGTAAAACGGGCACCGGTTTCGGTCAGGGCTTCCACCAGTTCCGGTTCTTCCTGTGCCAGCTGCTGCATATAGCGGCTGTATTTTGCGTGCAGTACCTTGCCGGGCAGTTCATCACCGACCTTATAACCGTCAGCAATCATTTCAGGACGCTTGTGCAGCATTTCACCGGTTACGGTAAACATTTGATCCATGATTTTAGCCGGGCCTTTTTCCCTGGCCAGATCCAGAGCTTCTTTCCAGCCTTCAATAGCCATTACCTTGGTGACTTCTTCGGTAAACTTAAGGGAATTGTCATCGCCGTATTTCATACCCATCATAGTGCAGGAAGATCCCAGGCCCAGATAACCCATACCATGGCGTCGCTTGTTCATAATTTCTTCACGCTGCTGCGGCAGTGGCAGGCCGTTAATTTCTACCACATTGTCCAGCATACGGGTAAAAATGCGCACGGTTTTACGGAAAGTGTCCCAGTCAAAAGAGGATTCATCAGTAAAGGGCTTGTCAACAAAACGGGTCAGGTTAATAGAACCTAATAAGCAACTGCCGTAAGGCGGTAAGGGCTGCTCACCGCAGGGGTTAGTGGCGCGAATATTTTCACAGAACCAGTTATTGTTCATTTCATTGACTTTATCAATCAGAATAAAGCCGGGTTCGGCGTAGTCGTAAGTGGAAGCCATAATAATATCCCACAGGCGGCGCGCCTGAATAGTTTTGCTGACCCGACAGGCCACCAGACCGTCGTTGTTGACAATATAGCCGTCCTTGTTGGGCAGGTCACGCCAGACGATTTGATCGGGGTTGTTCAGATCCAGTTTGTCCTGTTTGATTTCCTTGTCCGTGACAGGGAAAGAGAGTTTCCAGGGCTGATCATTTTTAACCGCTTCAACAAATTCAGTGGTTATCAGCAGAGACAGGTTAAACTGACGTAATCGGCCGTCTTCACGTTTGGCACGGATAAAATCAATGACATCAGGATGGCCGATATCAAAAGTAGCCATCTGGGCACCGCGGCGGCCGCCGGCAGAAGAGACGGTAAAACACATCTTGTCGTAGATATCCATAAAGGACAGGGGACCAGAGGTGTAGGCACCGGCACCGGATACATAGGCGTCTTTAGGGCGCAGGGTAGAAAACTCATAACCGATACCGCAGCCGGCTTTCAGGGTCAGCCCGGCCTCGTGTACCTTGCCCAGGATATCATCCATGGAGTCAGCAATGGTACCGGAAACCGTACAGTTAATGGTGGAAGTGGCCGGCTTGTGCTCCTGGGCGCCGGCATTGGAAATAATTCGCCCGGCTGGGATTACGCCCTGACGTAAGGCCCATAAAAATTCCTTATAATAGTGATCCTGGTTCTTCTTGCCTTCTTCAACTTCGGCCAGTGCCCGCGCCACACGTTGATAGGTTTCATCGATATTTTCATCAATCGGCAGGCCTTCCTTGGTTTTTAGACGATACTTGGTATCCCAGATATCCAGAGAGGCATCCTGAAGCGGTATTTCTGTTACAGTATTTGGTATGGCGTGTAATTGTGCAGTCATTACTGATTTCCCCGATTTGACTATATGACCCAATTGAGAATGTTATTTAAAGTGTCGATAAAAGAGTCCAGGCTAACATCCTGAAAGCTTTAGTGTTTTAAGCTGTCAGTCTGCTAAAAGTATTATATTGTGTTTTTTTTTAAGAATAACACAATATGTAGTGTATTGATTTGCAAATCCTAAATAGTTCCCTGTACCAGGTCAAGTGTTTTGAGCACAAAAAAATGATTTTTTTTGCACTTATTATGTAGAC
>JALUZF010000074.1 GCA_027012135.1 Gammaproteobacteria bacterium
TGGTAAAGTACTTGAATATACTTGATCTATATCATCTGCTGGCTTTACAGAACAAAGGGGTATTCATTAATGATAAGCAGAGATTTACTGCAGTTAATCAGAAGTACATTTATACTGGACTGGCAAGGCATTCATGGATTGCCGCACTGGTCCAGGGTAAGAGTAAACGGTCTGCAGATTGCTCGCAACAATGCCGCCGATCAAAGAGTGGTCGAGTTATTTGCTTTTTTACACGATGTTAAGCGGGAGGCTGATTTTAATGATCCTGAGCATGGCCCCAGAGCTGCTGCCTTTATCCACAGCCTTTCTGATAATCTGCTGAGCATTACGTCTGTGCAAAAAGAGCGTCTGGAATATGCCTGTTATTATCACAGCCGGGGACTGACGGAAGCAGATATTACTATACAAACCTGCTGGGATGCGGACCGGCTGGATCTGGGACGAGGCGGTGTGCGTCCGGACACCGAAAAACTCTGTACGGATATTGCAAAAGCTCCGGAGTTTTTTGAACAGGCTTATCAGAGAGCAACTTACTGGAACAGAAAACAGAGTTCTGCAAATAAAGAATCCATTGTCCAGGTCTGGAAACCGGGTTAAACCTATTAATTTGTGTTCAAGTGTTACAAAACGTAACTTTGGGCTATAATTCAGACTATGAAACAGCCTGTACAGAATCTGCTTAGGGAACGAGCCTTATTATTATTTATTGGCGGCTTTTTTCTTATTTGTTCGCCGGTACGTTATTTCTGGGCGGATGAGTTTATGCCCTGGTACAGTCCTTATCTGATCTGGTTTGGGCTTATTATCCTGACCTGGTTCCTGTACCGTTGGTTAAAACGCCATGAATTTTGAACTATGGCAGTTATTTGCCTCCGGTGTGTTCTATCTCGGGGTATTGTTTCTTATTGCCTGGCTGGTGGATAACAAACCTCAGTTCTCTAAACTGGCCCGGCATCATTTAGTTTATTCACTTTCTCTTGGTGTTTATGCGACTTCCTGGAGTTTTTACGGCAGTGTCGGTTTTGCAGAACGTCAGGGTTACAGCTTTTTAACCATCTATCTGGGTGTGACCCTGGCCTGGTTATTATCGCCCTGGCTGTTTGCACCTATTTTAAAATTAAGCAAGGAGCACCAGTTATCCTCCTTTGCGGATCTGTTCGCTTTTCGTTACCAGAGCCAGTTTGTAGGCATTGTGGTCACGCTGTTTATGCTGCTGGGCACTCTGCCCTATATTGCCCTGCAGATCCATGCCGTAACGGAATCCATGCAGGTGCTTACTAATGAAGCCACACCCATAATGATTTCACTGGGCTTCTGTTTCACCCTGGTTCTGTTTGCCATTTTATTTGGCGCCCGGCACAGTTCAGCACGGGAAAAGCATGAAGGACTGGTCGTAGCGATAGCATTTGAATCGCTGGTGAAGCTCTTTGCCCTGCTCAGTGTCGGTCTGTTTGCCCTGTATTCAGTATTTGACGGTTTCTCCGGTCTGCAGCAGTGGCTGGCAGATAATCCCGGCAAGCAGCAGGAACTGATGGCGCCCATTGGTGACGGCTCCTGGAACAGTCTTATTTTTCTGTCTTTCTGTGCGGCTCTGTTTCTGCCGCGACAGTTCCATATGGGGATTAGTGAGAATTTTGACAGCCAGTCTATTCACACCGCCAGCTGGGCATTCCCCGCTCTGCTGCTATTAATGAACCTGCCGATCCCCATAATACTATGGGCCGGGCAGTTTATGCAGACATCCACATCGGCGGACTTTTATGTGCTGGGCATTACCCTGCACAGTGACAATACCCTGCTGCCGCTGCTAACCTTTATTGGCGGCCTGTCCGCAGCCAGTGCCATGATGATTGTCACTACACTGGCACTGGCCAATATGATTATGAATCATTTTGTCCTGCCGGCCATTTTCCCCCGTAATTTCAGCCATAAAAGCACCAATATTTATCAACGACTGCTGCAGGGCAAACGTATTCTGATAACCATTATTATTATGTCCGGTTTTGCCTTTGACCTGCTGTTGTCAAGACACCAGGGACTGGCTCAGCTTGGCCTGATTTCATTTGTGGCCGTTGCCCAGTTTCTGCCCGGAACTATTGGCCTGCTTTACTGGCAGGGCGCCAACCGGCTGGGTTTTTTAGGCGGTTTATTTGCAGGCTCACTGGTGTGGGCTTATGCCCTGTTATTACCCCTGCTGGTTAATTCAGGTTTCCTGTCCCCGGCTGTCTTTGACACAGTTCCTGCCTTCAGCAGCCTGTTTAACAGTTCGGATCACTGGGGTTCAGTAACCTTTGCTTCACTATCTGCCAATTTTGTATTGTTTGTGCTGGTGTCTCTACTGACCCGGGCCAGTGCGGCAGAAAATGAAAATGCCTGGAATTGCTGCTCAACAACACTCACTCCACCAAAAGGGGTTATGGTGGTGCGTTCCATTGACAGTATCAAGGAACAACTGGCCCTGTTGCTGGGTGAAAACATGTCTGACAAGGAGGTTGAAAAAGCACTCAGGGATTTGTCTATGGACAGGGATGATACTAATCCCGTACATCTACGCCAGTTAAGGGAACGGATAGAGCGCAATCTTTCCGGTTTGATTGGCCCCATTCTGGCCAGGGTGGTGGTGAATGAAAAACTGGCACTGGATACCGATACCCGTGATTTTTTTGCCAAAAGTTTCCGTTATATGGAAAACCGCCTGGAAGATTCCAGAACTCGCCTGGAAGGCGTAGCCGGGGAACTGGATGATATGCGTCGTTACCACAGACAGGTGCTGCAGGATTTACCATTGGGGGTCTGTTCGGTGGGAATTAATAGTGAAGTAATTAACTGGAACCGTGCCATTGAAGAACTGTCCGGTATTAAGGCAGAACAGATTTTAGGAGAACCTATACAGACACTGCCCTCGCCTTTGGGAGAACTTTTTTACAGTTTTATCCAGGGTGAAGAGCAGCAATTAAGAAAAATACAGGTACATATTAATCATACCCGGCGAATTTTTAACCTGCATAAATCATCTTTAATCAGTTCTTTCCGGCGTTCAAGGCTGAGTGAAAGTATTTCAGGGGATAAAAATACAGGACTGGCCCCTACTGATGGTGTAGTTCTGCTGGTGGAAGACTTAAGTGATTTACAGGAACTGGAAAACCGTCTGGCCCATAGTGAGCGTCTGGCTTCAATAGGCAGACTAGCAGCCGGAGTGGCACATGAAATCGGTAATCCGGTGACAGGTATTGCATCAGTAACGCAGAACCTGATGGCTGAAGATGATGAGGACTATTTAAAACAATATCTGCATCAGCATCTGGAAGAGGTATTGAATCAGACACGGCGAATAACCACTATTATTCAGTCACTGTCCAGTTTTTCCCGCAGTGGAAATTATCTTAAACCGCCCAGAAAACCCTTATCACTTAAACTATGTGTAGATGAGGCAATTCATCTGGTGACTCTGAGCCATAAGGCCAAACACCAGATTATTGTTAATGAATGTTCAGCAGAACATATTATCAGCGGCGATCAACAGCAGTTAATACAGGTTTTTGTAAATCTGATAAATAATGCCAGTGATGCCTCGCAGGATGAAGATATCATTTATATTCGTTCTTCACAGCAGGGCAATATGATCAGGATTGAAGTCATTGATCAGGGCAGCGGTATTCGTGAAGAAGATAAAAAGCGGCTGTTTGAGCCATTTTTTACCACCAAGGCGGCCGGTGAAGGCATGGGGCTTGGGCTGTCCATTGTGTACAATATTATTCATGATCATGGCGGAGATATTAAAGTGACGGATCGAATTGCCAGTGAATATGGAACAGGCGCCTGCTTTATTATTGATTTGCCGACTTCCGGTCACAATAAGCAGGAAAACAGCAAGGAAAGTTAATATGAAAAGATTACTGGTTATTGATGACGAGCCCCTGATTCGGGATTCACTCAAACGCCTGCTGGAAAAAAACAACTATCAGGTTCTGACAGCAGAGTCGGTAGAAGATGCGATACAGATACTGGCTAAACAGGCCTGTGAACTGATCCTCAGTGATTTAAGGCTGCCAGGCGAGGAAGGCACCCGGATACTGGAATACTTTCCTGATATTCCGGTGATTATTATGACCAGCTATGCCAGCGTCAGTTCAGCCGTAGATGCCATGAAAATGGGTGCAAAGGATTATATTTCCAAGCCTTTTGATCACACTGAGCTGTTATTAATGGTTAAGCGTATCCTTAAGGAACGCAAACTGGAAATTGAAAATACAGTATTAAAACAGCAGCTTTCCAGAGAACATCAGGTCTACGGCATGATAGGCGACTGTCCTGCTATGCAGGAAGTGAATCAGAGAATACACAAGGTAGCCCCTCTGGATACCTCCGTGCTGATACTGGGAGAAACCGGCACGGGTAAAGAGCTGGTGGCCAGAGCCATACACGAATACAGTACCCGAAGTGCGGCTTCCTTAATCAGTATCAACTGTGCAGCCATTGCGGAAAACCTGATTGAATCGGAACTGTTTGGTTATAACAGGGGTGCCTTTACCGGTGCAGACAGGGATCATCCCGGTTTAATTGAAGCGGCAGATGGTGGCACCCTGTTCCTGGATGAGATTGGAGAACTGTCTCTTGATATTCAGGCGCATTTACTGCGGGTGCTGCAGGAAGGTGAAGTTCGACGTGTGGGTTCTACTCAGTCCAGAAAAGTAGATGTTCGTCTGATTGCTGCAACCCATAAAAATCTACAGGATATGGTGGATGCCGGTCAATTTCGTAGTGACCTGTTTTTCAGACTCAATGTCTTTGATATTCGATTACCTCCTCTTAAGGAGCGTAATGGCGATATTATTAAACTGGCAGATTATTTTCTGGAGGATATGCGTAAAAAAATGGCCAAACCGGAAGTTCATTTTTCAGCAGAGGTTCTGGTACTTTTTCAGCAATACGACTGGCCCGGTAATATCCGGGAAATGCAGAATGTTATTGAACGGGCCGTAATTCTGGCAGATGGCAATAAAATTACCCAGCAGAATCTGTCCTTATTTACTGAAGAGCAGAATCAGGAAAATTCCAGAGAACAATTTCCTGAATCAGAACCGCTTATGGATGTGGATAAGGAAAAGTTATCCCTGGATGAATACCTGATCCACTTTTTAAAAGTGAATGAGCATTTAACCGAAACCGAACTGGCCAGACATCTGGGGATCAGCCGAAAAACATTATGGGAGAAACGTAACCGGCTGAATATACCTAAACGAGCCAGATAAATGGAGAAGCAGGATATATGCCTGCTGGCTTTGTTGATGTAAGTATACAAAAAAATTCAGCCATCCGATCCCGGCTTTAAATTCGGTAAATTAGCATTGGCAATAACATGTAAAACAATACCGCAGCCAATCAGAAAGACAACACTGGCCAGCAGGCTGGCAAAAATGGGGTGATCGGTGCTGTTGTCTATTTGCCAGTAAACCGCATAAGATGCCGCCACCAGTGACAGCAGGTAACAGAACATCGCAATGCCCCAGGAAATTTTCTGGCCGATTTTTCGTTTTTTCATAATTAATAACTCAAATAAATAAACAGGCCATAATTTATCACGTTACAGGTCAACTGACCATTGATCCAGGATAACCTGCCTGAACAGTTATGGTCAGTTAATTCATCCGCTGTTACACACAATGTCACCCATGCTGTTACTTAACGTAACACCATGGCTGTGATATTACTGTCATAAGATATTAAAATATTCTATTTAACTGTTTTTTAAAGAAAAATTAAAACTGGCTCTGTTCTTGCCTAAATAAAAATAACAGCTGTTTATCCGTGTATTCGGTTTTCTGCTTTACACCCACAATCAATTAGATACGACAAAAAACATATAATGGCCGAAACATTAAGCACATTAGCACCGGTAATGCGGTTTTTAAACCGTCATGAACCTTATAAATCCATGCTGCCGGTGCATCAGGAATACCTGGCCATGCACCTGGAGCAGGTTTTTTACGCCAAAGGTGAAACCATTTTACAACCTTCGGATGGTCCGGTTGACTGCCTCTATATTATTAAGTATGGCCTGGTGCATCTGGAGCGGACAGATATCAGCTTTGGTGCAGGAGACAGTTTTCCCCTGTACTGGCTGCTGGAAGGGATTAAAGTGCCTGCGCCGTTAACGGCACAGAAAACCACTATCTGCTTTTGTCTGCATAGACAGGATTTTGAGTACCTGATGCAGCAGAGCCCGGTTTTTCATATGTACTGTACGCAGGGTATTCACAGCGCCAATGAGTGAAAACGCAACAGAACTGGAGCAGCTTAAACAAACTGTTGCTGAACTGCAGAAAGCTCTGGCACAAAAACAGGCTGAACTTGAGGATTGCCTGGGTAACAGGAACCCGGATAACACGGTTTATTCCACATTGGTACAAAAGCAGCAGGAACAGGACTGTTATAAAAAATTCAGGATCTGTGAAGCCAGCTGGGCTGATATTCCTGCCGGACAGTTTCATGAACAGCACATGCCCGCCTTTAAAATGCTGACAACACCGGTTACCTTTGAAATGTATGATCTTTTCTGTGCCGACAGGCATTTACAACCACCGGGTGATGAGGGCTGGGGACGTGACAACCGCCCGGTTATCAATGTCAGTCATGAAGATGCACAGCAGTACGCTGACTGGCTGTCAGAGCAGACCGGCTGGTTATGTTGTCTGCCTGGTGAAGAGCAATGGGAGTATGCCTGCCGCGCAGGAACGGTAACAGATTTCTGGTACGGGGATACGCCGGATCCGAGGATGATGGTTATGGGTACCGGTAAAACCATGCCTACGCCAGGTTCCAGAATGGCCAATAACTGGGGGTTGTATGATATGCATGGTAATGTCTGGGAATGGACCTCCACCAATAAACATGAAGAATATATTCTATGCGGAGGCAGCTGGTACAACAAGGCCAACTGGCTGACCTGCAGTGCCCGGAATATTGCTTTTCCCAATGAAAAAAACAATAACTGGGGATTTCGCTTAATCAGTAAAAGTGTTACCTAATTACACATTAAGTATTACTAAACGTAACATTTGTGTAGCCAGTTTTTGATAAGAAAACAACTAAATATTTGATTTTTAATGAAAAGATACGATGGCATGATTATCGCACCATAATTAAGCTTAACCATAAACGTTAAGGTTAACTGTCGGGGTCATGCCGGGATACGTTTTCAGAGCAGTCCTGACATATAGAGAAATAATCAGTATCACAACCGTCCGCTAAGTCGGTTTAAAGGAATGACTGATATAAATAACCGGATAAAACTCATCCGGGTAAATAATAAATTGAGGAACATAGAATGAGTGATAAAAAGAATGCCAATGGCTGGTCACGTCGTGACATTATGAAAGCAGCGGGTGCTTTTACAGCAGCCGGTGCCATGCCGATGTTTTTCACCCGGGGTGCCTGGGCATCCAAAACCTTTGTTAATGATCCAGGTAATTCCAAAACCGTTAAATTAGGTTTTAACGTACCCCAGACTGGTGCTTATGCCGATGAAGGGGCAGATGAACTGCGTGCCTTTAAACTGGCTGTTAAACACCTCAATGGTGAAGGCGACGGCGGCATGATACAGACCATGAAGCCAATGAGCCTGAAAGGCAATGGTATTCTGGGTAAAAAAGTTGAGTATGTAACCGGTGATACTCAGACCAAGTCCGATGCGGCCCGTGCTTCTGCCAAGCGTATGATTGAAAAAGACGGTGTTATTATGTTCTCCGGCGGTTCCTCTTCCGGTGTAGCCATTGCACAGCAGTCTTTAGCTCAGGATATGGGTGTGGTCTTTATGTGCGGTCTGACTCATTCCAATGACACCACCGGTAAGGACAAGCGCCGTTACGGTTTCCGTCATTTCTTTAATGCCAAGATGTCCGGTCTGGCTTTAGGTCCGGTACTGAAAAAAGAAATGGGTACTGACCGTCGTGCCTATCACCTGACTGCAGACTATACCTGGGGCTGGACTCAGGAAGAATCCATTAAGGAAACCACCGAAGGTCTGGGCTGGAAAACCGTTAAAACGGTTCGTACCCCTCTGGGTGCCGGTGACTTCTCACAATATATTACACCGGTTCTGAACTCCGGTGCTGATGTGCTGATCCTGAACCACTATGGTAAGGACATGATCAACTCTCTGACCCAGGCGGTACAGTTTGGTCTGCGTGACAAGATGGTTAACGGTAAGCGGTTTGAAATTATTGTTCCTCTGTACTCCCGTCTGATGGCACAGGGTGCCGGTAAAAATATTAAGGGTATTTTAGGTACCACTAACTGGAACTGGGCATTAAAAGACGAAGGTTCCCAGGCTTTTGTTAAGTCCTTTGGTAATGAGTACGGCTTCCCGCCATCCCAGGCTGCACATACCTGTTATGTACAGACGATGCTGTATGCTAATGCCTGTGAAATGGCCGGTACTTTCTACCCGCCAGAAGTTATCAAGCAGCTGGAAGGCTTTAACTTTGACGGTATGGGCAACGGTCCAACTGAATACCGTGCAGCGGATCACCAGTGCTTTAAAGACGTACTGGTTATGCGCGGTAATGAGCATCCAACCAGCCAGTTTGATCTGCTGGAAATTGTTCAGGTGGTGCCTCGTGCCCAGGTTGAATATCCTGCCGATATCTTTGGCGGTGAGTTAGGTCCTTACGAAAAATCCTGATAGGTCCTGTTAAACAGCGCATAATTTTTTTATGTGCTGTTTTTTTGCCTGTAAAAAAGTGTCGGTACATAAAATATTTTTAACGGTATCAAGATATTTTATGTATACATACGTTTTTAAATTTAACAATTATTGAGTGGTTAACAATGGATGCAATTCTATTACAGATCTTAAATGGTCTGGACAAGGGAGGAGCCTATGCCTTAATCGCATTAGGGCTGACTCTGGTGTTCGGAACCCTGGGTGTGGTCAACTTTGCACATGGGGCCCTGTTTATGCTGGGAGCCTTTTGTTCGGTAACCTTTCAGAAACTGCTGACCATTTCCAAACAGGTCAAAGATACCAGCATTACCTTTTTTGATGCTTATAAGGAAATGCCTTACCTGGAATTATGGTTTGGTGATTTTGGTAAAACCATTATTGATTATTCCGTACCGCTGTCCATTTTATTTGCTATACCGGTCATGCTGCTGATCGGCCTGGCCATGGAGCGGGGTTTAATCCGGCATTTTTATAAACGAACCCATGCTGAACAGATCCTGGTGACTTTTGGTCTGGCCATTGTGCTGCAGGAAATTGTTAAACTGACTTTTGGGGCTAACCCGATACCTACTCCGGCACCGGAAATTTTCTCCGGTACAGCGGCTATCGGTTCGCTTTTCGGCCTGGGTGAATCGGTGGTTTATCCCTGGTGGCGGCTGATTTACCTTGGCTTTTCACTTTCCATTATTGCCGCCGTGTTTGCTTTTTTAAACCTGACCACCTTTGGTATGGTAGTCCGGGCAGGTATGATGGACCGTGAAACAGTGGGTTTACTGGGTATTAATGTTGAAAAACGCTTTACCATTGTCTTTGGTCTGGCAGCGATTGTGACCGGCCTGGCTGGGGTCATGTACTCTCCTATCCTGCCGCCGGATTATCATATGGGCATGGACTTTCTGGTGCTGTCTTTTGTGGTAGTGGTTGTTGGCGGTATGGGTTCTCTGGGTGGTGCGGTGGCCGCAGGCTTTTTGCTGGGTATTCTGCAGTCCTTTGCTTCAATGAACGAAATTAAATCCATTATTCCCGGTATTGATCAGATCATTATTTACCTGGTGGCCGTGTTTATTATTCTGGTCAGACCGCGCGGCCTGTTTGGACGTGAAGGGGTAATGGAGGACTGATTATGAATATAAATATACCATCCATTAAAAAAGATTTATTTGTCATGCTGATTTTTTCAGTGGTGATCCTGAGCATGCCCATGTGGTTAAAACCGCTGGGAGCCGGTTATCCGGATCTGCTGCAGAAATTTGCCATCTTTGGCATTTTTGCCGTGGGCTACAATGTGTTGTTTGGTCTGACCGGTTACCTGTCATTTGGCCATGCGGCTTTCCTGGGTGTGGGTTCCTATACTGCAGTATGGTCGTTTAAACTGCTGACCATGAATGTACTGCCGGCGATACTGTTCAGCGTTATTCTGGCGGGTATTGCGGCGGCCATAATCGGTTTTATCAGTCTGCGCCGTTCCGGGATTTATTTCTCCATCCTGACACTGGCCTTTGCTCAGATGTTCTACAATATGGCTTACTCAGTGCTGACACCTATTACCAATGGTGAAACCGGTCTGCAGTTATCCAGAAGCGATCCGCGGATTATTGATAATATGATGGCTCAGGCCGGTGCAAGTTTACCCTCTCCTACTCTGTTTGGACTGGAAATGAGCGGTTATTCCGGCTTTTATTTCTGTGCCGTGTTATTGATTATTGCCTTCTTTATTTCCCAGCGGATTTTCCACTCACCGTTTGGAATGAAGCTGCAGGCTATTAAATCTAACCAGACCCGTATGAAATATACCGGTTATAATACCCGGCCTTACCTGTTAAGTGCCTTTGTCATTTCCGGTATGTATGCAGGCCTGGCTGGTGCTTTGATGGCAGTCACCGATCCGCTGGCTGGTGCAGAAAGAATGCAGTGGACTGCTTCCGGTGAAGTGGTGCTGATGACCATTCTTGGCGGTGTCGGTACCCTGATAGGTCCGCTGCTGGGTGTGGGCATTATTAAATATTTTGAAAATATATTCTCGGCCATGAATGAACAGGCCTTGCTGGCGGCTTATTCCTTTATGCCCGACTGGCTGGCAAAAGTCATGGTAACTATTACCTCTCCTTTTGTCGGTGAAGGCTGGCACCTGACCCTGGGTGCCCTGTTTGTGGTTATTGTGATCTTCCTGCCCGGCGGTATTATGGAAGGTCTTGGCAAAATCAAAAACCTGTTTAAGTCTAAAAAGAAAGATACATTTACTGAGCAGATACCACCTAAGTTACCTGAGAAAGCAGAACCACAGAAGGAGGTATCATGAGTAATGTTATTCTTGAAATTGATAATGTGCAGAAATCCTTCGGTGGCCTGAGAGCATTAAAAGATCTGAACCTGCAGGTAGAAGAAGGCAAAGTACATGCGATTATCGGGCCTAATGGTGCCGGTAAATCCACCATGTTGAATGTCTGTATCGGCCGTCTGGCACCGGACAGCGGAGTGGTGACCTTTAACGGTGAAAATGTACTGGGCAAGAAGCCTCATGAAATTAACCAGGCCGGTATATCACGGGTGTTCCAGACCCCTGAGATATTTCCCGATCTGTCACTGCTGCAGAATGTCATGATCCCGGCCTTTGCCAGAAGGGAAGGATCCTTTAAGTTTAATATGTTCGGCAATGTCTGTAATGAAAAAGAAGTGCTGGAAGAAGCCAGCCATATTTTACATGATATCGGCCTTAACGAGCAGGAACATGATCATGCCGGCAGTCTGTCCCGCGGTGACAAGCGCCGTCTGGAGCTGGCCATGTGTCTGATCCAGCACCCCAAATTATTACTGCTGGATGAGCCTACTGCCGGCATGGCAAGACATGACACCAACCGAACTATTGAGCTGTTAAAGAAAATTAAAGAACGCGGTATGACCAAAGTAATTATTGAACATGATATGCACGTAGTGTTCTCTGTGGCCGATCACATATCGGTACTGGCCCAGGGGACTATTATTGCCTCCGGAACTCCGGATGAAATCCGTGGTAATCTCAAAGTTCAGGAAGCTTATCTGGGAGGAGCACACCTATGAGTGATATTCATGTTCCTGTTGCACCTAAAATCACGGCGACCGGAAGCACTCCGGCCTTTTTTTCCTGCTGGGATCTGCATGCCTATTATGGTGAAAGTTATATTGTTCAGGGTGTCAGTTTTGATATCCGTGAGGGTGAAATCCTGGCGCTGTTAGGACGTAACGGTGCCGGTAAGACGACCACCCTGAGATCCATTGCACGGGCGTCTTCACCTACAGTCAAACATGGTGAAATCTGGCTGGATCACAAACCCATTCATAAAATGAAATCTTTTGAAGCGGCCCAGAACGGCGTGGCACTGGTACAGGAAGACCGTTGTATTATTCCCGGTCTGACCGTAGAAGAAAATTTAAAGCTGGCACAGATAGCTGAACCCGTCGGCTGGTCAATAGAACGAATTTACGAACATTTTCCCCGCCTGGGAGAACGAAAGGATCAGACGGGGGTAACCCTGTCCGGCGGTGAACAGCAGATGCTGGCCGTAGCCCGTGCTCTGGCGCGTGACATCAAGCTGTTATTGCTGGATGAACCCTATGAAGGACTGGCTCCGGTCATTGTGCATGAAATTGAATCCATTCTGGATAATATCAAGCAACTGGGTATTACTACGATTATTGTCGAGCAAAATGCAATTGCAGCCCTGCGCCTGGCGGATCGTGCTATTATTCTGGATATGGGCGAAGTGGTCTTTGACGGCCTGGCTCAGGAAGTTCTGGACAATGAAGAACTGCGCCAGCAATACCTCGCTATTTAAGTCAACATCCGCATATCCCCTCTCCCTCGGGAGAGGGCCAGGGTGAGGGGCTAAAAAACAAAAGGAAACACTATGCACCACAAAACCACCCTGCTATCCGGCATACTACTAATCTGCCTGCTGTTATCAGGTTCTGCTATGGCTTCAGACATTACGTCTTCTGCAGCCAATATGACCTATACAGGTATCTACCCTGATAAAACTTTACACCTGAAAAACGGTGCCTGGCAGGGAAAACCTTATATGCCCGGTGCCGCCGTCAGGCCAAGGGTTGGTCTAATTAAAGACTTTTCCTTTCGTGGTGATCTAAATCATGATGGTCAGCCGGAACAAATCGTATTTTTATGGGAAAGTTCAGGCGGCTCCGGTACTCGGGTATATATGGCGGTTAACACTTATCATAATGGTCACTGGATTAATCTGGCCACTACGCTGGTGGGCGACCGGGTGCAGCTGCAGATGGGTCGGGTTAATAGAGGCAAAATTGAACTGGATGTTATTCAGGCGGGAGAAAATGATGCGGCCTGCTGTCCGACCCATCGTGTCGTCAGAAGCTGGTCATTAAAGGATAATCAACTGATGGAGCATGACCCCCTGTTACTTGGGCAGATTTCAGTCAAGGATCTCCAGGGACCAAAGTGGCAGCTGCTCAAGTTAAACTGGCAGGAAAAGATCCCGGCTGACATGAATATTTTTATTCAGTTTGATGATCATAAAGTATCCGGTCAAAGTGCCTGTAACCGTTTTACCACTACTATTAAAGAAGGTAAACTGGCCGGTGAGATCAGTTTTGGACCCATTGCTGCTACCCGCAAGTTCTGCGACCCTCATATTATGGAACTGGAAGAGCGTTTTCTAAATGCCCTGAAACATGTCAGAGGCTTTGGCTTTATCAACGGCCAGCTGACTCTGGAATGGCAGGATGATTCAGCTGTCAGCACTCTATTTTTTAAAGCGGTTTTATAAATCGGTAAACTGAGTCATTTAATCCCGGATTCAATTCATAAGTGCAACTTAATTTAGCTGTATTTATGAGTTGAATCTCTAATAAGTATTAACCTGGTTATTTCTTAATTAAATCTGAAATAATTTTAAACGTACCTGTATAACCAAACACCACTCCCAATAATGGATGTTTCATAATGAAGTTCATTTCAAATTCACTATTTGTTTTTTGGGATTCAACAATTGTCGTATGGCCAAGAAACAGCCATTCAGGGATTGGAATTAATCTCTTTCCTATCTTCAATACAAAGTGCAGTCCTTCATAATGGAGTTTATTATCCTCGACATGTACTCGCATACGTAAACCCAGGAATCGGTTTACATACTCGATAAGTTCATTACCCCGATCGTAGACCCAAACGCTTTTAAAATAGATGTTTCTATTGTTGGGAAAATGAATTGTGCGATTCCAGTATTGCCTGTCACCCCGCATTTGCTTTTCAACAATTGTTGGAATTTCTTTACCGCGCCGATTAATGAGTGCACCAAGCATATGAAGGAAAGTTAAATATAGCTGCATATATGACGGGTATTCGATATTCAGGTAACCAATATCAGAATTTGTTTCATACTGATAATGAGTCTGTAAAACAGGCGGCAACTGCTGCCATTGCTCGCCTAATGCTTTTTGCATAAGTGATTCGTTCTGCATATTGCACTCCTTAATATGTTTTAAAAACCATTAAAAATACCACCAACACCATAGCCGTGAATGCAGGAACACCCAGCCAGAACCATATCCGGGCATATTGCCAGTATTTATCAGGTAATGCTTGTTGGTGTTTTACTGATGAATTTGCTATTTTGCTCATCCGAATTTGCAGCCAGACCACAGGTATCCAGAAAAGTCCGGCCAGGATATACAGTGCAATACTGGCTGATACCCAGAATGTTGATACAGGAATGCCTGCAAGATACACCATGATTAAACCGCTAACGGGCTGAAAGATTACTGTAGGGGTTGTAAAAATCCAGTCAGCTAATACCACGTGGCGATTAACCTGTGCGATATGTTCTAAATTTTGACTGCGATCGGCCATCCATTTATAAAAGGCACTGCCAAGTCCGGTGCCAAATAACAAAACCATACTTAAGATATGTAAATATTTGAGCGTGAGATAAGTCATAATTTTCTCCAACCAGTATAAATATCCATGGGCATACGGCCCAGAAATTTAGCAAAAGGTTTTACATCTGAATAATTACCCCTTCTTAACATGCGTATATTATCTGTCTGCATCAGTGGAATAAAATGTTTAACCAGCCATGCAGTCACCAGACAGAATTTAAAGGGTATTGATACAATACGTGCTTTTGAATGGTTTTCTGATGTGCGTATCAGTTGTAGCCAGTCTTTAAATAAAATGGCATGCGCTCCAACAACATCTATCGTGATATTTGTATCAGCACTGACCAGACAATGCATAATACAATCGGTTAAATCATTAATATGCACGGGCTGTACTGGCTGAAGTCCTCCTTCCATAAGAGGTATCACTGGGAAGCGGGCCAGGTGCTTAAAAAATGCCGTACTTTTTCCTCCGCGCCCATAGACCAGTGAGGGCCGCAAGACAAACCAGTTTACCGGTAATGACCTTAATATATCATCTGCTGACTTTTTAGTGATGTGATAGGGAGCAGATGAATGGTCATCTGCTCCTAATGCAGAAATCTGTATAATGCGTTTTACATTGGCATCAGTTCCGGCCCGAAACAGTGCTGAAGGTGCCTGGTAATGCAATGAATTAAATGTTTGTTCCCTGGTCTCATAGATAATACCGACACAATTGATGATAATGTCAACATGGTTCAAATGCGGCATCCAGTCCTTTTTTGAGAGCATTCTGGTGTAATCAAACCCATTCTTTCGGCTGCATGCAATCACCGTGTGACCTTTAGATTGCAGCTTTCTGGTAAGATGCCGGCCAATAAAACCACTGGCTCCGGTGAGTAAAATTTTCATTAGTCCGAATCCCTTTCGGAAATCAAACTGATGCTAATTTCTAATAAGAGTATTACCGGTTCGTTCAAAAGCTGTGCTCCTTTATGTGAATAGTTAAATTCAGCATAAGGTTTGACACAGCTCAGAACTTCCGGAATGATAATTCAGGTGTCAATTCAGGTTCCTAAATTATCATTTTGGAGTATTGGAAATATTAATTTTTCGGTATTTGCCGGGAGTCATGCCAGTTATTTCACGAAAGGCATCGTAAAAGTTAGATTGTGAAGTAAATCCCACACTCAGGCCGACAGAAAGTACTGATGCTGAAGGCTCAGCAATTAACATGGCCTTAGCCGCTTCAACTCGCTGTTCCCTGATATAACGGGAGAACCCTTTTCCCAGACGAGTGTTAATAAGTTCAGATAATTGATGTCCTGATAAATCAAGTCGGCTGGCCAGAGAATTAAGATTAAGCCTGGGATCTTCATATACCTTAGCGTCTTTCATCAATACGGATAATTGTTGCATTACTTCATCACAATTAATATTTGCAAGCGTCGTGTTTGTATAGACCTCTTCGGCAGCTTCAACAATTTTGGAAGGCAGTTGAGGAGACAGGGCAATTGCCAGGTTTATAAAGATAAATGCCCCTCCGATTGAGCTTGAATACAGGCTGAAAAACAACTTGTTTTCCATTATCGGTAAAGTGAACCCTATAATTAACACTATAACGGCAATGATAAAGGTAATGGACAACATGGCGATTTCCAGGTTAAAACGGCTGCGTTGTTCACGTAAGGCATAAACACTGTGTGCCAGCCATAACAAATACGCAGCGCCAACCGTAAATGAGAGCGGCAACGCCATGGATATAGTTAGCCAGGGTGCGACTATCACTGGTAACAGATGAATTAAATCAGTCGGGTGGAATTCTACAGTCCCTTTTAACAGCGGTTTACTGAACAGGTAAAATGCCGGTGCAACGGAAAACAACAAGATAAGATAGAAGCCACTTTGCATATAGAACAAATCTGAATAAAGATACAGAAAATGAACCAGCTGTAACCCGGCCAATATTAAAACCAGCAATATTCCCATAACACGAACCTGGGGCTGTTCAGGGTAATACTGAGAATTAAAATGAGTAAACGCTAAAATTATTGCGCTAAAAATTGAATATCCAGTCAATAATATGGCAACTGCCAGCACGTATTAGTATCCTTTTATAAATGGTCTTATCAGGTCGGAACTACTACAAATAAAAAAATTAACAATTAAAAATAGTCATAATTCACCTCCATAATAAGCGTACGCACAATCATGACTTTTTTGAATATAACGCCTTGCTCACCGGCAATTTGTTAGTTGCATTTATACCACCTTTGAATCTAGTAACTCTTTTATCTGGATAGGTAAAATGCTACGCGCTCTTTCTGTAATAGCGGCTTCATTCTTTTGCCAGATAATGCCAAGGTATATTATAAATAAGCCGATAGCTGTAAGCGCTATTGGGAATAACCAGCTATCCTCAAAGACACTGGATGCTAAATGTCCTAAGTAACCACTACAACCCAACGCACCGAAAATGACAAATACTCGCCTTATTAGTAATACCCCGACACCAATCATGAAAACATTGATCATGAAATAGATAAATTTAGAAAGTTCACTATCAGAATTTTGGGCTGATAAGCCACACCAAAATGCCATAACTCCAAATATGTATAACCAAAAAGCATAATCCGCAGTTTTTCTTGCCCTGACATCTACCCAGAATGCCAGGCCGAGCATTAATATCCCACTGTACATTGACACCAGTTTACGGAGCTCCCATGTTATATCACCACCTGAAATCATTGCTGTTAAATCCATAGACATATACCAAAGAGTTACTGCAATTGGCATAATTAGAAAAGGATATTTGTATTTCCAGGCTACAACAGTAGCAATGGCTAATGTACCAAGCTCAAGGTATATCCAGTGCCACTTTATGTACCTATGATATTCATTATATGCGGTTTCATCTGGCCAGAAACCAAATGCCTGCTGTAAGCCATAAATAGCTAAAGGTGTTAATGCTACAACGAAAGTTGCGCAGATACCCGCTGGTATTGCATGACCCTTGTTTTGAAAATGATTTGTTAGCTTTAGACCAACGCCTGCATAAATAAGAGAAATAAAGAATATACCCCAACCGCCAAATGACTCCCAACCGAGGTTCATGAAAAGCGTCATTGCGCCAATAGCAATTAAGCCACCAAAGTAATAAAGAACATGCGTGAAATCGAATATGGGGCCAATATTAGGCTGAGATTTTAGAAATGCAATTAGCTCATCGGCCTGGTCAGACGTCAGGATATTTTCTTTAACAGCAAGTTTAAGATTTTCCTTAGTTATTTTCATAACATTATTTCCATTGTGATTTTTTTCTGGCATTTAACATCTTTAATATCCAGAATCTGCAATATTGAGATATAGAGATTCCCTCTGTCTCAATTTCAATATACTACGGATTCTACTATAAACTTCTTTAAAACAGGTAAGCATGCTTCTGTATATCTCATCTTAATAAGGGAAATATTAACTCATAGGCACAAAGGTGGTATGTTTTTACGCTGTTTACAAAAACCAGTGAGTCAGAGCCCGGCTAAGCCGATCAAACTGCTGAGTGTCGGCAGGCAGGCCAAAACGTACACCGGATGAATTATCCAGCAGCCGGGTCAATATGCCCTGATGCGCCAGATGGTCAAACAGGCTAAGCGCCTTATGAGTAAATACGGTTTTAAACAATTGGCTGCCGCTTAGTTTTGCCTGTTGATCAAAATTGTGTATAAAAACAATTAATAGCTTTTCCAGCCTGTCTGATTGTTGTATAAGCCTTTGCCTGTTTTGTTCAATCCATGGAGTATCGTTTAAAGCTTGTTTTAATACATAACGGGCAGGATGACTTACAGACCAGGGGCCCTGAAAAAATTCAAAATTTTCCAGTACTTTAGGTGGTGCGGCCATAAAGCCGGCACGGATCCCCGCCAGACCGAAAAACTTGCCAACGGAACGTAATACAATCAGATTATAAGCCTGATTAAAATCGGTATGAGGGAGCAGACTGTATTGTGGTGTGCAGTCCATAAAGGCTTCATCAATAATCATAAAACCCTTATGCCGGCTTAATTGTTGTTGCCATAATTGCAGGGTTTCAGGAGAATATAAATGGCCGGAGGGGTTATTGGGATTAATTAAAACCAGTACATTCAGTTCAGGTAAATGATTTTCAATATTATCAGAGGTAAGGTGCATAATTTCGGCTCTGGCCAGCTGCCAGCTGAATTCATGTTCAGCATAAGCGGGTGTAACCAGTCCAACCCTTGGTCGAGTTGGTATTAAATTGAGTTCTGACAATACTTTGGGTATTAACTGAATAGCCTCCTGTGAACCCGCAATAGTGATTAAATCCGGGTTTTGATAATAGTCTTGTGCGCATTCTATAAGACCGTCATCAGTTTCAGGCAGACGATTATAGACTGCAGTGGGAATTTCAGGGACAGGCCAGCCATTGGGGTTAATCCCCGTAGATAAATCCAGCCAGTCAGACTTTTTAATCTGGTATTTTTTTGTGGCCGAATTAAGAGCACCGCCATGGGATGGTCGAACCGCTTTCATTTAAAAACTGATCAGGTTAATAACGGCTGTGGCAAAAAGCCAGAATAAAGTACTGCGATCCAGCAAACGAGAAGCTTCAATAATACTCTGTGGCTCGGCGGGTTTACCACAGCCCAGACCGGGACGCTCCTTGATTTCACCATGATACTGATCACTACCTCCCAGTTGTACACCCAGGGCTCCGGCACCGGCGGCCATAACCACGCCGGCATTAGGACTTTCCCAGAATGGTGCCTGTCTGGCCCAGCATTTGGTGGCATGGTGCCAGTTGCCCATAAATGCATAAGTTACTGCGGTTAAACGGGCTGGAATATAGTTAAGTAAATCATCCAGTTTGGCAACAAAATAGCCGAAGGCCTTAAAACGATCGTTTTTATAGCCCCACATGGCATCCAGGGTATTGGTCAGCCGGTATACAACAATACCGGGTGCACCGGCAACCATAAACCAGAAAATAGCGGCAAATACGGCATCATTGCCGTTTTCCAGTACCGATTCTGTGGTTGCACGGGCAATATCTTCACTTTCCATGGACTCAGTATCACGGCTGACAATCATAGCCAGAGCTTCACGGGCTTTGTCTGTCTGACCAGTCAGCAACGGCTCATAAATATTTCGGGCATGCTGTTTGAGGCTGCTTAAGCCAATAGCCAGATAGACGATAAGGATTTCAATAGCATAGCCGATAAAATTATCCGGAGTTAAAAAATCTGTAAGAAACCAGGCCGGGATCAGGCAGACTAATACAGCCAGAAAACCATTTACCCGTAACTGTTCATCACTATGCTGAATATGATGATCATTCAGGCGCAGTTCAAGCTGTTCGGCCAGACGGCCGAAACCTACCAGGGGATGATATTTTTTAGGTTCAGAAAATAAATAATCAAGCAGTAAGGCGCATGATAGAATAATAAACATGGTGTTCCTTTGATTTAATCCATTAAATTATTACAGTAATATAGCCATAACGTTAGCAGAGCATAACATTAAAGAAGCATATTCTAACATGCAAAACAATAATAAGCAGACAAAAACATTAATGATTCAGGGCACCACTTCCGATGCCGGTAAAAGTGTCATGGTGGCCGGCCTGTGCCGCCTGTTTGCCCGAAAAGGCATCAGTGTGGCACCCTTTAAACCGCAGAATATGGCGCTTAATAGTGCCGTAACCGCACAGGGCGGTGAAATTGGCCGGGCACAGGCGGTACAGGCGCAGGCCTGTTTTCTGCCGCCGCATACGGATATGAACCCGATTTTACTTAAACCCAATTCTGATACCGGTGCCCAGGTTATTATTCATGGTAAGGCACGGGGCGATATGGATGCCCGCCGCTATCACCAGTATAAAAAAACGGCTATGCAGGCCGTGCTGGAGTCCCATCAGAGGTTATCTGAACAATATGATTTAATTATTACAGAAGGGGCAGGCAGTCCGGCGGAAATTAACCTGCGGGAAAATGATATTGCCAATATGGGCTTTGCCGAGGCGGTAGACTGTCCGGTGCTGGTAGTGGCAGATATTGACAAGGGTGGTGTATTTGCCCACTTATACGGTACTCTGAGGTTGTTGTCCCATTCTGAACAGCTGCGTATAAAAGGCTTTATTATTAATCGTTTTCGCGGAGATGTGAGTTTGCTTGAGCCGGGTAACCGCTGGCTGGAACGGGAAACTGCAACACCGGTGCTGGGTGTAATACCTTACCTGCATAATTTACATATTGAGGCGGAAGATGCCATATCCTCACAACAGTTACAGGCAACAGATGTCCAGCTATTAAATGTGGTGGTACCGGTTTTGCCCCGCATTTCCAACCATACCGATTTTGATCCTCTGCGTCTGCATCCCCAGGTAAATTTAAGCTATATTGGCGAAGGGGCCGATATTCCAGCGGCGGATCTGCTGATTATTCCTGGATCAAAAAGTGTCCGTCAGGATCTGCAGTGGTTAAGAGATAATGGCTGGGATAAGGCCATAGAGCGTCATCTTCGTTATGGTGGTAAGGTGCTGGGGATCTGCGGCGGCCTGCAGATGCTGGGTCAGAGTATTGATGATCCGCTGGGAATTGAAGGCCGGCCCGGCAGCAATAGAGGGTTGGGCTATTTTGACTATCAGACCATACTGCAAAAAGAAAAATGCCTGCGTCAGGTCAGTGGAGTTTTTAAGAACAGTCCAGAGATATCAGTCAATGGTTATGAAATCCATGCGGGGCAGACACTGGGCATAACACCACAGCAGGCACTGATACAGTTCAATGAGCAGTATGACGGTATTCTTTCAGATGATCAGCAGATTATGGCTACCTATCTGCATGGAATTTTTAATCATCCGGATGCTTGTAAGCACTTACTACAGTGGGCTGGCCTTTTTACCCGGACAAGTTTTGACTATTATGAGTATCAGGAGCAGGCTATTGAACGGGTGGCTGATGCACTGGAAGAACACCTGGATATGAAAATGATTGAGCAGATCCTGGATTTTTAAACATTGGGCTGATAAACATCAAGACAAAATCAGTAAGAGAATGTTAATATTTTACGATGAACTATTGCGACAAGTGCAGTACAAGCTAAGGAATTTTAAATGAAAGTCGGACCAAGAGAGATTATTACCCCGTTTCGCCCTATTCCCCTGGATGTGCCGGAAGGGATGAAGCCCAATGAGTTTTTTAACAGTACGGAAAATCTGCAGGATCTCTCCCAGAATAATGGTCTGCTGTCCAATCCGGAAAACCTGCTCATGTACCGCAAGGCACTGGGGCATAGTAATGAATTTGACACGTCTATTATTTTTAATTCTTCCAAGTGTATTCTCGATCCGCTGGGGCGTCCGGTCAGACGAACCCAGTTACCAGAGGTGACTAAAAACACCTGGAACCGGATGAACCAGATCATGATTGAATACATGATGGAAAAATATCCCGACCCAGCCGATGCCCTGATCCTGGCCGGTGAAGCCAGCCTGGATTCCACCTGGCCCCTGACAGCACCGGGTGTGCCCAGTATCCGTATGCTGCATAACCACTTTATTGTTTTTAATATGGATCAACTGCGCAATGCGGAAATGGCGGATCCCAATAATCCAAACCTGACGGACGGCGGCCAGAACAGCCTGTTCCAGGCACATATGCGCTCAGTCTACCGCAAGTTTTTTGAATCGCTGGATTTACAGATCCTTAAACCTATTCACGGAACTGAATCAGAGATTAGTTTAACCGGTTATCCTCAGGGACTACCAAGCTGGGAGATTCAGGGTGGTGTGGCTATGCTTAAGAGCACCCACTTCTGGAAAGAATATGATTTAATCCTCAAAGGCTTTCTGGACTTTTATCGCACTTTCTTTACTCAGGTATCCACCCGCAACGCACCTATTCCGGAAAAGGCCTTTTTTCCGGATGAAATTGAAAACACCCTGTTGTTTGATAATGACTTTCTGGCTGCCGCCAAAAAAGTCCGGGATATGTGTATTAAAGATGCGAAGTATGCCAATGCCATCCGCTGGCAGCCGGCCTTTAAGCAGCTGATTTACCGTAATGACCAGGGTAAACTAATTGTCACCATTAGTCAGAACTCCATAGGTAATGCCATTACTGAATTATTAGGTGTAGTGGTGCGCCGGGTACCGGATGCCGAAGCCTATGAGAAAACCGAAGCGGCTTTAATTGAAAAATTACTGGAAGTTCGACAACGCTTAATTAATGCCGACCTGGGCGATCCCATCAGGACCCAATACTGGGATTAATATTTTCCCGCATAATAATTTTTAAAAAACTTGACTCTGTGCCTATGTACAGGGTTTATCCTTGATGATGGTTTAGAAAATAATTGCAGTCATATTAATGGCATAGAAGCAAATAAAAATGAATATCATCAAGAGCCTCTTACAAAACTATGAGGTTCTATGTATATCTATAATCCTGTTAATATTAATAGCCTTGTGTTGAACAGGAGGAAAGCGGCATGGTCAAAGCTCTGACAATTGGTTATCTGGCCAGAATGGCCGGAGTCAATATTGAGACGGTACGTTATTATCAGCGTACCGGTTTAATAGATGAGCCGCCTAAACCCAGCTCTGGTTATCGTATTTATCCTCTTCAGACTGTAGATCGTATTAAATTTATTAAACGAGCACAGGGATTAGGCTTCAGCCTGAAAGAAATTAATGAGTTGCTTGAGCTGGGGGATGGACACTGTGCAGATGTTCGGGTAAAAGCTGAAGAAAAACGTGCTCATATCGAACAGCAGATTATTGAACTGACAAAATTACGCAATACCCTCGATACTCTAATCAACAGCTGTCAAAACACTGATGACTCAGTACACTGTCCCATTGTTGAAACTCTGGCAGGACAGGGTACTGAATTATAAATCAGCGGCTCATTCTTCCACCGGCAGGCCGGAAGCCTTCCATTCGGGAAAACCGTCCTGCAGACGATGGGCTTTAAAGCCCTTTTCTCTAAGCCGGGCAACCGCTTCAAAGGCCAGAACACAGTGAGGACCTCGACAATAGGCCACCACTTCCTGTTCTGAGTCCAGCTTATCCAGGTGTTTTTCAAGTTCGGATAAAGGCACATTAATGGCACCCGGTACATGCCCTGACTGATATTCCTCTGCGGGACGTACATCCAGAACGGTCACCAGATCATTGCGAACCCGGTCAAGCAGTTCGCTGGCCGGAACAGGCTCAAGGTTGTCCTTAACCGTCAGGAACGCATTGACCAGTTGCTGTACTTCTGCCAGGTGGCGTTCCGCTACATTACGCAGTGAATTAAACAAATTAATGACATCGTCACCACTGATACGGTAAAACACTTTCAGACCTTTTTTGGTGCTGACCACCAGGCCTGCCTGACGCAATTGCTGCAGATGCTGGGAGGTATTGGCAACTGACAGCCCGGAGACTCTGGCCAGTTCATCCACACTGCGCTCACCCTGGGCAATAAATTCGAGCAATTCAAGGCGGTTGCCATTACTCAATGCTTTACCCACCCGGGCAAACTGAGTAAATAAATCCTGTTTGAAATGAACACTTGACATAAAACTGAATACCTTTAAAATAGTATTCAATAGATTAATTGAATACTTTAATTATAATTAAAAACTTATATACTCAGCAATTATATCGATAACAGACAATGCTGGCTACCGGTCGTTTAACCTAACAGGAACAACAATGACATTTAATGAATTTATATTAATTAATGAAATCCCCATTCGGCTGGGTTTCTTTGTTGGTGTATTTGTTGTTATGGCGGTTTGGGAGTTAATTGCACCCAGACGGGTGCTGACGCTGCCAAAGGAGCGGCGCTGGGTTAATAATCTGGGACTGGTATTGTTTAATAGTCTGGTATTAAGATTATTATTCCCGGTCGCGGCTGTGGGTGTAGCGGCTTTTGCCCAGCTAAATGGCTGGGGCCTGCTGAACTATTACCATCTGCACTGGACGTTATCCATACTGATTACTCTGGTTGCTATGGATTTTATTATTTACTTACAGCATGTTATGGTTCATGCCGTTCCCCTGTTATGGCGTTTTCACCGGGTGCATCATGCGGATCTGGATTATGATCTGACGACTGGAACCCGTTTTCATACGGTAGAAATGATTCTTTCCATGCTGATTAAATTTGCCAGTATTCTTGCGCTGGGGGCACCGGTGGTCGCAGTGGCTGTTTTTGAAGTAATTCTTAATGCCCTGGCCATGTTTAATCATGCCAATGTTAAATTACCGGATGGCCTGGATCGGGTATTACGCTGGTTTATTGTAACTCCGGATATGCACCGGGTACACCACTCCGTTGAAAATGACGAAACCAATAGTAATTTTGGCTTTAATCTGACCTGCTGGGATCGGCTGTTTGGTACCTACCGGGAACAGCCTCGCGGTGGCCAGACAGGATTTACTCTTGGTATCCATAACTATCGTGATGTCAAACAGACCAACTGGATTACCGGTATGCTGATGCTGCCTTTTAAAGGCAGGGTAAGTGAATATGCGATAAATACCCGCTGCTGGTCTGATAAAGACCAGACAGAAGGACAACACAAGCCAGCATAAGATGTTTTCATAAACCCTGTAACTTAGTCTGTCTTGCAGCCGGGCACTCTACTGTGCGCTGATTCCAGCTGAATTTTTAATATTAAATATCAAACATCGTGGATGTTATTTTATTATTTTACGTATACTCTATTAATACAGGAGTGTGTGAGCATACCCTGAACATGGTTTACCCAGAGGATGCTCCTGCCCTGGCTCATACAAGAGGCTAATACGTAGAGATATAACATTTGAATCCGGTTGATATTGACAAACTCACACAGGGAAATAAAAAAGCATGGGATCTTTTTGTTGAACAAATTTCACCATTGCTGCTGCATATCATAAAAAAAACACTCCTGCAGTATCACCAGTCTACAGATGATATTCCTGATTTTCTTCAGGATATTTTTATCCATTTTTATAAAGATAATTTTCATGTACTCAAGTTATATGATCCTCAATATGGTCAGTTCTCGACCTGGTGTGGTGTTATTGCCAGGAATAAAGTGATTGATCGATTACGCAAAAAATCAATATCAACTGTTCCACTGGATGATGAACATGAACAGCAAGCCGGGGTGGTGCCGGTTAATCGGACAGAAAAAATCAGAATACCGTTAGATTTATTATCTAACAGGCAACGCCTGGTGATACGTTTGATTTATGAAAAGGATATGGAGGTCTCAGAGGTTGCTGATATGCTGTCAATCAGTCAGCAAACGGTACGCAGCCTGCGTCACAAGGCTTTGAGCAAACTAAGAGATTATTTTAATTTGGCAGAGAAAAAATAACGGCGCAGTAAATATTTTCAAAATTTTTTAGTTAGCCGGGGATGTTTTATACAGGCAATCCGTAAACTTTAATAAGCGAATAAAAATATGACAGAACATAAACATAAACAAAATGAGCAGAAACTTCTGCTGTTATGTAAAAAAGGCTTTTCCTGTGAGCTGGACAGGGAGAATATTGATTTTCCGGTAAATGAAGGAATGCTGGCCCGTTATATTAATAACCAGCTGGATGAAAGTGAACGAGAAAAAGTTGAAGCAAGATTGGCATGGGATGATGAAGCGCTTGAGACTTTGATAGTGGTCAAAGCCGCACTTCAATGCACTGATTTAGAGAAACCTGACAAGCAGTCTCTTGATGTCCTGAAAAATATTGTTTCAGAGCAGAACAGGTCAAAAAGTCCAGACTGGCTCAGGACGATTTTTTCGTTCATTAATAAGCAGAGTCTAAGTTTTGGCCTGGGACTGAGTTCAGCATTTGCCCTTGTTCTGATCATTGGGTTTCAGCTGGGTATGACCACCAGATTAAATACTGAAAAAGTGGATGTACTATTATTTGATGAAATCATAATAGTTAATGCTCCAGAAGAACATAGCAGGAGTCATGTCTGATGCGCTGGTTAAAATCGGCTTTATTTATTTCTGTATCACTTAATATCGCATTTATTGTGGGTTTTGTTTATACAGGTAAAAACCTGAATAATTTAACTCAGTCACCTGAAAAAAGACAACAGCTTTTACAGCAACGGTTAGAACTTTCCAGAGATCAGAAAGTTTTATTTCAGAAGTTGAAAAAGGATGTTTTTATCCTGACAGATAACTATAAACAAAAAGATGAGAAATTGCTGGAACACTACTGGCAGTCTTTATTAAATGAAGATAATGACTTAGATCATATCCTTGAGGAGATGTCAGATAACCAGTTACGCTATCGTCAAAAAGTCACTGCCGACTTTAAAATATTGATTGCGCAATTACACCCTGAACAAAGAGTAAAAATAGTAAAAATTTTAAAACGAAAGAATATTTTTTTTAGATTAATAAGACAAAAACCAAAATAGATTGTTATAAGGAGTCTATCATGAAAAACAAAACCATAATTAGTATTATTTCACTATTCAGTTTAAGCAGTCATCTGGTTCAGGCTGACTGGAAAAATTATGTGGCACAACACCCCGAGCTTGAAGCACAGTACCATAGACAGGTTCCAAATTCCAATAAACAATGGTTCGAAGATTTAGCTTATTTAAAAAAACATCCTAAAGTAGCTGAACAGCTTATTGATAATGCAGACTATCTTGATGACCATCCTAAGGTTTCCAGAGCAATATATAAAAATAAAGAATGGCTCAATAACAATCCTGCTATTGCAAAAACACTCTATAATAATAAACAATTATTAAATAATCACCCTGAACTTTCTAAAGATGCCTACTCACATAGAAAATGGTTAGCAACACGTCCTGATGGTCAACTTGGCTCGACCAAACGTGCTGCAGAGAAGCATCAAAAAGCGGCCAAAGCGTTAGGTAAAGATAGGCTTATTACAGGCAACCGGAGCAATCAATTATTTAAAGATGCATCTAATCACCCGGGAACGACTAAAAAGTTATATAAAAAAGCTGAAATGAATCCATACAAAACCAGGAAAATTCATCGCCAGGTTAAGAATCATCCATTAAAGGCAAAAAACAAATACAAAAAACATCGTTAACAGATTGGAGAGCCAAGCTGGTGCATCGGTTTTTGGATGTACCAGGTATGGTCAGAATAAGTGAGTGTTTATGATTATCAAAGCGTTAGCTTATAAAAGAAGATGAAACCTGTAATGGAAGCTCTGGTTTTATGAAGATTTTCGATACTATTTATTATGGTAAAATAATGACTATCTGTTTTGTTATTGTTTTTACTATAACTGATACATCTGCTTTAACCCTGTCAGAGTCAAAACATTTACTTTCAAGAACAGGATTCGGTGGTTCACTATCAGAAATTAAACCATTACTGCCACTTAATCGACAGCAAGCCATTGAACTTCTACTTAATGGCATTCAAACCAGGCCACAGAAATCACCTTCTGATAATATAACTAATATCCCTTCTAATATGGCCAGGTTAAAACAGGCCGGCCCAGGAGAAAAGAAAAGGTTTCGTATGGCACAGCGCAAGCGTGCTCTTGAGCTACAGGCATGGTGGCTTGATGAAATGCTCCGGACCCATTCCCCTCTGACTGAGAAAATGGTGTTATTCTGGCATAACCATTTTGTCTCAGCTATCAGAAAGGTGAAATTCTCCAGCCTGATGTATCGCCAGCAACTTCTTTTTCGTCAATATGGGCTAGGGAATTATGGCTCACTGCTTAAGGGAATTATTCGGGATCCTGCTATGATCCTCTATCTGGATGGGCAGAAGAATAAAAAGGATCACCCGAATGAAAACTTTGCCCGGGAACTACTGGAACTTTTTACTCTGGGTGAAGGTCATTATACCGAAAAAGATATCAAAGAGGTTGCACGTGCTTTTACCGGCTGGAGTGTGAATCGAAAAACAGGGAAATTTCAATTCAGGAAGCGTCAGCATGATTGGGGTGAGAAGGTATTTCTTGGAAAAAAAGGTTTTTTAAACGGTGATGATATTATTAACATCATTCTTTCAAACTCTGCATCATCTCAATGGATTACAAAAAAATTATGGCTTGAATTTATTTCAGACAAACCTGATCCAGAAAAAATCAAACGCTGGGCCAATGAGTTTCAACAGTCGGATTTTGAGATAAAACCTTTACTAAGGCGCATATTAAATAGTGATGATTTCTGGGCGGAAGAAAACAGAGGGCAAATGATCAAGTCTCCAGTGGAACTTCTGGTCGGTTTGCTGCGTTTTTTTGAGATAAAAAAAATGAATACTCAATTGTTAGCCCAGGCAACAAGGAGCCTGGGACAGACTCTTTTTAATCCTCCAAATGTTAAAGGATGGGTGGGAGGAATATCCTGGATCACTTCAGCTACTTTAATTAAACGTCAACAATTAGTCAGTCAGTTTGCTCGTGGGAAAGGGATGAGAAAAGCCAATATTTCTGTGTCAGTAATTGAAGAAGTGCTAAAAGAGCTGCGTCACTTTTCAAAAAATAATAAAATCATAGAGTCTCTTTTTCTGGTAATTCCCGCTAATATTGTAACAACTGAATCCGATCTTGAACTGGCTATTGCTGACTGGCTGAATGATCCTGTTTATCAGTTGAAATAGGTGTAAAATGAATCGTCGAAACTTCCTCCAGGCTGCTCTCTCATTGGCTCTTTCACCTTATTCTCGTGCAATGGCTGACACCCCGGTACAGGAAAAAACCCTTGTCCTGATTGAATTGAATGGAGGTAATGATGGACTGAATACTGTTATACCTTATTCGGATCCCGCTTATTATCAACAACGGCCGACTCTGGCTGTTTCCAGGGATAAAGTCATTCAGCTCAATGAACAGCTTGGCCTGCACCCTGCAATGAAAGCACTCGTTCCCCTCTGGCAAAAGCAACAGCTTGCTGTAATTTCAGGCCTTGGCTATGCATCTCCTAACCGATCCCATTTCCGCTCGATTGATATATGGGAAACCGCTTCAGATAGTCATGAATATCTTGAAGACGGCTGGTATGCCCGAGCAGTTAAAAACAGACAGGATCAGGATAAATGGCTTTCTGATGGGGTTATCCTTAGAAGGGGTGAGGGGCCTTTGCGGGGTAACTGGATGAAAAATATCAGTATCAGGGATCCGCATCAACTAAGCAGAAGAAAGCATAATCCCCATTATCAAAATCGGAACACAATAAAAAACCCGGCACTGGCACATATTCTCGAAACACAAAAAAACGTTGATGTTTTTAGTCGGGCCATTAAAGAACAATTAAAAATATTACCGGCTCCCAGTTCAAATTTTCCAAAAACAAATATAGGTCAACAATTGCAGGTGGCTGCCAATATTATCCGCAGTGAAATACCGGTACGAGTGATCAAGATCGCTCATGGTGGTTTTGATACTCACGCCAATCAGAAATTAAAACATGCTCGTTTATTATTACAATTCTCAGAGGCAATTTCTCATTTTAGTCATGTGATGAATGCTACAGGGTATTGGGATAAAATCATCATGATGACTTATAGTGAATTTGGTCGAAGAGTGGCAGAAAATGGAAGCAAAGGAACCGACCATGGTACCGCAGCACCTCATTTTGTTATGGGTGGAAATGTTCGTGGTGGCTTATATGGCCAGCAGCCATCATTAAAGTATTTAGATAATGGGGATTTAATCTATACTACGGATTATCGGCAAATGTATCATAGTGTCTTAAAAGACGGCCTGGGTTTGTTACAGATACCCTTTTCTCAAAAACAATATCCACCAATAGCGGATCTTTTTCATCAAGGATAACAAGTGGATGGGCTCAAAAAATGTATTACTCAGAGTATTATGGTTGTTCATGATAATGCGGGCATGAATGCCCGCACTTTCAGGTTCTGAGTCCTTTCTCTGGACTCTTATTGCAGCTGGTATTCACCCGCAGTTTCGTCCCATTTAAAGGTATTGTCTGAGCTTACTCCGGCTGCAGGAGGATTGCTATCCAGTTCCTGAAGCATGCCGGCCACACTGTTCTGGGCGGTCAGGTTAAAATCGGCTGGATTAACATATTCTTCATATTCCACACTCCAGACTTCCTTGCCGGTATCAGCAATAGTATTAATAGGCTGTGGCTGAAGGCTGGTCTCCTGGATTGGGAAGACATCACCGATGCCCGGGTCGCCATGTACAGCATCAGCGTTTGCATTAATAGCAAAAGCAGTGGTTGCAGCAAAAATTAATGTAGTTAAAGTTTTCATGGTTGTTTCCTCTTAGTCTGTAATAGATGTTTTAACTTTTTAAAACGTTTTCTGTTTTGTTGAGTTAACTATACAACAACCACCCTTGCATAATCCTTACATAAGTATTAAATGTTTGTAACGTTTTTATCACGGTAGAGGTTTAAAGTTGAATCCTCGAAATTAAAAACAGTCAGTAGAAATAAAAAAAGCTCTCTGCCTGTCAGTAGGTGCAGAGAGCTTTTTAAGGGAAATAAAAATGTAATAATTTAGCTTACATGTTATTGCAGTTGATATTCACCGGCAGTGGTATCCCATTTAAAGGTATCACCTGCCTGTGTTCTACCTGCAGCAGGAGGATTGTTTTCCAGTTCCTGAATCAGGCTGGCAACACTGTTCTGAGTAGTCAGGTTGAAATCAGCTGGATTAACGTATTCTTCATATTCCACACTCCAGACCTGTTTGCCGGTGTCAGCAACAGTATTCAGAGCCTGTGGCTGAATGCTGGTTTCCTGGATTGGAAAAACATCGTTAATGGCAGGGTCACCGTGCAGGGCATCAGTTCCGGCATTAGCATTAACAGCAAAAGCAGCAGTAGCAGCAAAAATCAAAGTAGATAATGTTTTCATGATAGTATCCTTTTCGTTAGTATCTGGTAAGTTGTTCTGTAAACTTATTGTTTTGTTTTAGTTTCGTTTTCTGTTTTGTTGAGATAACTATACAACAGCCACCCTTTCACCATCCTTACATGAGAATTAAACATTTGTAATGTTACTGTTATATTACTCTTATGTTTTATGGGGTTTACCCAAAAAAGAAGATAACAATTTATGTTAGAATAGCTAAAAACTTTACGGGGAAATACTATGCATATATGGGTTGATGCTGATGCCTGTCCAGTAGTGATTAAGGACATTCTTTTTAAAGCCGCCAAACGAACAAAAATACCCATGACCCTGGTGGCTAACCGCTTTATTCAGACACCCTCTGTAGACAATATTAAAATGCTTAAAGTGCCGGCTGGCTTTGATGTGGCGGATAATGAGATTGTAAAGCGGGTAGAAAAAGATGATTTGGTGATCACCGGTGATATTCCACTGGCAGCAGAAGTCATTGAAAAAGGAGCTCAGGCTTTAAACCCCAGGGGAGAGCTTTATTCAGCCAGCAGCATTAAGTCCAAACTGAATATGCGGGATTTTATGGACACCATGCGCTCCAGCGGTGTGCAGATGGGTGGCGGCCCACCGCCATTAAACCAGACGGACAGGCAGAATTTCGCCAACCATCTGGATCGTATTCTGACTCAGTATCTGAGTCAGAATTAAATGTTTGAAAAAAACAGGCTACATGCCATTGCCGAATTTATCCGTTTCAGTCACGCCGCTGTCACGCACGGCTTTCAGTGCTGTGCCGTACTGAGCCAGAATGTTTAATGACCATTGCAGTCGTTCACGAATATAGGGATCAGAACGGCTGTCATTATCATCAGGATTATCATTTAATACCGATTCCACATGACGGATAATGACCTGTTCCGGGATATAACATAAACGGGAATTTTTATAACTGCTCATACGCAGTTCGGCAACAGGATAAGCACCGCCGTCACCAGCAGAAACTGATACAATCAGCGCAGGTTTATGAGCCAGTTCATTTTTGCCGAATAACAGAAAAAAGTTTTTCAGACCGGCGGGTACCTGGCCATGCCATTCCGGAGTAATCACCACCAGGGCATCACAGGACTGTAACTGTTCGCGGACAGGGTTTAATAAATCCTGCCAGTGCTGTGCGCCGTCCCAGACACCTTCATCCCATAAAGGCAGTGGATTACCGGCTAGAGAATAAAGCCAGGTTTCATCGCAGATACCCTTTTGCAGTGTGGCTTCAATATGCTTTGCCACTTTCATGCTCTGGGAATTATTTCGATGACTGCCGCTGATAATTGCTATTTTCATTGTTTGCTGCATCCTGTTTGTCAGTTTAATCTTAAAGTGATGGGTACTAAATGAATATTTTCAAGGCTGGTCTTCTGAACCTGAAGTGCCAGATCATACTTTGGTTAAAATATGTTTCAACTTGAAATTTATAACCTTTGAGCCTCCATGGATGCGCTCTTTATTAAGAGAAAGGCGTCTTCAGCAAGGAGTACCGTCAATGGATACGGTATTTACGTCTAAATGAGAACTATTAAAAATATGTTCCAGCCCTGCCTGAACCTGCATTTTCATGATGGATGTTTTATAATTGACCTCCTGTTTTTAATACGATTGATAAACTGACCAGGATAAACCATGGTACCTGTACTTTACGAAACTGACCTGAAAAGCCTGCCGCTGATCCATCGCGGTAAGGTCAGGGATATTTATGCCGTTGGTGATGATCACATGCTGATTGTTACCACCGATCGCCTGTCAGCCTTTGATGTGATCCTGCCCACACCGATTCCCGGTAAAGGGGCGATTCTGACTGAGGTATCTAATTACTGGTTTGACTATTTCAGGGACACTATTCCCAATCAGGTATCTGATATGACGCTGGAGCAGGCCATACCTGATGCGGCAGAACGGGAGCAGGTGGAAGGCCGGGCCGTGATTGTTAAAAAACTCAAAGCCTTGCCCATAGAAGCCATTGTGCGTGGTTATATTATCGGCTCAGGCTGGAAAGACTATCAGAACAGTGGAATGGTATGCGGTATTAAGCTGCCGGAAGGCCTGCAGCTGGCTGACAAACTGCCCCAGGCCATTTATACCCCCTCCAGTAAGGCCGCAGTGGGTGAGCATGATGAAAATATTGATTTTGAGGCCACCGTTAAACTAATCGGTGAAGATCTGGCCGGTCAGATCCGTGATGTTAGTCTGAAACTGTATCAGGAGGCGGCTCAATACGCTCTGCCCAGAGGAATTATTATCGCTGATACCAAGTTTGAGTTTGGGGTGGATGAGGATAACTGTCTGACCCTGATTGATGAAGCTCTGACGCCGGACTCTTCCCGTTTCTGGCTGGCTGAGACCTGGCGCCCCGGCAGCAATCCGCAGAGCTTTGACAAGCAGTATGTGCGGGATTACCTGGAAACCCTGGACTGGGACAAAACCCCGCCCGGTCCTGAACTGCCGGAGGATGTGGTCAACAATACCACGGCAAAATACCAGGAAGCTCTGGAGCGTTTAACCGCGAAACAGAGCTAACCTCAAACAAGACAAATAGAATTAACCCAATCTCCCGGAGAGAAAACATGAATTTTGACAAAATCGGCTTACAGGTACCGGAAATTTTATTACCCAATAAGGATGTGGATCTGCATAAATGGTCGGTAGTGGCCTGTGATCAGTACACCTCACAGCCGGACTACTGGGCAAAAGTGGCGGAAATAGCCGGTGATGCACCTTCCACGCTGAATGTCATATTCCCAGAAGTATTTCTGGAAGATGATGATGGCGATAAGCGTATTGCCAGTATTAATAACACCATGCAGAAATACCTGGACGAAGGTATTTTAGTGCCTATGGACAAACCGGGCTTTGTGCTGGTGGATCGTAAAACCTCACAGGCGCCTTCCCGTAAGGGGCTGGTAGTGGCCATTGACCTGGAACATTATGACTTTAATAAGGGTTCGCAGACTTTAATCCGTGCCACCGAAGGCACGATTGTGGATCGACTGCCGCCGCGAATTAAAGTCCGTCAGGATGCGGCCATTGAACTGCCTCATATTATGGTGCTGATTGATGATCCGCAGCGTACGGTCATTGAACCCTTGTTTGAAAAAAATCCTCAGCCCCTGTATGACTTTGAACTGATGATGGACAGCGGCCATATCAAGGGCTATGCTATTGATACCCCGGAACTGATCCAGCAGGCTGTCGATGCGCTGACCCAACTGGCCGATCCGCAGGTATTTGCCGACAAGTACAATGCTCAGGGGCGTGATGTACTGCTCTATGCCATGGGGGACGGCAACCATTCCTTAGCGACCGCCAAAGCCATCTGGGAAAAAATTAAGGAGGAAGCGGATGATATACAGTCAGTAATGGATAATCCAGCCCGTTTTGCTCTGGTGGAACTGGTGAATATCCATGATGAAGGTCTGCAGTTTGAACCTATCCACCGGGTGATTTTTAATGTCAACCCGGAGCAGTTATTAAATGATATGCAGGCGCATTTTAACGGCAACTGTTCAGTGGTTCGCTGTGATAATGAAGCCGATATGAAAGCCAGAGCCGAAGCCGCCACGGGTGATAATGTGCATATTGTCCCCTTTAATGATGCTTCCGGTTATGGCTATATCCAGATCACCAACCCGGAATATACTCTGGAGCTGGCCACTATTGAGTCATTCTTAAATGATTATCTTGAACAGAATGGCGGTAAAGTGGACTTTATTCACGGTGATGAAGTGGTTAATGAACTGGGTGTTAAGGAAGGCAATATGGGCTTCTTCTTCCCGCCGATTTCAAAACACAGTCTGTTTAAAACCATTATTTTTGACGGCGCCCTGCCCAGAAAAACCTTCTCTATGGGTGAGGCGGATGAAAAAC
>JALUZF010000075.1 GCA_027012135.1 Gammaproteobacteria bacterium
CTACAAAACTAAAGTTTTACTCAGTTCTTTTAGTAAGAATATTAATCAGTTCTAATAATAGACTCTATTGGGGAATACCCTAGATTTAATATTTATCCATATCTGGATTTTTCTGTTTCAGAATGATATTTTGCCTGCAATCAATACAGGTACTCACAACAAGGAGAAATAATCATGCCCTGCCTGATACTCAATACCAGTCAACCCATGGATGAACAACAGAAAAAAAATGTCTGCCTGGCCGTTTCAGCCAAAACAGCTGACCTTCTGGGTAAGCCGGAAAGCTATGTAATGGTACTGATTAAAGATCAACAGACTATGAGTTTTGCCGGCAGCACAGAACCCTCTGCTTATATTGAATTAAAGAGTCTTGGTTTACCGGAGAGCCAGACTGCGGAACTATCCCTGCAATTATGTGAACAGATAACTAAACTGATAAATGTACCACAAAACCGTATTTATATTGAGTTCAGCAGTCCTGAACGACATATGTGGGGATGGGATGGGCGTACTTTTTAGTATTCTGAATGCTTTAAATACGTTAATATACGGCTTTTAATGTAATAGACCAGTAGCTGCAGACAGTTATAGTCAGGCACACCGGATAATTACATAATTAGTCACATAACCTGAAGAAGTTTATTAATGCGTACATCACAATTTTTATTGCCCACACTTAAAGAATCTCCCACAGATGCAGTTATTGTTAGTCACCAGTTAATGCTGCGCGCCGGTATGATCCGCAAACTGGCTTCCGGCCTGTATTCCTGGCTGCCTCTGGGTCTGCGAGTCCTGAGAAAAGTGGAGCAGATTATACGCGAGGAAATGAACCATGCCGGTGCTCAGGAATTATTAATGCCTGCAGTACAGCCAGCAGAACTGTGGCAGGAAACCGGACGCTGGCAGCAGTACGGTCCTGAATTACTGAGGGTTACCGACCGCCACAACCGGGAATTCTGTATCGGCCCCACTCACGAAGAAGTCATTACTGATCTGGTACGTTATGAACTTAAAAGTTACAAACAGTTACCAGCAACCTTTTATCAGATTCAGACCAAGTTTCGTGATGAGATTCGGCCCCGTTTTGGCGTTATGCGAGCCAGGGAATTTATTATGAAGGATGCCTATTCCTTCCACACATCCCAGCAATGCCTGCAGCAGACTTACGATATTATGTACGACTGTTATTCCCGTATCTTTTCCCGCCTGGGGCTGGATTTTCGTGCTGTACAGGCCGATACCGGTTCTATTGGCGGCAATGCTTCCCATGAGTTCCATGTCCTGGCAGAGTCCGGAGAAGATGCCATTGCCTTCAGTACTGAAAGTGACTATGCCGCCAATATTGAAATGGCCGAAGCCATATGTACTGATGAGCGTCAGGCACCCACTCAGGAAATGACCACTGTAGATACGCCCAAACAGCATAGTATTAACGAAGTCAGCCAGTTTCTTAAAGTGGATAAAAAACAGATCCTTAAAACCCTGCTGGTTAAAGCCGGTGAAGACAGCGAAGCCGATATTATTGCCCTGGTGTTACGCGGAGATCATGATCTGAATGAAATCAAGGCCGAAAAACTGGCCGATGTTCAGGCCCCCTTATGCTTTGCCAGTGATGAAGAAATCAGGGCAGTAGCCGGTTGTGATGCCGGATCTATCGGCCCCGTCGGTTTAAGCATTCCGATTATTGTGGATCGCAGTGCCGCCGCCTGCAGTGATTTTGTCTGCGGTGCTAACAGCAACGGCCAGCACCTGACAGGCGTTAACTGGGAACGGGATGTGCCTTTAGGTACCATTAAAGATATCCGCAATGTGGTGGACGGTGATCCTAGTCCGGACGGCAAAGGTGTCCTGAATATCAAGCGCGGCATTGAAGTGGGCCATATTTTTCAACTGGGCACCAAATATTCCCAGGCCATGAATGCCACAGTATTATCAGAAAACGGTAAGGCTGAGATAATGACAATGGGCTGTTACGGTATCGGGGTTTCCCGCGTAGTAGCTTCTGCCATTGAACAGAACCATGATGATAACGGCATTATCTGGCCTGACAGCATTGCCCCTTTTAAAATTGCTATTGTGCCTATGAATATGCATAAGAGCGACAGGGTTAAACAGGCTGCAGAAAAACTTTATGCCGATCTGAATAGTGCCGGTATTGAGGTATTATTTGATGATCGCAAGGAACGTCCGGGCGTGATGTTTGCTAATATGGAACTGGTCGGAATCCCTTATCGAATTGTTATTGGTGAACGCAGTCTGGATAAGGGTGTGCTGGAATTTAAAGGTCGTACTGACAGTGAAGCCAGAGAAATTGCAATAGACGATATTGTCAGTTATGTTCAGAACCTCCAGGCAAACATTCTTGGCTAGTGTCCATTCGGAAATTGCCTTCCTGGCAATTTGCCGGAATGCTAATTACAGCCGCTGGCTGGTTCAGTTGTTTTCCTGTTTAGTCCTTGTGCTTTTTACCGGCCTGTTTACCACATCAGTTCTGGCCGCTGAACCCGCTTCAAAAACCGTTATGCAGAAAAACGGTTACCGAACCCCGGTAGATGAGAAACTAAAAGAATTACTGATTGAAGCCATTGAAGATACATCCGGTTTTACCGATCGTTTTGATGCCGAAGTCTGGCTGCTGGATATGTCCACCCGCATGGCACAGCAGGTACCGGATCCGCAGGAACGTATGGATATATTAAAGCATGTCCACCAGGAAGCTACCCGTGCCGAACTGGATCCGGAGCTGGTATTATCAGTTATAGAAGTAGAAAGTAATTTTGACCGTTATGCTATTTCCTGGGTCGGTGCCCGGGGGCTGATGCAGATCATGCCCTTCTGGTTAAAGGAAATCGGCCATCCCAAAGACAACCTGTTTGATATTCAGACCAACCTGCGCTTTGGCTGTACTATATTGAGTTACTACCTGAAAATTGAAAAAGGCAATCTGTCCCGGGCTCTGGCACGTTATAACGGCAGCCTGGGAAAAACCCATTACCCTGAAAAAGTATTCAGGGCAATGAATAATAAATGGTTTAAGGCAGATTAAAGCTATAAATTTATATAGCCTCTTTCCAAATGAACACTACACTATTTAGGTTTCACATCCTTTTCTGTCATACAGGCATCCAGATCTTTTAGAATGCCGTTTTCCACACTATAGATCCAGCCATGCACTGACAACTCTTTACCGGCATTCCAGGCATCCTGAATAATGGTGGTATTACAGATATTGGTGACCTGTTCCCGCACATTCAGCTCACACAACAGATCCATTTTCTGTTCATGTTCCAGACCTTTAAATTTTTCTTCATTAAAACGAATAACGTCCTTAATATGACGCAGCCAGTTATCAATCAGGCCATGCTCATGGTTCTCCAGAGCCGCCCGGACACCGCCGCAGCCATAATGACCGCAGACGATAATGTGCTTCACATTTAATACCTCAACCGCATACTGCAGTACAGACAGACAGTTCAGATCCGTATGTACTACAACATTGGCAATGTTACGGTGTACAAAAACTTCACCGGGTTCCAGGCGGGTGATCTGATTCGCCGGAACCCGGCTGTCTGAACAGCCTATCCACAGATATTCGGGGGATTGCTGGTTAGACAGGCGGGAAAAAAATTCCGGGTCTCTCTGTTTAACAGAATCGGCCCAGGCACGGTTATTATCAAAAAGATGTTGTAAGCGCTTCAATTTACTATTCCTGTATTATATAAACGTTTTATCAATTATCCTAAATAAATCAGTTGAATCGTAGCGAGAATGATCAGAGTACTGGAGATACAAGGATTTACAGGTTATTTTGGCTTTATTCGTAGCCACCCCTACGGGTGAAGTCAAAATGTTCTGGAAAGCCTTGTAGATTCAGTGCTATGGACATTCGCAGTAGGTTCAAATGATTTATTTAGGATTATGGAGTTCTGTTATTTTCTACCAGATTTTCCAGTTCTTTTACCACCCTTTGTCCGCAATCTTTTTCCAGTCTTATATCTGGACCGGCCGCTGCTTTTAAAGTTCACTGAATCGGGCATTTTGTTTTTTTCTGAGGGTACTAACTGATACTCACCATTGCCGATTAAATCATGCCGGCCCATGGCTCTGAGCGCTGCTCTGATCAGCGGCCAGTTTTCTGGATCATGATAACGCAGCAATGCCTTATGCAGACGCCGGCTGCGCTCGCCTTTGGCTGTCAGAACTTTTTCTGATTTATAGCTCAGTCTTTTTAAGGGATTACGCTCACTATGATACATAGCCGTTGCCGTTGCCATGGGTGAAGGATAGAAATTCTGTACCTGATCCAGACGAAACTTATTGGCTTTCAGCCACAGGGCCAGGTTGACCATATCCTCAATGGTTGAGCCGGGGTGTGCGGCAATAAAATACGGGATCAGATACTGCTCTTTACCCGCTTCTTTAGAGAATTTTTCAAACATCTGCCTGAATTCATAATAGGAACTGATTTCCGGCTTCATCATTTTACTTAAAGTATTCTGCTCCGTATGTTCCGGCGCTATTTTAAGGTAACCGCCTACATGGTGGGTAACCAGTTCCTTAACATATTCCGGTGAGCGCACAGCCAGGTCATAACGCAGACCGGAAGCAATAAAGACCTTCTTGATGCCGGGCAGTTTTCTGGCCCGCCGGTACAGATGCACCAACGGCTCATGATCCGTACTCATATGTTTACAGATGGTAGGATAGACACAGGACAGGCGGCGGCAGGCCGCTTCAATCTGTTTATCATCACAGGCCAGACGCCACATATTGGCAGTCGGACCACCTAAATCAGAGATATAACCCTTAAATTCTGGCACATGATCGCGAATTTCTTCGATTTCCCGAATAATGGAATCTTCTGAACGGTTCTGGATCACCCGGCCTTCGTGTTCAGTAATAGAGCAGAAAGTACAGCCGCCAAAACAGCCGCGCATTATGTTAATGGAAAAGCGGATCATCTCATAGGCGGGCATTTTTTTACCGGCATAATCCTTATGCGGCAGACGGGTATAGGGCAGCTCAAACAGCTGATCCAGTTCTTCTGTGGTTAACGGATACGGCGGTGGGTTTAACCAGATGTCTTTATTATCATGCCGCTGCACTAATGCCCGGGCATTACCGGGATTGGTTTCCAGATGCAGAACCCGGGACGCATGGGCATAGAGCACCGGATCGGCTTTAACTTTTTCATAGGACGGCAGGCGGATCACACAGCGTCCCCGATCCAGCGTTTTTACGATACTTTTTAAAGGTACAGTAATTTCTTCCTTAGCGGGAACTGAACCGTCTGTGCTGCAGGGTGTTTCATCAGTACGCTCATAAGGGCTGACCACAGCATCAACTTTACCTGGCCGGTCAACCCGGCTGGAGTCAATCTCCATCCAGCCTTTTCTCTCATGCTTAACAATAAAAGCGGTACCGCGGATATTATCCAGCTTGTCTATGGCTTCTCCCCGGGACAGGCGGTGCGCAATTTCAGTGATCTGCCGTTCACCATTGCCAAATACCAGTAAATCCGCTTTGGAATCAAATAATACTGAACGGCGTACCTTGTCTGACCAGTAATCATAATGGGCAATACGCCGCAAACTGGCTTCTATACCACCCACGATAACCGGTACATCTGACCAGGCTTCCCTGCAGCGCTGGGTATATACCGTTACTGCCCGATCAGGCCGTTTACCGCCAATATCATCAGGGGTGTAAGCATCATCATGGCGTAATTTACGATCTGCCGTATAACGGTTGATCATGGAGTCCATATTACCCGCAGTGACCCCGTAAAACAGGTTAGGCCTGCCCAGCTTTTTAAAATCCTCACAGCTGTTCCAGTCCGGCTGATCAATAATACCGACACGAAAGCCCTGAGACTCCAGCAGACGGCCGATTAAGGCCATGCCGAAACTGGGGTGATCCACATAAGCATCCCCCGTCACCAGAATAATATCGCAGGAGTCCCAGCCCAGGGCCTGCATTTCTTCCGGAGTATGGGGCAGATATTCCGACACGCCATAACATTCCGCCCAGTATTTGTCATAGGAGAAAATATTCTGTAACGGGGAACGCTTATTAGCTTTGCGGGCAACTTTGGACATCAGGATAATACTTCATCGAAATTATAAAGGGACATTGGCACAATGATTATTTGCCTGCTGTCGATTAATTTTTCTGACAATTAAACCACTTTGAGACAGGTGAACTTCATACCACTGATCCACTGCCATGGTCATAAATATAGACTGCCCGTATTGTGCATCCAGCAGGGGCAGCCACTGAAACTGTTTTTTTAACGCCCATAAATCCGGCTGCGGCTGCTGTTCCAGTTTGAATACCGTGGGCAGATTCTGTCGCTGCTGTTCTATGGAAAGGTAGCGGCCCTGGATGCGATCCAGCTGGTACAGGGCATCCAGTCCCAGCAGGTTGGCCCAGCTATGCCATTTAATAATTCTGGCATCAATCTGCCATTCATCCCCTTTCAGGGTAAACTGACTGAGCTGACAATCCGGCAAATAAACAACCGATACCTGGTATAACTGCCTGTCCAGTGGTTTTATATATAACCGGGCTATGGGCGTTTCATGGCTCAAACGGTGATAAACCAGAACATTACTAACCAGCAAACCACTGGTAATAACCAGAAACAAAGCCAGCAGGCTGTATAGCCCATTACGCAAGCCGGCACTGAACTGTTTGTGTCTGAGTTTTTTAAACGTACGCAACAAAAACCCGGTAGTCACCAGTACAGCAATCAGCAGCAGGATAATGAACAGGGACTTTAGAGACAGCATCAATCAAAGGCCGGACATTTATTTATAGGGATCCGCACCGGGCTGAATGTGTTCCTCATCGGGAATAGCCGGGTAATGATATTTGCCCCCGAAAAATAACAGGGGTTCAGGGGTCTTATGTGGATTTTTATACACTTCCAGAACTTCACCCACAACAATCCAGTGATCACCGCCATCATGCTGCGCAGTGATCTGACAGGCAAACGAAGCTATACAGTCATTTAATCGTGGTGCCCGGAAAGCATCACTGAAATACCGGTCATAATGTACTTCATTTTCTATGGTTGTCGTTTTGGCCCCGGCAAAATAATTAGAGACTTCTTCCTGGTGGATCCCCAGTATATTAACTGTAAAATGGCCACCTTTATACAACAGCTCGGAAAAGGCAGCTTTCTTAGAAGGACAGACCAGCAGCTGTATCGGTTCCAGCGACAGAGAACTGACTGCATTGGCTGTCATACAGCGTACCTGCCCTTCATATTCGATTATCAGTACCGTAACACCCGTAGCAAACAGACCTATGGTATTGCGGTACTCCTGCACCAGTTCCGGCTGTTCTTCTGAGCGAGTTGTCGTTTTTGTCATTATCAGAGATCCAGCCAGTTTTGTGGTTTAAGGTAATTATCGTATAAATCCGCTTCGGCAGAGCCGGGTTCGGGCTGCCAGTTATAACGCCATTTCACCAGCGGCGGCAGGGACATTAAAATTGATTCGGTTCGACCGCCGGTCTGCAGGCCGAACAGGGTACCCCGGTCATACACCAGATTAAACTCAACATAACGACCACGCCGGTATAGCTGAAAGTCCCGCTCCCGTTCACCATAGACCGTATTTTTACGCTTTTCAACAATAGGCAGATAAGCAGGTATAAAGTTATTGCCGACATTCTGCATAAAACGGAAACAATGATCAAAATCACGTTCATTCAGATCATCAAAAAACAGACCGCCCACACCGCGGGTTTCCTGACGATGAGGGAGATAAAAATACTCATCACACCATTTTTTGTATTTAGCATAATAGTGCGGATCGATGTCATCACAGCACTGTTTGGCCTGCTGATGCCACTGGATCACATCTTCACGGAAAGGATAATAAGGCGTTAAATCAAAACCACCGCCAAACCACCAGATGGGATCAGCACCCTCTTTCTGCGCAATAAAAAAACGGACATTAGCATGAGTCGTAGGAATATAGGGATTATGCGGGTGTATCACCAGTGACACTCCCATGGCTTCAAACGAGCAGCCTTCCAGTTCAGGTCGCTTGGCCGTGGCTGAATGAGGCAGAGAATCACCGGTAACATGGGAAAAATTAACCCCGGCCTGTTCAAAAACTCCGCCGTCGGTCAGTACCCGGGTTCTGCCGCCCCCGCCGGATTCCCGCCGCCAGTCATCTTCAGAAAAGGTCTGTTGTTGATCTGCCTGTTCCAGAGAGCTGCAGATATTGTCCTGTAGAGATAATAAAAATTGCTTAACCACAGAGGGATCCGGCTGACTCATAATATTCCTTAATTTTGGGGTATTTTTGAAAGTTTGGGGTTAAGAGGATAGTTTTCAACGGTGCCTGGCCACTAGTGTTATACAGTTAGTGACAGACAACAGTGTCATTAATATTTTCGTTAATATATTCAATATTACATTTATAGCCACTGAGTATCCATTGATCGTGCTTCTTGATGAAGTTTCGGCAGCAGGGACGCTGCCGAAAAGCCTCCATGGATGGATTCACGGCGTCTTCAGCAAGGAGTGCGGTCAATGGATACGGCATTTGCGTCTAAAAGAGAATTATTAAAAGTATGCTCCCAGCCTGTGACAGACATAAAAAATGCCAGTTTCAGGTTTCCCCGGAACTGGCATCTTTTAACAAGACTGCTTTTGGTAAGTTATTATACCATTAACAGCTTATTGTGCTGGCGCTGCTGGTGCAGGTGCAACAGGAGCAGGTGCTGGAGCAGCGTATGGGTAACCGCCGCCGTATGGCTGCTGGTAATATGGCTGTGGGTAACCGCCATAAGCTGGAGCTGGAGCACCATAAGCTGGAGCTGGAGCACCATAACCATAGCCAGGACCACCGTAACCATAAGCTGGTGCACCATAACCGTAACCACCGTAACGATAATAGTCATCATCATCGTCATCAAATACGTCTTCCATTTCTTCCATCCAGTATCTTGGATCCCACTCATCGTATGGGTTACATCCAGGGATTTTACCGTATGGGCCCCAGCATTCATAATCATCATCGCTTCCCCACCAGGACGCGCTTGCATTGCTGGCAACACCCATGATGAAAGCTGTAAAAACTGATACTGCAATTAACTTTTTCATATCCATCTCCTTACTTTTCGCTTTATTATTTTAAAACAAACTACTCTCTCTAAACAATATACTATGAATAACACTCTGCAAACAACTATATATCAAAAACAACTATATATGAATAAGATGCTGGTTAAGCTGTCATTAAATAGTAAATCATAATATATCATATTTCTAATATAGCTTTCAATTGCTTTTGTATAATATTGATGTTTTTTTGTGCATAGGGCTGTTTCGGTTCCCTGCCCCAGACCACACCCGGCCAGTAGGGATCGGTTTTAAAGCGGCCTATAATATGAATATGCAGCTGCGCTACGATATTACCGATAGTGGCAATATTTAACTTATCCACCGGATATTCCTGTTTAATATAAGTGGAAATTTGATTAATCAGACTCATTATCTGCTGCTGTAAGGACTCATCCAGCTCATATAATTCTGTTTTATCCGTTTTAGGCACCAGAATAAACCAGGGAACCAGGGCATTATTTAATAACAGCAGAATAAAATTTTCTGATTCATCCAGAATAAAACAGTCATCTTTCAGTCGCTGATCCAGTTTGAATTCAGACATAGTGTTTCCTTTGCTGTAATTTCATTGTAATTATTCAACATAATTCGAAGTTCGTTAGAGTGAGTGACTACAGGTACACTGTATAATTACATCGAATAAACAGACTTCAGTTTATGGTGAATACTTTCATGTATCGATAAAAACACCGGAATAATAATTAACACCATGACCGTGGCAAAAGCCAGACCAAAAGCAATGGACACCGCCATAGGGATCAGGAACTGGGCCTGTAAGGAAGTTTCAAACAATAAGGGTAGCAGTCCGGCAATTGTGGTAAGAGAGGTCAGCAATACGGCTCGAAGGCGCTGCACTGATGCCTCTATTAAAGCCTCCTGTACGGCCATCCCTTTCTCCCGCATATGCTTATAAAAAGTCACCAGAATAATCGAGTCATTAACCACAATCCCCGACAGACCAAAAATACCAAAAATAGACAGCAGCGTTAGATCAATGCCCTGTATCCAGTGCCCCCAGATAGCGCCCACCAGACCAAAAGGAATAATCGCCATAACCACCAGCGGCCAGCCATAGGAAGCAAACACCCAGGCCAGTACGATATAAATCAGGGTCAGCCCCAGCAGGCCGCCCCATTTCATTTTAGTCATGGTTTCTTTTTGATCCGCTGCCCGACCTTCAAAAGAATAATTAATCCAGTACTTCTGTTTCAGTTCCGGCAGCACCTGCTGCTCCAGCTGATCAAGAATATTATTGACATTATTCACACTGGAATTAACTTCCGCAGACACTTCCAGTGCCAGTTCACCTTCGGCATGACGCAGTACTTCAAACCCATGGCGTACTGTCCATTGAGCTACACTGGTTAAAGGCACAAACTCTCCCGAAGGTATACGGATATTAATACGCTCCAGGGTATTGATCTGATCCCGCTCCTGTTTGGGCAGCAGTACTCTGACTTCCACCTCATTAGCTCCATCCTGAAAAATCTGCACCAGTTTGCCGTCAAATGCCGTACGCAGCTGCTGGCCGATATCGGCTACCGTCAGTCCCAGCACCTGCCCCGTGGGTTTAAGGGTATAAATTAACTGCTCCTTGCCATAAGGCATATCATCATCAATACCGTAAACCCCCTCAATATTTTGCAGTGCTGAAGATAATTCTGTGGCTGCCTGTTTTAACTGTGTGGTGTTATTGCCGCTCAGACGAATGGCCAGATCACTGCCCTGTGGCCCGGTTTTACGGGACACAATGGTCAGGTTATCCATACCGGGCGGCTGATCCAGCTTACTTTTCCACAGGGCAATAATTTCCGGGTTTCGTACTGAACGTTTGTCCGGTTCTGTCAGCTGTACAAAAATTGCCCCCAGCTGGTCCCCTTTTTTCCTGGAACTGCCGCCGCTGAAGGAACTGCCGCTGATAGTCACGGCCATTTCTATCAGCCCGCCGCCAAGCTCCTTATTGGTTTCATTCAGTTTTTCTTCCATGTGTTTAAGGTAACGTTCAGTGGTTTCACGAGAGGTTCCGGCCACAAAACTGACATTAGCATACACAATGGTCGATTCGGGAGAAGGGAAAAAAGTAAAATTAATTCGTCCACCGGCCAGCAATCCAAAGGCTGAAATCAGACTGGCAAAGGCCAGAGCGATAATGACAGCACGATGGGACAGAGACCAGGTAATGAGGGAGCGGAAACGATTCTGACGGAACTGGTCAAAGGCATCATCCAGTCTGTTTCTAATGGTCAGATGTGCCGGACGGTGAGACCTGTCATCCCGTTTAAAATGGCTGAAGGCATGACGTAAATGACCGGGCAATACAAAAAAACTTTCCACCAGAGAAGCCATAATCACACAGATAACAATCAGCGGAATATCAAACAGGATATTCCCCATAATGCCCCCTACCATCATCAGTGGTAAAAAGGCGGCAATCGTGGTCATGGAAGAAGCTATAACCGGCACAAACATCCGCCTTGCACCGCCTTCTGCAGCCAATAGCGGTTCCTCTCCGCCCTGATAGTGAGCCAGGGCATCCTCTCCCACTACAATGGCATCATCCACAATGATCCCCAGGGCCATAATCAGACCAAACAGGCTGATCATATTAATAGTACCGCCGACAGCGTATAAAATGGCCAGAGTTGCCATAAAGGACACCGGAATGCCAATGGCCACCCAGAACGCCACCCGGGCATTTAAAAAAATATACAGGATCAATACGACCAGCACCAGACCACTGCCGCCGTTTTTAAGCAGCAGCCAGGTTCGATCGCGGATCATTTTCCAGCTTTCATCAAAAACTTCTATACGGATATTAGGCGGCAGGCTGGCCTGTTTCTCTGCCACCCAGTCCTGCAGGATCTGAGCAGCTTTCAGAGTATTGCCTTCCTCTGTTCTCTGCAGAGCCATTTCCACTACTGGCTCACCGTCTTTAAAACGCAGTACTCCATCTTTTTCTGCCTGACGCCGGATACTGGCAATATCACCCAGACGGACAAAGTTGGTACTGGTGCTGATCACCGGGATCTCAGCAAAATCCAGCTCATTGCGGGCCTGTTCCAGAGAACGTAATTCCTTGGCACTGTGTTCACTGCCCAGGGTACCGGCGGGCATATCCTTACTGAAAGTATTTATGCGCTGACTGATTTCATCCAGGGTCAGATCCAGGTACTGTAACTGTTCCAGGGGAATTTCAATACTGATCTCTTCATCGGGCAGGCCGTTGATTTCAACTTTATCTATGCCCCGTTTAATCAGTTCCCGTTCAAACTGATTGGCCAGCATGCGTAACTCATGCATATCCAGTTCCGGCCCGCCATTATGACCGCCAGAGAGAATAAGCTTGGCAACTCCCTCATAACGGGTCAGGTTTTCAACCTGGGGTTTTTCTGCATCCAGGGGCAGATTACGAAATTCATCAACTTTCTGTTTGACCTTGTCCAGTGCCAGGATCATATCGGTGTTTTCAAAAAACTCCAGCTGGATGGAGGAGACATCCTGCGCTGAGGTTGAGGTCATGTGTTTGACGTTTTCAACGGTTTTCAGCGACTGCTCCAGGGGAATGGTGATCCCCTGTTCAATATCTTCGGCGCTGGCGCCGCTCCATATTACCCGGACACTGATACGATCCAGTTCAAAGGTGGGGAAAAACTGCACATTCAGACGTGACAGGGCAAATATACCGCTGAGCAGCATAATAAGCATTAACAGGTTAGCTGCAACCTTATGATGGGCAAAAACCGACAGTATTTTCATTGAGCCGCCTGATCCTGCCCCGCTTCAACCACCTGTACTTTTAATCCACTGACGGCATTGGGCAAGTGGGTACTGAGGATCATATCGCCGCTGTTTAATTCTTTACTGCGCACCAGCAACTGCGGTAAAGCCTCATTGTCATCATCTTCCAGCTGAGCTTCACCAATGGTGGTGACTTTAACTTTCTTCAGGCGACCATCAACTATTTTGTACAGACGATCCATACCGTACATAGCCTGGTAAGGCACTTTCATTAAACCTTCCTGGGCACTGCGCTGCAGGCGTACCACCACAATAGAGCCTATACGAAAACTGGCATCGGGTGTTTCTATGGTAAAAATGGCATCAACACCGCTGGCCTGTGCTTCACCGGACAGGCGTACCAGACGAATTTCCACATGGCGTCCGCCATTGGATGCGGTTCCTTTCAGGATTTCCCCACGTTTTAGAGCTGCCTGAACATCCCCCAGAATATTAATGGGCAGCTTGGCACGGATATCCAGCTGCTGCATAGAATAAAAACTGAGCAGTTTTTCATTGGCATTCACCCGGTCACCCTGGGAAACATTAACTTTAGCCACAATGCCGGAAAACGGCGCATGGATCTGACTGCGCTGCATGGCCAGACGGCTTTTCTGCAGGTCAGCTTCAGCCTGCAGCAGACGCGCCTGCAGCTGTTCCATACGGGCCTCATGTTCACTGACCTTGAATTTCATACTATTATAGGCCAGCCGCTGTTTTTCAACCTGCTGCATCGCCTGCTCTGTTTCGGATACCGATCCCAGTTTCTGGCGTTTTATTTTTTCCGCACGCTGCAGAGCTTTCTCACTGAGCTTAAGTAGTTTAAGCTCATTTTTAAGGGAAAGCTGGTTGATCTCATGACGTATTTTTTCACTGCGAATCGAGGCCTGCAGCTCATTCACTTTAGCCTGCGCCTGCATGACCAGAGGTTCAAAGTCCTGTGGATCCAGACTGAGCATTAACTGCCCCTGCTCAATAAACTCGCCTTCCTTGACCAGCAGCCGTACCACTTCACTGGCTGCCGGAGCCGCCGCATTAAACAGTTCTGTGGTTTCTGTTTTACCGTATAGAGTGATCACCGGAGCCAGTTTCTGCTTAATTACCCGGCTCTGTTCCACCCGCCAGACATGCTCCTTTATTTCAATATCCGGTGATTTATCACGGGTAGCCACCATCAGTTTAAAAAAACCAAGACCAAGAATAATGATAATAATGGGGGTAAGTATGGTTGTTATTTTAGATTTAACACTCAAAATCAATATTTCCTAAGAACTCAAGACAGTCCTGTTCAGTTAATAAGTCAGATTCATTAATTATTTTTATATCCGGTTTTATGTGCAGCAGGGACTGCACAAACATACCGGAATCCATAGCCACTTCCAGCCCATTAACAAAAACCGGTGTGCTGTTATAACCACAGCTGGGCGAACGTGATTTTACTATAAAATACTGTAAATTCGGATATTGCTTTAAAAAAGTACCCGCATAAGATTGTAGCGCCTCCGTCACATCCCATGTGTGATTTTCGACACCAAGAACCCGAATTGATTCGTCTTTTTGCCTGACCAGTTCAATTTTGTCTCTGGGCACGCCCAGACCAATAGCCATTTCAGGACAGAACGGGATAACCTCAAGCTGTTTTTTTAACTGCCGCATAAATATATTACTGATTAAGCTATGCTGTTTGTTGCGACCATCATAGCGAACAGCTTCTCCCAGCAGACAGGCGCTAATGGCGACTTGTTTTTTTCCGGCTTTGTTATTTTTAACATTCATATTTAATAGAAAAACTGTTTAGTTATAGAACAATAAGGTTAAAATAACCTTAAATCAATAAATAACGGATCTTGCTATGAATATCGGTACTCCCCTGTCCCCTTCCGCTACCCGTGTGCTGTTTTGCGGTGGTGGTGAACTGGCCAAAGAAGTGGTTATTGAATTACAACGCCTTGGTGTGGAGGTCATTGTTGTGGATCGCTATGCCAATGCACCGGCCATGCAGGTGGCGCACCGCAGTCATGTCATTAATATGCTCGATGGCAGCAGCTTACGCCAGGTTATTGAAATGGAGCACCCGCAGTATATCGTACCTGAAATTGAAGCCATTGCGACCCAGACTCTTGTTGAACTGGAGCATGAAGGTTATAACGTCATCCCATCGGCCCGGGCCGCCAATCTGACCATGAACCGTGAAGGTATTCGTCGTCTGGCTGCAGAACAACTGAACCTGAAAACATCACCTTACCGGTTTGCTGAAACCAGACAGGAATATCTGGATGCCGTCAGAGAAATTGGTATCCCCTGTGTAGTTAAACCGATTATGAGTTCCTCCGGCAAAGGCCAGAGTACCATACAGTCTGAAGCGGATATTGAAAGTACCTGGCAATATGCCCAGCAGGGTGGCCGTAGCGGGGAAGGCAAAGTGATTATTGAAGGCTTTGTAGACTTTGATTATGAAATTACCCTGCTGACGGTTCGTCATATTAACGGCACCGCCTTTTGTGAACCCATTGGCCACCAACAGGTTAATGGCGACTACCGCGAGTCCTGGCAGCCGCAGGCCATGAGCGATACTGCAAAAGCCAGAGCCATTGATATCGCACAGCGCATTACAGACAATCTCGGCGGTCTGGGTATCTTTGGTGTGGAGCTGTTTATTAAAGGCGATGAGGTCATTTTCAGTGAAGTGTCGCCCCGTCCCCATGACACCGGTCTGGTGACTCTGATATCCCAGGATCTGTCTGAATTTGCCTTACATGCCCGAGCCATTTTAGGTCTGCCGGTTCCAGCCATACGCCAGTATGGGCCGGCCGCTTCTTCCGTTATTCTGGTGGATGGGGAGTCGTCTCAGGTTATTTTTAAAAATGTAGACAGGGCTCTGGCTGAACAGGATACTCAACTGCGCTTATTCGGTAAACCCAAGGTTAAAACCCAACGACGCATGGGCGTTGCTCTGGCTTTAGGCGATACCATAGAACAGGCGCGGGAAAAAGCCAATGCTGCGGCCCAGAGTATTGATATTGAATATTAATGTTTTAAAATACCGAAACCATTCAGCCTGTAGTAAAGTTTAAGTCAGGCTGAATAGTGACCCAATTACTTTGTTTCTACAGTAAAATTATCAAACAGGACATAAGAGTCTGCCTTTGACCATAAGCCTATTTTACCGTCAATTTTTTTATTGAATTTAAAGGCAATATAGCGTTTATTATTCAGATAGGCTTCAACCTGATCATCTTTAATAAGCACTTTAAGATGATGCCATTTTAATGATGGTGTGGGTACATTGCGTATCCACTGTACCACCGAGCGCTCACCTCGTTCCATTTTAAAAGCAACCAGATTATTTTCCAGAGGGTTTGCTCTTATCACCAGATAATCACCATTAGGCTGGATATTAAAGGCAATACCGGCGGCCTGATCAATGCGTCCACTGATGGCCTTAAAATCGACACTTAAAACACCATCGCTTAAGTTCTCAGTTTCCTGATAAATAGTTAAGGGAAAATATTTGTAGGCATTCAGATTATCCAGAAACTCCGCATAGCGTTCGCCGTACAGGGCTTTTGCCTTATCAGCAATACCTGCTGACATAGTCCCCCTCATCCACTGTCTGCCATCCACCGCATAAACCGTATTAGCTCCATCTTTTGCAATATACCAGTTGCCTACAAACGAGCTGAATAACTTCGCCGGTGCACCGGCAGTTTCATTATCAAAATTAACACTAATCGTTTCAGCCTTACAGGTACTAGATAGTACAACAAAGCTAAAAAACAAAATGAACAAGCACTTAAAGTTTTTGCTAATCATTGTTATCTCTCCTTATTAATTTAAAATTTTTAAATACAAATATCGATATGAGAGTCAGGGGTATCACTAAATAAAAAACAGACTGAATAATTGTTAATTGCTCTTTTTTTATAACCAGTGGGTATCCCGGAAAAACCTGCTGCCCATTATCCTGGCCCACACTTACTCCAGCCAGTTTAAATATTATTGGAAATATTTCCTTTTCACTATTAGAGTATGTTTTACCCTGTTTACCATTAATCCGATAAATAAACAGACCATAGTTTTTATTGAGTTCCCTGCCCGTCATCATTCTTATTTTTATATCATTGAGTACCAGCAGCAGTTTATTTAAAAATTTATTCTGATAATCCCTGAATCTCGAATCTGATTTTTTCATATAAACATCTATTTCAAGATCCGGGATCTCCTGCAATGCTTTTGTAACAGCGGGAGAAAATAAGTGTCTATGACTTTCTGTCATATCAGTATTAAGTGAACTCTGAAAAGATATAAACAGGGCCAGTAGAAATAAAACAACTGTTGCAAAAAGCCGTTTCAGTTTACTTTTTATTCTTAAATCAAATCTTAACAGGATATAGGCCAGTATAAAAAAGAAGGAACAGAGCAGAACAAAATACATACTAGCCGTAAATGACAGTATACCCTGTTCAAAATATTTAAGGTTTCTGGTCACTGTCCATTCTGACAATGATGTCAGGAAAGTGGATACATCCATATTTTTTCCAAAATCTATCACCCAGGATAAGACAATCAGTAATATGGAAAAAATGGAGGCATTGGCCGTACTTTCAAACAGAGCGGCTGCAAAAAACGACACTGATACAACAAACAGACCATAAAGCAGGTAGCCTGAAATTAACACAAATAATTCATTAAAAGGTATATGTCCGCCATATAACTGCCACAGAATAAAACACGGCAGAGTCAGTAGTATGGTCATTAACAGAAAGAAAAAAGCAGCGCTGATTTTTGCTATCAGTATATCTTTAAAGCTGTACGGCAGCTGTATTAACACCGCCAGAGTTCCATTTTGTTTTTCAAGACTTAGCAGCGGGATGATTACAAAAGGCAGAAACAGGGAAAAAAGCACAAATAAGCCGCCATAAGTAGGTACGAAGACACCCGGTACCGGTTCAAAGCCTCTTGCGTATAAAGGGTTATTAACCGCAGACAGACTCTGTTCACTATACAGTTCAACAGCAGTCAGAAAACTATATCCGGTAATAAAACTCACCAGCATAAGAAATAACAGGCCTGTTTTGGTAAAAAATATGTCCCTGATTTCCTTTACCAGCAATATGGACAGGCGGCTCATTGCAGTGCCCTTATAAAAATCTGTTCCAGTGAGGCTTTTTCTACGCCAAATTTATGCCGTAATGTTTCTATGCTGCCCGTCGTTACGACACGACCTTCATCAATCAGGGTATAGTAATGACATATCTTTTCTGCATCATAGAGATGATGTATGGACAGGATAAAGGTTCGTCCCTGACGATTTTTTTCTTTAATAAGTTCCAGTATCTCAATGAGCTGAACAGGATCAAAACCATTAAAAGGTTCGTCAAGTACAATAATTTTTTTACGATTGGATAAGGCAAAAAACAGTTTAAGCCTCTGATGATAACCTTTTGAGAGATGACGTATTTTTCTGTTTTTTAGTTTTGCCAGGTTAAGGGTTTTAATGAGTTCAGGATCTTCATAGCCTGTCGCAAGCTGAATAAAGTCTATAAAAGCTGCAACGGTATAATCCGGATAAATAGTCAGATTTTCCGGCATATAGGAAATAAGTTGTTTTTTCTCTTTAAATAAACTGACCGGCTGATCATTATAATAGATCCCACCTTCATCCGGATTCTGAAAACCACTAATGATATCGAGCAAAGTAGATTTTCCAGCACCATTTGGACCAATAATCCCCATAATGGAACCTTCTGATACCTCAAAACTGACTTTATCCAGTGCAACAGTTTTTAAATATCTTTTGCTGATATTACTGATCTTCAACATTTTAATTCCCTGAGGGGTGTTGATCTTTAAGGTTTTTAAAAAAACCATAATATTAATTATACGCTCAGGATAATTGCAGGGAAATGATATCCGTTAATTAACCGGATTTTCCCTGGCTCACTTCTACTTGCATCAGGCTGTCAATACGCCGGATATAGTGGCGGGTTTCCGGGGGTGTGTAGGGGGATATTTTTTCCCACTTTTTGACTTCTTCAGGGGGCAGTTTCTGGGTTTCCCTGGCTTTTTTCAGGGCTTTCAGTACCCGGGTAAAACCAGCATTATAACTCGCAAAGGTAAATTCCAGCCGATCATCCGAAGGCACCTGCCTTTTCTGCCAGCGTTTATAAAGCTGCCGATTGTAATAAATAGCGGCAGCAATATTCCAGCGCGGTTCTTCTATACGCCCCAGGTTAGGCTGTTTTTTTATAATTTCCTTATAGGTACGGGGCATGATCTGCATAATGCCTATTGCACCCGACTTGCTTTTAGCATTAGGATTTAACCTGGATTCAGCAATACCCTGGGCCTTAAACCAGTGCCAGTCAAACCCCGGACCAAAGTAATGCCTGGTGTTTTTTTTAAAATAACGATCGTATTTTTTAGTCCAGTGTTTATGCTTAACATGCTTATGGGTTTCCGCAAGCAGGTTAACAGGCAGGGTAAACACCACCAGCCAGAGGAGACTTCGAAATGACAATCTCTGCTGTACAGGCATTAGTTCAATCCCAGTCCAATCACCAGTCCCATAGCTGTACCAATACCAATAAACATGCCCATCAGCATCAGTCCTACGGCCACATTACCATTGGAAAGTTGCTCCGGGATACTGAAACTGACAATATGACTGAATAATTTACAGCCGAACCACATAAAAAACAGGGTTAAAACACCACCCATACAGGCATATAGAATATTCAGAATTACCGGATCAATATTGTCAGTCATGCTACCGCCTTCAAATTAAATGACTTAAAATTATGGGCTGTTCTAATGTAGATATTATTTTTATATATCTATAAAGGCCAGGCCAATACCATTATTCTCCACTCGAACAATACGCATGGTCAGTACAGGCGCTTCAAAGGGTGTATCCAGTAATTGCACAGTGACCTCACTGCCCACAGGGGGCAGATTAGTAATAGACGACAGCAGGTAAATACCGCCGTCGGAAATATCCCGGGTTTTAACTTCTACTGAGCCAATATCCGGGTGAGTCAATTGCACACTGGAGGTTAATCTGGTTCTTACGTATTTTCGGTTATCTTTATTACTCATAATTAATTAATTTAGGCGGGTTGCGGCTTTTTTGCAACATTATCCCGCAGATAAACCGGCCGTACCTGTTCTGCGTTAACTAAACAGCCTGAGCGGGCTTCTTTAAAAGCCAGATAAGCAACATCCTGTGCATGAGGAAACTGAAAATCTTTATTCAGTTGTTTGAATTTATCAATAAAGCCTGTAACTCCTTCCTGGTATTCCTGCCAGCCGCTGCCAATAGCTGCCCAGTGTTCATCAAAACCGTTATTGTGTAATAACTGTAGTAAGGCTTCCGGTTTAATCACCTGTTCTGATGTGTGCAGGGACATAAAGCCCTCTTTAAGTTCATAGGCCGCAAAATACATTTCTCCCATACGGGCATCATTGGCCACCAGGATTTGCGGGAAAGAGGATTGAGCTGAGTCTGATTGACGTTGAACACCCTGGGCCATAGCAGCCAGTGAAGATATCTGGGCGACCGGTAAATTGGCTCCGTAGGATATAGCCTGAACCACACCTGTGGCTACTCTTACCCCGGTAAAAGCGCCGGGACCACGGCCAAAGGCCAGTACATCCATATTATGGATGCTATATCCAGCCTCCTCCAGTACCGAGTCAATCATGGGTAAAATCAGTTGAGTATGGTTTCTGGGTGCCAGTTCAAAACGCTCAATACAGGAATAATTATCTGTAGTGCCCTCTAATAAGGCCGCCGAACAGGCATGGGTGGAAGTTTCAAGGGCAAGGATTTTCATTAAATAAGAAGTCGTAATATTGTTGTTTTTATAAAACCTTATTCTAAACGCTATCAGCAAAAAGTAAACCTTTGCTGCAGCTGTTCAAATTCTGTTGCAAGCGGCATATCCGGTAAACTGGCTCTTAAATAATAGCCGTAGCTTTTGTTCACCAGGCGCGGATCGGCAATAACCAGTATGCCGGTATCGTTAATATCCCGGATTAAACGCCCGGCGCCCTGTTTTAATGCCATTGCGGCCTGGGGTAGCTGCAGTTGATAAAAGGCATTGATGCCCTGCTGCTGCAGATAATTAATACGTGCCTGCAGCACCGGATCAGCGGGAGACGCAAAGGGCAGTTTGTCCAGTACTACACAGGACAGCGCCTCACCTTTCACATCAACCCCCTCCCAGAAACTGCTGGTGCCCAGAAGTAGCGCATTTTGTGTTTGTTTAAAACAGCTGACCAGCTGCTGTTTAGGCGCATCTCCCTGTACCAGCAATACCAGGCCGGAATCAGATAACAACTGCCGGGCTTCATGCATGGCTTTATAGGAAGTAAACAGCAGAAATGTTCTCCCTTTTAATCCATGTATCAGCGGCAGAACATCTTTTATCAATGCCCGGGTATAATTGGGTTCATCCGGCATGGGCATATTGGGGGGCAGGTATAAAACCGCCTGTTTTGAATAGTTAAAGGGGCTGTCATAGCAGGCGAAACTGGCCTGGTTTAAACCCAGCTCGGTCGCAAAATAATTAAACCGGGCAGCCAGTCTGTCCTGTTCTGATACCTGCTCTAATGAATCCTCAATAAGTCCGGTAATGTTAATAGTCAGGGTGGCGGAAGTAAATACCCAGGCGGATTTTTGCTGTGCTATATGGTCTTTGAACTGCTCGCCAATCATTAAGGGAGTCGAATGAATTTCAAAGCCTGTTCTGCTGCATTCAAACCAGTGAATATTTGCCTGTTCAGTAGCATCCTGGCCATTGGGCTGTTCATTAAGACCAAGTGTATTAAAAGTAGTCAATAACTGCTCGGCTCTATGAGCAAAGTGCTCCAGTATCTCATTAACGGGAGCCAGTTTTGCCAGATGATTTCCCAGTTTACTGAATACATAAGTGACTTCATCCAGCATTGGTTTTACAGCATTCTGTACTTCCTGCCAGCGGCCCCGCTGTTTATAGCGACTCAGTACCAGACTTAAATCATCCAGTAAGCGGTTTATATCCTCACTAAGATGTTTAAAGCTTTCACCAGAGGATGGCTGGTTTTTAAGTTCCTTACGGACATCATGCAACAGGGCTTTAATTTGCTTTGAAGATATATGTTGAGAAAAAAATCGACCTGCAATATCCGGCAGCTGATGAGCTTCATCAATAATATAATTCACGGCATCGGGCAGAATATCCCCCAGCGCGTCTTTTTTTAAACTGAGATCAGCCATCAGCAGGTGATGGTTAACAATAACAATATCCGCCGATAAGGCCTGTTCTCTGGCTTTGAGCACATAACAGTGTTCATGTTCCGGGCAATGAGTCCCCAGGCAGTTTTCTGTCGTTGAAGTCACTATGGGCCAGACGGCTGACTGCTCCTTCAGCATGGTAAATTCTGACCGATCGGCAAAACGGGTCTGCCCGAGGTGTTTTTTCAGCTTGTGCAGATCCGACTGGAGCTGTTCATCATACCAGGATTCACTGGCTGATTGTTCCAGACGGTACAGGCAGACATAGTTTGACCGGCCTTTAAGGAGACTAATATTAACCTTACGCTGTAATACCGGTTCCAGAGCCTTTACAATTAAGGGTAAATCTTTATAAAACAGCTGATCCTGCAGGTTTCGGGTACCGGTACTGACGATGGTCTGTTGCGAGGATAATAAAGCCGGCACCAGATAGGCAAAGGTTTTGCCGGTACCTGTTCCTGCTTCACATAGCAGGATTTTTGAGTTTTTCGTGTTGAGTAGAGTATTACTGACTGCGGATGCCATTTGCTGCTGGGCCTCACGGGGACGATAACCCGGAATAACATCCGACAGAAGGCCATTCTGAGCAAATATAGCCTGCAGCTGAGTATTGAACGGTTCGGCAGCCGGAGTGCTTATAAACTCAGCTCCTGTTCATTTTTTGCCCAGTCCCGGCTCCAGGCCAGCGTGGCAATTTTTCTAAACCGAGCCACGGTCATGGCGCCTTTTCTGGCTTTCTTACTGGTTTTGTCCACCATATTGTCCGTCAGTGTGGCACGGTCAATTTCATAAATTTCAAACGGCTCGTAATCATCATCCAGCAACACCAGAACCACGCTGTCCCAGTTCTGTTCCAGTTTAAGCTGGCCTATACGCTGAGTATTTTTTGAGTCAGAAAACATGGTACGCCCCTTGATCTGCACACGGTCACCCTGTAGATCACCGGATTTTTCCGTACCGACCGCCTCATAACCACTCTGATCCGGTGCCGGTGCCAGATGTAACAGGCGAATCGCATCATAAACGGATATTTCATTACTGACCCCGGGCATGGTTTTACCGGTGGCACGTCGATAATTAGCTGCCAGCTGTCTGGCCTGCTGCATAAGTACATCGACTGAATAGGGATTATCGGTGTTCTGGGTCATGAATAGTGAATCTGATGATTATTCCGGTGTTTTTATAAGCAATGACGGCTATTCTATCAGCAAAACCCGCTTAATTCGCCCTGAAAACCTGGTTTGAGGTGGAATTTAATCAAAAAAACGGGTAAAAGCCGTATAATCTTCCCGCTCAGTCCGGTAACTGTTTACAGCCGCAGAAGTATCTTCATATCCCAGGGCCATACCGCAGATAAGTACTGTATCCTGATCATAACCCAGATGTTGTTTAACAATATCCGGATATTCGGCCAGGGCCGCCTGAGGACAGGTAGCCAGCCCCTGATCCACAGCCGCCAGCATAACAGACTGCAGGAACATGCCGTAATCCAGAAAAGTACCTTTTTCTGCCATAGCATCGACAAAAAAGAACAGCGCAACCGGTGCCTCAAAAGCACGGTAATTGGCCGCCCATTGATCTTTCTGGCGTTGTTTGTCCTCACGGGTAATATTTAAGGCTGAATACATTTTCAGGCCGCAGGCCTTACGGCGGCTTTTATAGGGCTCAGTCCACTGGGTGGGATAATACTGGTAATCCAGTTCGGTCTTTCGCCCAGTACGAAAGGCCTGTTCCAGTTGTTCATCCAGTAACTGTTTAGTGTTACCCCGAACAACCGCCACCTGCCAGGGCTGAGTATTGACGCCAGAGGGGGCATGACGGGCCAGATCCAGAATTTTCTGGATTTTTTCAGCTTCAACCGGGATGTCGAGATAAGCTCGGGTGGATTTACGTTGTAAAATGGTGTCTTTAAATTGCATGTCGGATTCTTATTATTAATTGTAGCTATTCAGCCGATGCCACCGCAACTGAGTGTGGATACAGTTGCTCTAAAGGAATTTTATTTTTTAGTTATGACCAGAAACTGTATCCGGGACATCTATAGAAGAAGTCAGCGCCAGCAGGCCGGCATTAATGGCACGGTTACGCCCCATTTCCTTGGCATCATACAAAGCCTGATCCGCACTTGCAAGCAGCTTAAGTCCAAGCTCCCGAATATCCTCAAAACACTGTTTGCTTTCAATAGTAGATACCCCGGCAGAAATGGTAATTGTCAGAAACACATTTTTATCAATCACTACCCGACTGCGGTTAACGGCATTAATAATACGCTGAGCCACCATCATAGCTTCTTCATTGCCGGTATCTGGTAATAACACGGCAAATTCCTCACCACCGTAACGGGCCAGAACATCATGGGTTCGTAACACACTTTGCACTCGCTGAGCCACCTGGCGCAGCACATCATCACCGACGCCATGACCATAGTTATCATTAACGGATTTAAAATGATCAATATCCAGGAATACACAGGAAATAGACGTTCGGGAACGATCTCGCCGGTTCAGTTCTTCTGGCAGGCGCTGGTCAAAGAAACGGCGGTTGCGTACCCGGGTCAGAGGATCTGTAAAGGTACTTTGTTTTAAACGTTCCAGGTTCAGAGCATTTTCCACACACACAGCCATAATAAAGGACAGCCGTTGCAGGAAATCACTGGAAGCATGGGGCTGAAAACGATTAATATTCCGGCTGCCGCAGCAGAACACACCGATTTTTTTGCCCCGTCGAATTAAGGGCAGAACTGCAATAGAAGCAATACCGGGTTTATCCATTAACCACTGGTGTTTAGAACTCTGATAGGTATCTGTGCAGATTTTCGAGGACATGTACTGCAGCTTTTCCAGCTCCACAGGAAAATTCAGCAGGGTCAGAAAATTATATTCAATGGATTCAAGAGTGGTTTCCGGGATTAAACGGCGCAGTGATAAGTCACTGTCTTCAAGCAGCAATGTGCAGGCATCCAGTTTAAAAAGTTGCATATAATCATGGCCGATAATTCTCAGCAAATCTTCAATGGATTCTGCAGCCATCAGTTTAAATTCTATGGCTTCAAAACGTTCAAGTTTTTTCTGGTTTTCATGCGCATTAAATAATAACGCTTCCAGTTGAGCTTTTAGACGCTGTGTTTCGTTCGTTTTATCAACGATTCCCATAACTGAACCTGTTTTATAACTACTACTCCATTCTAGTACAAACAACAGGGATTTACACAAATTAGCACACAAAAAATCACATTCAGCCGGTTATTCTGTATTATTTTTCTGACACATATCTCATCCACAATCCTACAGCTCTCTGTAGTAATACCTGTCCTGAAAGTCAGCCATTTTTTATTAATATAATCACCAGGAATAATAAAAAGGATTTTTACTATGACCCGTAACATATCTTTACCATCCTGTGGTTTCAGCCTGGTTGAAATGCTTATTGTGGCAGCCATAATTGGTATTTTAAGCAGTTATGCCCTGCCTTCTTTCAACAGGCTGGTAAACAGTAATCGCCAGAACACGGTATTACTACAATTGTTTAGTCATCATCAACTGGCTCGCTCAGAAGCCATTAAACAGAACCAGTCCATTATTTTATGCAAATCAGACAACGGCCAGCAATGTACGCCTTCTGCTCACTGGCATAACGGCTGGATTGTATTTGCCGATAGGGACAACAATAAACAACTAAGTGGTACCGAGCTGCTGATTTACAGTTTCCAGAACCAAAATCCTTCTTTATCCTTAAGTTACAGAGGATTTGGGTCACATAATTATATCCGTTATTATCCCGATGGACGAAGCAGCACCAATGGCAGTTTTATTTTATGTACTCCACAGGGCGATATTACAGCCCGCAGCCTGATTATTTCCCGTACAGGAAAAGCCCGCCTGTCATCAAAAAATGCCAGTGGTGGTGCCCTGAAATGTGGTTAAACCTAAATAAATCAGTTGAATCGTAGCGAGAATGATCAGAGTGCTGAAGATACAAGGATTTACAGGTTATTTTGGCTTTATTCGTACTCACAGTACGGGTGAAATCAAAATGTTCTGGAAAGCCTTGTAGATTCAGTGCTATGGACATTCACAGTAGGTTCAACTGATTTATTTAGGTTAAAGTAACATGGATTAAATGTAAAATTTAAAAAACTCATATTTTAAAAAATGTTGCTTGACATTAAATTTAAAATCAATAGAATATGCATCGTTGTCCAAGAGCGATGTCTCAATGACTGACTCAAAGACAAAAACTATTCCCCAATAGCTCAGCGGTAGAGTAGGTGACTGTTAATCACTTGGTCGCATGTTCGAATCATGCTTGGGGAGCCAAACACTAAAACCCTTGTATATCCAGTTGATTGCAGGGGTTTTTTATTGGTTATTTTAAATAAAACTTAAAACAATACTATTTATAAATATTGATATCATCTTTAAGCGGAAAGGATGCAAAGCATGACAACGACATTAAATATTATTAAATTTATTGCTATAACGGGTGCTGCTTTAATTGCACTACTGGCTATTGGTTTGATTTTTAATATTACAATTTAATAATATATTTAATCCGCTTTTTATGGGGTTTTAAAAACCATTGTATTAATTACTACAAGCTCCTACAGCGTTTTTTATTTTCAGCACCCTTTCCGGGTTATCATTACCCCATTTAAAAACCGGATTACAGGACGATATTTAAAAAATATTGCTAAAGTCATCCCTGCCCTACAAAATTACCCCAATAAAACAATTGTTCAGTAATACACCTGATCTAGATCAGGGTTAACCCTAGGTTATCATCCTAAAATATAATCAAATTTAAAGATTTTAAACGTATTTTAAACATAGCTCCGTTTATATAACGGCAGGAGGAATATGATGATTATCGATTCACTATCATTAATAGCCATTCTAACCACAGTTTCCATTGTCATGTTACTGATCTGGAACTATTGTCAGGGTGGCTGCAAAAATAAATAACTAAGCATTGCTGTTAGTTAAACTCTAGGTTTAAGACTCGAAACTGAATATAATAAACCGTTCTTATATTCAGTATTTCGAGCCTTATGACCACAAACAAGCCTGATAAAGGCAGTTCCACTAAACATACGCCAATGATGGCGCAATACCTTAAGATTAAGGCTGAGTTTCCCGATATGCTGGTGTTTTACCGCATGGGGGATTTTTATGAACTGTTTTTTGATGATGCAAAGAAAGCCTCGCAGTTACTCGACTTATCCCTGACCGCCCGCGGTCGCTCCGCCGGGGAACCCATTCCCATGGCCGGTCTGCCCTACCATGCAGTGGACAATTACTTAAGTAAGCTGGTCAAGCTGAACCAGTCCGTGGCCATCTGTGAACAGATTGGAGATCCGGCCACGTCTAAAGGTCCGGTAGAACGTAAGGTGGTACGCATTATTACCCCCGGTACCATTACCGAAGACAGTTTACTGGAAGATCGTAAAGATAACCTGCTGGCTGCCATTGGCATTAACGATAAAAGCTCACCGGCCTATGGTCTGGCCATACTGGATCTGACCAGCGGGCGTTTTAACGTATCTGAACTGGATAGTCTGGAAGCTCTGCAGTCAGAACTGGAACGTCATAAACCCAGTGAACTACTGCTGGAAGAAAACAGTCCGCATAAAGCCGTACTAAAACAACAGCTGGGTAAACAGACTGCTTTTACCGAACAGCCGCCCTGGTGGTTTGATGAGCAGGCTTCCCGGCAGTTGCTTAATGAGCAGTTTGGAACACAGGATCTGTCCGGTTTCGGCTGTAATAATTATCATAGCGCCCTGTGTGCCGCAGGCTGTTTACTGCAGTATGTGCAGAACACCCAGCGCATGGCTTTGCCGCATATCAATAGCCTGAAGCCGGAACAGCATGACTCTGCCGTGGTGCTGGATACCATCAGCCGCAGAAACCTGGAAATCACCCAGGCATTGAGCGGCCATTCTGAACATACTCTGCTGGCAGTCATGGATCACACCGCTACTGCCATGGGCAGCCGGTTACTCTGCCGTTGGCTGAATCGTCCTCTGCGTGATCATACTATTTTAAAACAGCGTTATCAGGCCATTGAGCAACTACAGTCAGATGACCGCTATGAGCTTATTCAACCCTTATTAAAACAGATCGGCGATATTGAACGTGTGCTGACCCGTATTGCCCTGAAAACTGCCAGACCGCGTGATTTTGAACGGCTTAAACATTCTCTGGCGGTACTTCCAGTATTACAGAGTGAGCTGGTTGCTATAAAAGATCCGCTGATTCAGCAACTGGCTCAGACCATTGCTGTTTTTCCTCAGCAGCAGCAATTACTGGAGCAGGCTATAATAGACAACCCACCCGTTCTAATTCGTGACGGAGGAGTCATTGCTCCGGGCTATGATCAGCAACTGGATGAGCTGCGCAATATCCAGAAAAACGCCAACCAGTATCTGGTAGATCTGGAAGCCCGGGAAAGAGAACGCAGCGGCATAGCCACCCTGAAGGTCAATTACAACAAGGTGCATGGTTATTATATTGAAGTCAGCCGGGCCCATTCTGAACACTTGCCGGAAGATTACCAGCGCCGCCAGACCCTGAAAAATAATGAGCGATTTATTACTCCCGAATTAAAAGCCTTTGAAGATAAGGTACTCAGTGCTAATGAAAAAGCCCTGAGTCGGGAAAAAGCATTATATGAACAGCTGTTTGACAAACTTTCACCACTATTACCGGCCTTGCAGGCCAGTGCCGGGGCATTATGCGAACTGGATGTATTATGCAATCTGACAGAACGGGCGGTCAGTCTTGACTGGTGTAAACCGGAGCTGGATAGCGGCACTCATCTGAACATTGAACAGGGACGCCACCCCGTGGTTGAGCAGATCCAGGACAGCCCTTTTGTGGCCAATGATGTCCGGCTGGATGCTCAACGCCGGATGTTATTAATTACCGGGCCGAATATGGGGGGTAAATCCACCTATATGAGACAGGTCGCCTTACTGACGGTCATGGCGCATATCGGCAGTTTTGTTCCGGCCCGTTCAGCCAGTTTTGGTCATATTGACCGGATTTTTACCCGCATTGGTGCTTCTGATGATCTGGCCGGCGGCCGTTCTACCTTTATGGTAGAAATGACCGAAACCGCCAATATCCTGCACAATGCCACAGAATATTCTCTGGTGCTGATGGATGAAATCGGCCGCGGTACCAGTACCTATGACGGCCTGTCCCTGGCCTATGCCTCGGCTCATTTCCTGGCTGAAAAAATATCAGCTTTTACCCTGTTTGCCACCCATTATTTTGAACTGACTCATCTGGCTGAACAGTTTCCACAAATTGTTAATGTCCACCTGGATGCGGTTGAGCATGGAGAAAAAATTGTCTTTATGCACAAGGTGGAAGAAGGCCATGCTTCACAAAGTTATGGTATCCAGGTCGCAGCCCTGGCCGGTGTTCCGGCACAGGTCATTAACCTGGCTAAACAGAAACTGGACATGCTTGAGTCCATGGAAGATTCTGATACCCGTACTGGTAAGGACATGAAAAAACAGCAGGTTGATTTAACACTGGAAACAGAGCCTTGCTATAGTGAGTTAATTACTGAACTGAACAGTATTGAGCCGGATAATTTAACACCTAAAGAGGCATTGAATGTACTGTATCGACTAAAAGAAAAAGTATAAGAGCAATCAGGCATTTGAACATTCCTCAGCAGGCAAGCCCGGTCACCATGATATTGAGCAAATGGCTAAATAAATGAACAGAACAGGTGACAAGTTCAGATGTGTTTTTTCCAGTGCAGGATACGGTTATTGGCGGGCATAGGATAATCATCTTTAAGGTACAGATTATGTTGTTCGGCCAGTTTCTGCAGTTCATCCAGATCGCGGATACCGCTTTGAGGATCGCGGTTTTTAAGCCACTGATCAAACTGCCGGTTGCTGTCGCTGGTATACTGGCCATTATAATTAAAAGGTCCGTAGATCAGCATATCACCCTGTTCATTAAGCACACTGGGAACTCTGGCAAACAATTGCTGTACGGCTTGCCAATGCATTATATGCAGAGTATTGGCAGTAAAAACAGCATCGACTTCAATATTCGGCCAGTGTCCCTGCATAACATCCAGTTCTATCGGCGGTACAATATTATCCGGTGTCTGCGGATGAGCATAATACTCATCCAGCCACATCTGAATACCGGCAATCGCCTCCTGTCGGTCACTCGGGTACCAGAACAGATGCGGCATTGCGGCGGCAAAAAACACGGCATGCTGTCCGGTACCGCTGCCGATTTCAAGAACATGATCAGCATCCATTAATACCGGTTTTATAACATCCAGGATCACCTGTTTGTTCTGTTCACATGATTCTGCAAAAGGTTTCAAAACTTTCCTCATTATTTATAACATTCAACCTCAAAAAATCAGAACTTACGATAAGGTATTCTGTCCTGCATGGCCTGAATATAGTGTATGACATTAGCTTTTTCATGAGCAACAAAATTTTTTATAGCTTCATTAAAATGGTCCTGCATCATAAAATGAGCAGATAGGGTCATTTCAGGAATAAAACCGCGAGCCACCTTGTGCTCTCCCTGGGCACCCGGTTCAAACACCTGAATGCCTTCCCTGATACAGTATTCTATACCCTGATAATAGCAGGCTTCAAAGTGCAGTCCCTTAACGTTTTTTTTCGCCCCCCAGAAGCGTCCATATAAGCGGCTGTTACTTCGATACATAAGGGCACCGGCAATGGTTTGATTATCCTGTTCCGCCAGTACCAGTAATACCTGGCCGGGCAATTTTTCAGCCACTTCTTTAAAAAAACCGTAATTTAAAGTGGCTACACCCCATTTTTCTTCAAAGGTATGATTATAAAAATCAGTCATGGCCTGCCAGTCATCAGCACAGGCCTGATATCCGTCCAGACATTTTATCGTTACACCTGCCTGAACCACCTGTTTGCGTTCTTTAATAATATTTTTACGCTTACGTGAACTTAGCTGGGCCAGAAAATCATCAAAAGCAGAATAGTCCTGATTATGCCAGTGAAACTGGCAGTCATGACGCAGCATGGCACCCTGCTGCTGCAGAAAATCAATTTCTTCCGGCTGAGGGAAAAGTACATGTGCACCACTGGCATCCAGTTGCCGGGCAATATCTTTAAGGGCATGCAGGAGCACAGGATAATATTGTTGTTCCCGGCCTGGCTTTACCAGCATACGCTGACCGGATGCCGGTGTGTAGGGTATGGCCGAAACCAGTTTGGGGAAGTAGCGCAGTCCATGCTGCTGCCAGGCCTGAACCAGGGCGTTATCAAATACAAACTCACCATAACTATTGTACTTTTCATACAGTGGCATGGCTGCCACCAGTTCATTATCCTGAAAAACAGCAATATGCCTGGGCAGCCAGCCAAATTCTTCACCCACACAGCCGTGAGTTTCCAGGGCAGACAGGAATTCATGTCGCAAAAAGGGATTGTTATCGTGGATTAGAGCATTCCATTGCCCAGCTTTGATGTGTGATATTCGATCAAATACATCTATACGCAAAATACCGCCTGTATTAATAAGTAAGGTGTCTGTTATTTTTGTAACTTACTATAAAGGTTGGTTGCATCATTCATATATTTCAAGAGCTGGCGAACCGTTAGAGACACCAGGAAGGCATTACCGTTTTTATCCAGGGAGTGTTCAAACAGGCGGTAAGACTTGCCGGCTTTTTCCAGCAGAGCCTTGATTTCAGGGGTGTTACCCTGATACTTATTCAGGTATTCAAGCCCTTCCGTAAACTGTTTGCGGGCTTTGGCCAGTTTATCCAGATAGTAAAGGCTCTGTAAAGCCCCAGTTACGCAGCAGGTAAAACAGTTCAATACGCTGACTAAGCATCCGCTGACGTCCGGAAACATTGACCACTTTACCCAGTTCCTTACCGGAAAGATTTTCCAGATCCAGTACGATCTGGTGTGATAAGGACAGTAGTTTTTCATTCATCTTAACCAGTTCAGGTACTTTAGCCCGGGTTGGCTCACCCAGTATCATTTTTTTGTACAGGGGCCACATGGCATTGATTTTCTGCAGTGAGTCCTTCACACCGGACACCTGTTCAAAGTCTTTTAAATAATTCAGCCCCTGCTCATAGCGTGTTACGGCATCCTGTAACTTCCTGTCCGGTTCTATATAAAACTGATCCTGTCCCAGTTGAGCATAGGACTTTAACATCCTCTGAGTAAGCATACGCTGTAAACCGGCACGGTTAATGGCGTTATTAAGCTTTAGTTCACTGATTTGCGCTACTGCCATAGTATCTGGAGAATACACGAACCCCAGCAGCATAAAACTAAACAGGAAAATACTTAAAAACTGGCCGGTAATATAAGCTCCGAATCGATCTCTTTTCATTTTTATAACCATAAATTAAGAACGTCTTACAATAGGATGGATAATTGCAGCAAACTTAACATTTAACCAGGTATTATTCCTGATTTAAATCAAACTATATATAAACCTTGTCTTTTCTTGCCAGTTTATTCAATGTTAATTTTATTTATATCGGGATGCTTTTTCAGGCTCTCCTAATTCAATATAGCTCTGTTTTATAACTTTGTAATTATTTGACTTTAATTTCTGGTTATTTTTTGCAAGGTTATTGGATTTTAATGCCTGTTGAACAGCCTGCTGATAATCCTCACGATAAAACTGCAACACCGCCATATTATGCCAGAGCCAGGCATTATCCGGTTCTATTCTTAACGCCCTTTTTAGCAGACTTTCCGCTTCATTATAATTACCCTGATCAATAGCCGCCTTAGACTGCTTAAGGAGATCAAGCACCGCACTGCGACTGGCTGGCAGCTTAGCAGAGGTTCGGGGAGATACTGTGCCCTGACTGACCGCCGCTGTAGTAATCACTTTTGGTTGGTAAACCTCTTCAGAGCCAGCTGCTTCCTGGGGACGGCTTTGTTCAATAACCGGCGGAGCACTGCCGATAACCCTGTCTCGGGAATAATCAACTGAGCTGCAGCCATTGATAATGCTGATAAAGAACAGTACTAAAAGATAGATTTTAAACATTTACGGCCTCAGCGATTGTAACAAACAGGGGGTGAGTAAAAACTATTTTACACTATTGAAACAAACGTTGTAGCCAGTTGTTTGAAAAACGGCCGGTTTCACATGCCTCAACCCTGGCAGGTTCCGTCCCCTTAATAAAAGGCAGGTATTCGGCATTCTTGCAGCGTCCGGAAAGCCGCACCTGCTGCAGAGAGTCCACCCAGAACCATTTAATATTCTGCGGCTGATTCTGCTCCAGCACGCCAACATCCAGTTTCTGCATCATCCTGCCCCAGACCTTCAGAGCACCGGAGGAGCCGGTCAGGCCAGCCGGAGTATTATCATCCCGTCCCAGCCAGACCACGCCCAGCAGATTACCGCCGAATCCGGCAAACCAGCTGTCTCTGAGCTCATTGGTGGTACCGGTTTTTCCAGCCAGTTGATAACGGGACGGCAGGTATTGGCTTAATCCTTTAGCAGTACCCATACTGACCACTTCCTGAAGATTAGCATTAATAAGATAAGTCAGGTCTGCACTGATCCGTTGTTCTACTCGCAAGGGGTATTGCTGCAGGGTATTATTCTGCTCGTCCTGGACTGACAGGATGGTATGCAGAGGTGAATAAAAGCCCTGATCGGCCAGGGTCTGGTACATCTGTGTAACCTGTAACGGTGTTAAAGTCAGAGAACCCAGCAGCACCGCTGGATAGGGTAATGCATCAGTCTGCGCACCCAGTGCCCGAACGGTATTAAGAACTTTGTCCACACCAATATCCATACCCAGCCGGGCTGTGGATAAATTATAGGACTTAGCCAGAGCTACATGCAAAGGCACTATACCGTGCTCTTTATGATCAAAGTTTTTGGGCTTCCATAATTTGCCCTTAACACTTTTGGCCGTAAATGACTGATCTTTTAACAGGGAGGCCAGGGTATAACCCTGCTGCAGTGCAGTCAGATAAACAGCCGGTTTGACCAGTGACCCAATAGGACGTTTAGCATGCATAGCCCGGTTAAAATCGCCTTCCTGACTCTTTTTACCGCCGACTATGGCCAGTATCTCTGCTGAATTCCGGTGACTGACAATAATAGCGCCCTGCAGTTGTTTAGCACGTTTTTTACCCATGCTTTTTACCTGGCTGCTCAGAGCCTGTTCCGCCGCCCATTGTACCTGCGGATTGAGCGTGGTAAATATTTTCAGGCCTTTATCAGTTAAATCATCCTGGTTATAGCTTTCCTGCAGTTGTGATTTCACACTGTCAAGAAAAGCCGGAAAAGGTGATGAGCTTAAGGAAACACCCTGGCTGTTCCCCAGGCTTGAGGCAATGGCTTTTTTATACTGCTGTTCGGTAATAAGCTGTTGCTCCAGCATCACTTTAAGCACGGTATTTCGGCGTTTTTTCGCCCGTTGCGGGTGCTTGACCGGGTTGTACCAGGACGGCCCCTTAACCAGCCCCACCAGCAGGGATATCTGCGGCAGACTGAGCTGACTGATAGGCCGTCTGAAATAATATTCACTGGCCAGAGCAAAACCGTGAATAGCCCGACGGCCATCCTGACCCAGGTAAACTTCGTTAATATAAGCGGTAAGAATTTCATCCTTGCTGTAATGGTATTCCAGCAGCAGAGACATAATGGCTTCATTAAGCTTGCGGATCAGGGTGCGCTCTCTGGTTAAAAAGAAATTTTTAACCAGCTGCTGAGTCAGCGTACTGCCGCCCTGCACCGTTGCACCGGCTTTAATATTAGCCCACACAGCACGCATAATTCCTTTGGGATCAATACCGTAATGCTGGTAAAAGTTCCGGTCTTCTACAGCAATGAGGGCTTTTTTTAATTTCTGCGGAATTTCACCCTGGGTCAGCAATACCCGGTCTTCATGCAAACGCGGGTGGATACTGCCAATCACTGCCGGATCCAGACGAACCAGCGACACTGAACGTTTACGGCTTTTGTTATAAATCCGGCTGACGGCATTATATTTAAACTGAATGCGCAGCTTATGAGACGGCTCATCACCATCAGGAAAGCGGAACTGGCGGCTGACCAGATCAATCTGATTGCCTTTACGGGAGAAGCTGCCCTGGGTAGAGGGGGATTTGTC
>JALUZF010000076.1 GCA_027012135.1 Gammaproteobacteria bacterium
TTGGTCTGGAAATTTGCAAGTTAATAAGGCTTATTTTACCAAAATCTTGCAAATTTAACAGCCGTAATTAATCTATATTTCCTTATAAATCAATGTGCTATGTTTTTTTCAGGGCGGACTAGTTAAGGTCTAAGCTCAGTTGAATAACTGTTATTCCTTTCATTTTTTTCTTTCACAACAGATAAAGAATCTATTGTTGCTGAAATACGTGTAGGCCGGTTAACCGTATAATTAGAGATATAATTGACTGTGCCGCCAGGATACTTTAATCGTTTACTCCGGTCTATGATTTTAAGTGTGGCGCCTCCCCAGGACTTTCCATTGATCTCAAGTTTTAAGGAGCAGGCTTTTGCTCCTGTAGCTTTCCAGCAAGCCTCAGGAATACCTGATTGACCTATATTGCGAATAGTAATACCTACTTTTTTTTGTGGAGTAAGAAAAACTTTAGAAATAATCAGGTCAGGAAGTTTTTGCGTCTTATGCTGAGGGGATAAAACTTTTAGAAGCGCGTTGTTTTTGAAAGTAACCTCCTTTATCAAATTCGGATTAATACCTACGTTGATTTCGGAAGTTTGGTTAATTTTAATATTACTTATATATATTACTTTGCCACCTGGTTGTCTTAAATGCTTGTCAGGATCTATTCTGTCCAGAGATGCCCCGCCAATTGCTTTACCATTTCGGTAGACTTTTAGCATAGTTGTAGAATGATATTTCTTTGACCAGGCGGCATAAGGCAAGCCGGATTTACCTTTATTAACAATAGTCACTCTAAGATTATTAGAAGGGGTTAAATCAATATCTTCAATACTCAGATCAGGTAGTTGGGCTCTTGCCTGCTCACGGCTTTCTCTGGATTCCTGCATGGAACCGGGATATTGAAGGTGGTATGCGCCTGTTACGGTATTTTTTGTCATATTGGAAATATACAGATCATATTTTCCATGATTTCTTATCAGTTCAGGTTCATCAATATAATATTCAAGATAATCCCTGGTAGGATCCATTATAAACTTTTCTTTATATATGTACTTGGAAGGTACATTATGTTTGTTGATTACTTTGGGATTAACCAGCCATAATCGGATTGCGCCTTTGGGCGGAAATGAAATAAATTTTACTTTTTTTCCGGAGAACTGAAGTTTAGATAAGCTTACTCTTATTTTGCCATAATGTTTAAGTCTCAACGGTATAATCATTGAGTAAGGATCATTTTTCTTACCAGGATATAGTGTAAAACGTGCATTTTTTTCTATGGTATAACCAGGCTCAGAGGCATGGACTGAAATAAAGCCGGTTACAAGAAAAAAAAGTACAATAGCTATAATTTGAAATTTTTGGTCCATAACTGGCTCCATACCTATACAGTAGAAAAATTATTTTATTTTTGTTCTTTGTGACTATTAACAATAGATTGACAGGCGGCTCCTTTGGGATCCTGTTCACAGGTGTTTTTTATCATTTCACAGGCACTCATGCCGAAACTCTGCATCATATTACCCATAGCTTGCGGGGTATCAGGTGACTGTTTTATTTCATCAATACTTGTCTGAATCTGCTCTTTACATTCATTATAAATGCTGACCCATTCAGGCTTATCACTGCAGGCGCTTAAAGACAAAACAATACTGATGCTGAAAAATTTTATCCATTTAAGAGAGTTCATAAGTTTATCTCCAATAGTGAGTGAATAATAAAATAGTCATATTGTTTATAGTATTTGCCAGAAATGAAAAACTGTCAAATAATACCGCGTTCTGCTAGAGAAACAATTTCATCATCACCAATGACCAGATGATCCAGCAGCCGGATATCCACCAGACCCAGAGCCTCCTTCAGGCGGCGGGTAATGCTTTCATCTGCCAGGCTGGGCTCTGCGATTCCGGAGGGATGGTTATGAGCTACAATCATTGCTGCGGCATTATACTGCAGGGCTTTTTTGACTACTTCCCGGGGGTATACCGAGGCGCCATCAATAGTACCCTGAAAAAGTTCTTCAAACTTAATAACCTGGTGCCGGTTATCCAGAAACAGAGCGGCAAAAACCTCATGAGTCTTATGTCTTAAGCGGCTTTTTAAATACAGTCGGGTATCCTGCGGACTGCTGATAGTATCCTGTCGGCTGATGGTTTCAGCCAGGTAGCGCTGTGACATTTCCAGTACCGCCTGTAACTGCACATATTTTGCAGTCCCAACGCCTTTTGCCCTGCAAAAGGTGTCCAGATCAGCAGCAAACAGGTTGCGCAGGGATGAAAACTCATTGAGCAGATGACAGGCCAGATCAATGGCGCTCATACCCCGGGTGCCTGTGCGTAAAAAAATGGCCAGCAATTCTGCATCACTGAGTGCTGCAGCACCGCGCTGGAGTAATTTTTCCCGGGGACGTTCAGTTTCAGGCCAGTTAGTAATAGACATAGCAAATCCTTATGCAGATGATGAATTATTTATTTTATAAAAAAGCTATTGAGAAGTGTGCCGGCATTTTCTGACACAGGTCATAGTCTGAAAAATTATCCGTGTACAGAGGGGAATACTTATTGCGGTAAGTACTTACTAATCGGTAGAATAGTCAGCTATGTCACTTTTCCAGGATAAAAAAATTATTTTAGGGGTTTGCGGGGGGGTTGCCGCCTACAAGTCAGCAGAATTATTACGCCTGCTGACTAAAGCGGGTGCTCAGGTACAGGTGATCATGACCCCATCAGCCGAACAGTTTGTGGCTCCCATGACCTTTCAGGCACTGTCGGGCAATCCGGTACGCAGTAACTTATTTGATCAAGCCGCTGAAACCGGTATGGGGCATATTGAGCTGGCCCGCTGGGCTGATTTAATTCTGATTGCACCGGCAACGGCTAATACCATCGCTAAAATCAGCCAGGGAGTGGCTGACAATTTGCTGACGACTGTTTGCCTGGCCAGTGCTGCATCGCTTATTATAGCCCCGGCCATGAATCAGCAGATGTGGCGCAGTGAGGTCAACCAGAAAAATATTCAGCACTTCAAAGGCCGGACAGCTATTAGTCTGATTGGTCCGGCCCGGGGAGAGCAGGCCTGTGGGGATAATGGGCCCGGGCGAATGGAAGAACCCGAAAGTATCATGCAGTTCTGTGAACAGCAATTGCAGCAGTTAAAAGAACAGCAGAGCCTCTCTGGTCTGCTAAAGGGTAAAAAACTGCTGGTTACCGCAGGCCCAACCATAGAGGATATTGATCCGGTTCGTTATATTAGCAACCGTAGCAGCGGCAAAATGGGCTATGCGATAGCGCGTGCGGCTTCTGAGGCGGGTGCTGAAGTGACCCTGGTCAGCGGCCCGGTGGTACTGGATGCACCTGAAGGAGTGAACTGTTATAAAGTTCGCAGTGCCGTGCAGATGCATGAAAAGGTATTTGAACAGCTGGATAATATGGATATTTTTATTGCTTCGGCTGCAGTAGCGGACTATCGACCGGTAGAGACCAAAAGTCAGAAAATTAAAAAATCTCAGGATACTATAACTATAGAACTGGTAAAAAATCCCGATATCCTGGCAGATGTATCAACTCACAATGAAAAACTTTTTACCGTTGGCTTTGCTGCTGAAACCACAGAACTGGAAAAATATGCGTTGGATAAACTGGACAGAAAAAAACTGGATATGATTGCCGCTAACAGGGTGGGTAGTGATAATGTGGGTCGAAGCATGGGGTTTGATAGTGATACTAATGAGCTGGTGTTGTTTTGCAATAATACTGATGCGGGCATCGAGCAGAAAGTATTACCTGAAACCACTAAGCTGCAGCTGGCTCGAGAGCTGATAAAAGAAATTATTCTGCAATATGAAAACAGCAATAAAAAGAAGGACTGGAAATAGATTATGAACGAAGTGGATGTAAAAATTCTCGACCCCAGAGTAGGTACCGAATTCCCATTACCTGAATATGCAACAGATGGTTCTGCAGGAATGGATTTACGGGCTATACTTGATAAAGATTACGAATTATTACCGAGTGAAACACTGTTAATTCCTACCGGGCTGGCGATTCATATTGCTAATAATAATATGGCGGCTATGATCCTGCCACGCTCCGGACTTGGACATAAACACGGCATCGTTCTGGGTAATCTGGTGGGGTTAATTGATTCAGATTATCAGGGACAGTTATTTGTATCCTGCTGGAACCGAGGTAATAGCGCATTTACCATTAAACCAGGTGAACGTATAGCCCAACTGGTCTTTGTTCCGGTTGTGCAGGCGCAGTTAAAAATTGTTGATTCCTTTGATCAAAGCCAGCGTGGAGAAGGTGGTTTTGGTCATACTGGAAGCCATTAGCAGGATAAGATAGAGCCAGTAACTAATAAAGCTATTAATAATAGAAAACCAGTCATACAGCCAGATAAATTGAGCGGAACAATTATATGAGTGACACAAAAGAAAAAATCCAGGAGATGATCCAGAAAGAAAAAGCGGCAAAGCGCAAGGAAGAGCTGGAAGAAAAGCGCCTGAAAAAGGGGAAGAAAAAAAAGAATAACAGGGATAAGCCTGCCAGAAAACTGGATAAAAAATTTCTGCGTCTGGTGGCAGTTATGGTTTTGTTTCTCATTCTGGCCCTGGGATTGTTTTATGCAGCTTCTATGAGCAAAACCAGCGTAGAAAACAATTTTCAGAAACAGGTTAAAGCCAATGCGGAAAAAGAGTTAAATAATCTGCTGGAACAGGCTGAATTTATACTCAGAGATAAGATAGAAAACTTTAATTATATTCTTAAGGATGCGGAATATATCAAAAATTTTAATAACCCGTCCTGGCAGAGTGTTCTTAAAACTGAACTGTCAGCCCTGCTGGGATATCAGGCTGTTATTGAAATTATCCCCGAAAACTACAGTGAAGAAATGATTATTGATAAGCCTGATATGGGCTATGCTGTACTGGGCTTACTCGAGGAACTTAAAACTTCCAGAAAGAAGAATAATGATATAAAAATAGAAGTTCATCGTGCCAACACTAAAAATGCCCGGCTGGTTATTATACGTAAAGTCAGCTACCAGGATGTTGATGCTAATAAGGTGGTACATATCGGTTATATTTATGCCAGTATGTCACCATTCTTTGTAAAAGAACTGATCAAGGAATTTAAATATTCAACCGGTTATGCTGAGATTATTCAGCGTTTTTCAGGCCGGTCAATGGTGCTGGCTCACAAAGGCGATTCTTCACTTAAATCGCTGCCGATATCCGTGTCACACAAAATCAGGCCAACTCAATGGCGGTTAAAATTATGGCCGGCGCAGCAGCAGACTGAACTGAGTCCTCAGCAGTTATGGCTGCCATTGCTGCTACTATTACTGGGTACGGCATGTCTGGTCAGCTCAATTATTATGCTGGTTCGCCTGGTGACCCGGTTAGTTAAAAAGTCCGAGCCAGGTGATGCAGATATTAAGCAGTCTGATAAAACGCAGGATAAACAAAAATCCATTGATGAAGACTATATTCCATCCACTCCAGCCCCTGTAACAGGGATCAAGGTGGATGAAGAAAATGCTGTAGATAGAGAATATATGGCACTGATACTGAATAAGATTTTCCGTGCTTATGATATTCGCGGTGAATATGGTGAATATATTAACTCTGAAATTTTCCGGGAAATAGCCATGGCTATTGCCAGAGAAATGAATGAGCTTAAGCAAAACACCATCTCTGTAGCACGTGACGGACGCAACAGCAGCCCTGAACTGCATAAGGTTGTAACAGATACTCTGGTTGAATGCGGTTTACAGGTGCTGGATATTGGCATGGTAACCAGTCCGGTTCTCTATTTTGCTGCACTGACTAAAACTGAAGGTAATGGTCTGATAGTTACTGCCAGTCATAATCCTGGCAATTACAATGGTATGAAAATCTTGCTGGCCGGTCACTGTTATAGCCAGGTTCGTCTGGAAAAACTGAAGGAACGGATGCTGTCTCCTGAGCAGGCTGGATCTACTCCGGCTGAACAAAATGGCACCGCCGGCAAGCTGGAACAGCTTAATATCATGGAAGAATATATTACCAAGATTACGGGTAATGTGCTGCTTGCTCGTCCAATGAATGTTGTTATCGATACCGCTAATGGTGTGGCAGGCAATTTTGCCGCTACTTTCTTTGAACAGATGGGGTGCCATGTTACGGCTTTAAATGCCGAAGTCGATGGGGATTTTCCGGTGCATGAACCGGATCCCAGCCGGCCTGAAAACCTTACCCAGCTTATTGAAAAAGTAACAGAAGTTAAGGCTGATGTTGGTTTTGCTTTTGATGGTGATGGCGACCGGCTGGCCCTGGTTTCTTCTGGTGGTGATATTGTCTGGCCGGACAGAATTTTAATGTTGCTGGCCAAAGATATTCTTAGCCGTAATAAGGAAGCCACTATTCTTTATGATGTTAAATCATCCAGCAAGCTGGAAGCATTTATCCGTGAACTGGGCGGTAAGCCGATGATGTGCAAGAGCGGACATTCTTTTATGAAGAGTAAACTGCTTGAAACCGGTGCATTGCTGGCGGGTGAGATGAGCGGTCATATCTTTATCAAAGATCGCTGGTATGGGTTTGACGACGGTCTGTTTGTTGCGGCCCGGATTCTTGAAATATTATCCATCGATCTGAGAAAATCACGGCAGATTTTTGCTGAACTGCCTGATGCACTCAATACCCCGGAAATCCTTATTGCTACAGCGGATGCTCACGGCATTATGGAAAAACTGGATCCGAATAGTGCGCATTTTAACGGTGGTAATGTGATTACTATTGATGGTGTACGGGTTGAATATCCCGATGGCTGGGGGCTGGTTCGAGCCTCTAATACCAGTGACAATCTGACCATGCGTTTTGAAGCGGATAATGAAGAAGCACTACAGCACATTGCTAACAGCTTTAAAGCTGCAATTATGGAAGTTGAACCAGGACTGGAATTCCCCTTTTAAATGAGCTGTTTTACTTTCCCCCTTCTTTAGACGGGGGATTGATGGGGTGCTGAATCAGCGAAAAATTTTAAGAGATATAAAAACTTATGAGTATAAACACGAGTTCTGCAAATACTATTGCTCACGTTTTAAGCGAGGCGCTACCTTATATACGCAAGTTTCAGGGCAAAACCATTGTTATAAAATATGGTGGTAATGCCATGATTGATGAAAAATTGAAAAATGGCTTTGCCAGGGATATCGTGTTATTAAAACTGGTGGGCTTAAATCCCGTTGTTGTCCATGGCGGCGGGCCACAAATTGGTGATCTGCTTAGACGGGTAGGCAAGGAAAGTCATTTTGTCGGAGGCATGCGCATTACTGATAAGGAAACCATGGATGTCGTGGAAATGGTTTTAGGGGGACAGGTTAATAAGGAAATTGTCTCACTGTTAAATTCCCATGGTGCCAAGGCCGTTGGGCTGACGGGTAAAGATGGTGCACTGATCAGTGCAAAAAAAATGCATTTTTCCCATCAGTCGGAAGAGATGAATGCCCCGGAAATTATTGATATCGGTCATGTGGGTGAAGTAACCAATATTGATACTTCGGTCATTGATATGCTTATTAATGGTGATTTTATTCCGGTCATTGCTCCCATTGGTCTGGGTAAGGACGGTGAATCCTATAATATTAATGCGGATCTGGTGGCCGGAAAACTGGCTGAAGAATTAAATGCCGAGAAACTGATCCTGCTGACTAATATCTGTGGCTTGCTGGATAAAAATGGAAAACTGCTTACCGGCTTAAGTATTAAAAAAGTGGATGAACTGATTGCAGACGGTACTATTCACGGCGGAATGCTGCCTAAAATACGCTGTGCTCTGGAAGCAGTACAGAATAATGTCTGTTCTGCTCATATTATAGATGGTCGGATAGAACATGCAGTGATGCTGGAATTATTTACCGATGAAGGTATCGGCACACTGATTTTTGGCGATTGCCCCAGGGATGACGAGTGAGCAGCAATGGTTCTACAAAGGGGACATCCTCTAAAATAAACCGCAAGGAGCAGATCCTTCAGGCTCTGGCTATGGAGCTTGAAAGAAATCCCGGTGAACGTATTACCACAGCAGGTCTGGCACGAGCAGTCGGTGTTTCAGAAGCGGCTTTATACCGTCATTTTCCCAGCAAGGCAAAAATGTTTGAAGCCCTGATTGAGTTCAGTGAGGAAAGTGTATTCGGTTTAATCAATCAAGTGCTGGCTGAACAGGACGGTGTATTTGCCCAGGTTGAGAGGATCACGGCTATTGTGCTTGGTTTTTCTACTAGAAATCCGGGCATTACCCGGGTGCTGCTCGGTGATGCCCTGATTGGTGAACATGAACGTTTATTAAAACGTACCGATCATTTTTTTCAGAGAATTGAAACCCAGTTACGCCAGGTGCTCAGGGAAGGTGAACTAAAAGGCCAGTTTCATTATCAGGGAAATATCGGTTATTTTGCAGAAATCCTGACCAGCTTTATAGAAGGGCAGCTGAGCCGATATGTGCGTACCCGCTTTGCCAGAAAGCCGGATGAAAACTGGCCATTAAAATGGCTGTTCCTGGTTAAAAGCCTGACTGCAGATTCCTGAATAGTTTCAACCTCTTATTCCACTGATCTTCCGGAAAGGGCTTTTATTGATTAATTTTATATGCAATGGTTTTAAATTCAGTTAATAAGCCGGAAATTTCTTCACTATTACAGAATTCCTGGCCTATGCGTTCCGGATGACAACGTATCTGAAATACCAGGTCTTTTTTGCTGTCAGACTCCCTGGTATCGAGTCTGGTTAAACTCATGGCAATGTCCTGGTGTTTTTCCGGGGTATCGGTGACTACAATTTGATTAGTCTGATAAAGAATGGGTCTGGTTGCAAACTCCCTGATAAATTCAATAGAGCGATCCCATAGCAGCTGACATTGTGCCTCACTTAAACAGCTTAGTTTAACAGCATGTAATTTTTTGGCCTGCCTGGGGGTAGACAGACTGTGTTTCAGCCGGTTTGATTTGGTGATCATAAAACGTTCGACGTCATGCGCAAACACTGTTTTTATTATTTCTGTTTCCTTTTTTTCAGAGTTGATCTGTGATTGCAGGTTGTGAATTTCATTTCGGCTGGCATCCAGTAATTCAGCCAGCTGGGGTGAAACCTGCCTGCCTGAACGTTCCATATTTGCGGCCTGTCTGACCAGATTGCCGAACTGGCGTTTTTTCAGTTCCATGCTGGAGTGCAGAATTTTAGAACGGGAATTAATAATATCCAGTTTGGATCTCAGTGAACTTAACAAATCATCGATGGTCAGATAGGTTTTTAATAAAACCTGATCATATTCTCTGGATTTACGTTTTTGATCCGCTTCAAGCTTGAGCAGCCTGGCCAGTTCCTGTTCAGAGCGAATTTCTTCAGGGGTTTTAGTGCGTTCTTTAATTTTCCGGGTAATGCCCTGTTCATCAATATAGCGGATACGCTGGTTATAATATTCTCTGGGAATACGTTTGCCGCATTCTGTAATGCCGTCTGTGTTTTTCCAGCATTTAATTAAGCTTTCAGCCTTTAGAGCAGGCGAAGACATTATCAGTATGCTGACAATAATCAGTAATGTCTTATTGAATCCCGTAAAGCCTGAAGAAAGTGATTTAGAATAAAATAAAATAATTTTATGTGGTTTTAGTAATAGTTTAAGTAATTGCATATATAATAAAAAACTGGCTAGTCCATAATCCATAATGTAAAGCTTGGTGCTAATTAGTTTATAACAGAAGTATTGATAATAGAAAAGAATAATATATTAAAAGCCATGAATAAAAGTATCTAATATGCCAATTAGTGAGCAAATTCTCTTATTTATTGTTTCCTATAGCGCTAATACCTTTTCAGCTTTTGCCGGTGGCGGTGCCGGCCTGATACAACTGCCCTTACTGATCTTTCTGGGACTCATGTTCAGTACTGCCCTGGCTACCCATAAAGTGGCCAGCGTTGCTCTTGGCGTGGGCGCCACTATCCGTCATTTACGTTCCAGAACCATGGACAGAAAGTTTGCTCTGTTTATCCTGCTCTGTGGGGTTCCCGGGGTGATAGCCGGTGGGTTTATTATTGTGCAGGTTCCGGAAATGACAGCCAGGATGGCTTTGGGTGTTCTGACCATATCCCTGGGTGTTTATTCATGGCTTAAGCCGGCTATGGGGCTGACCTTAAAAGCCAGTAACCGTTCCAGAAAAGGCATGCTCATCGGTGGGCTGGGACTGTGCCTGATAGGCGTTTTAAATGGTTCACTGACCTCCGGTACAGGGCTTTTTGTGACCATATGGCTGGTCGGCTGGTTCGGGCTGGATTATAAATCGGCTGTGGCCTATACCCTGGTACTGGTCGGGGTATTCTGGAATGGTACGGGCGCTGTTACCATTGGTCTGCTCAGTCAGATCCAGTGGAACTGGCTTCCTGCTCTGCTGCTGGGTTCTCTGCTGGGCGGTTTTACCGGTGCCCATCTGGCCATTGTAGCCGGCAACCGCTGGATAAAACGGGTGTTTGAAGTGATTACCATTGCGGTAGGACTGAAACTTATTTTTTAACCTGATTTATTTAGGTTTAATTCCCAGATTCTCACAAATCTGCAAAGTCGTCTGACTCTGGTTCAGAGTATAAAAGTGTAATCCAGGAGCACCGGCAGCTAATAGTTGTTCACATAAACGGCTTACAACATCCAGCCCCAGCGACTTGATGGACTCTATATCATCCCCGTAACTTTCCAGACGCCGGGATAACCAGCGCGGGATTTCAGCGCCGCACATATCCGAAAATCCGGCCAGACGGGTATAGTTGGTGATCGGCATAATGCCCGGTACAATGGGTTTATCCAGCCCGGCTTTTTCACAGCTGTCGACAAAATACAGATAGGCATCCATATTGAAAAAATACTGGGTGATGGCACTATCGGCACCGGCATTCATTTTAGTGACAAAATGCTGCAGGTCAGTCTGGGCGTTTTTAGCCTGGGGATGCACCTCGGGATAAGCAGCCACTTCAATATGAAAATGCTCGCCGGTTTCAGCGCGGATAAATTCAACCAGTTCATTGGCATAACGAAACTCACCAATATCCCGATGTCCGGAAGGCAGGTCTCCGCGCAGAGCGACAATACGTTTAATCCCCATATTGATAAAGGTATTAAGCAGATCTGCCAGACTGTCCCGGGTTGCCCCGATACAGGACAGATGAGGTGCGGCAGAATAACCGGCATCCTGGATGCTCATCACTGTTTTTATGGTTCCTTCCCGGGTACTGCCTCCGGCGCCATAGGTGACGGAATAATACAGGGGATTTAAAACACTGAGTTCATCGCGTACCTGTGCCAGTTTCCTGGCCCCATCTTCAGTCTTGGTTGGAAAAAACTCAAAACTGATCGGTTGCGGGTATTGTTGTTGTAATTTCATAATGTGTTATTAGTAACGCCGTTTAATAACGATAGTGTTCAGGCTTATAAGGGCCTTCCTGAGGTACGCGAATATAATCGGCCTGTTCCTTGCTCAGCAGAGTCAGGTTAGCGCCAATCTTAAGCAGGTGCAGATGGGCGACCTTTTCATCCAGCTTCTTGGGCAGGACATAGACCTGATTATCATAGTTTTCACTGTGCTGCCATAATTCAATCTGAGCCAGAACCTGATTTGTGAAAGAAGCAGACATGACAAAGCTGGGGTGGCCGGTTGCACAGCCCAGGTTGACCAGACGACCTTCTGCCAGCAGAATAATTCGCTTACCGTCAGGGAAAATAATATGATCCACCTGGGGCTTAATGTTTTCCCATTCATACTGACGTAATGCTTCGACCTGAATTTCAGAATCAAAATGACCAATATTACAGACAATGGATTCATTCTTCATGGCCAGCATATGATCATGGGTAATAATATCGATATTACCGGTAGTGGTTACAAAGATATCCCCTTTATCTGCAGCATCTTCCATGGTAACAACCCGATAACCTTCCATGGCTGCCTGCAGAGCACAGATAGGATCAATTTCAGTCACCCAGACTGTGGCACCCATACCGCGGAAAGCCTGAGCACAGCCTTTACCCACATCACCATAACCACAGACAACGGTAATTTTACCGGCAATCATAACATCAGTAGCACGCTTAATGCCGTCAATCAGAGATTCACGACAGCCGTACAGATTATCAAATTTTGACTTGGTGACTGAATCATTGACATTAAAGGCAGGCACTTTTAACTCACCTTTTTCCGCCATTTCATATAAACGGTGAACACCGGTAGTCGTTTCTTCTGAAAGGCCTTTAATGTCCTTAAGCAGCTCAGGATGATCATCATGAATAATCTGGGTCAGATCGCCGCCGTCATCCAGAATCATGTTGGGCGTCCAGTCATCAGGCCCATGGATAGTCTGTTCAATACACCAGATAAATTCCTCTTCCGTTTCACCCTTCCAGGCAAAAACAGGAATTCCCGCTGCTGCCATGGCTGCCGCTGCATGATCCTGAGTAGAGAAAATATTACAGGAAGACCAGCGGACCTCAGCCCCCAGAGCTGTCAGGGTTTCCATTAATACGGCGGTCTGAATGGTCATATGCAGACAACCTGCAATACGGGCACCTTTAAGCGGTTTTAATTCCCCGTACTCTTCACGCAGCGCCATCAACCCGGGCATTTCCTGTTCTGCAATCAAAACTTCTTTTCTTCCCCAGTCGGCAAGACTGATATCTGCTACTTTATAATCTGACATGTTTACCTTTATCCTAATATCCTAAAAATAAGTTTGTAACTGTTCTTTATGCTACAACTAAAAAATCATTAAATTTATATCTTTATTTGTTAACTTAGACTCGTAGTATTAGCTGGTAGAATGGCTTTTCTGAAGACGCCGTGAACCCATCCATGGGGGCTTTTCGGCAGCGTCCCTGCTGCCGAAACTTCAGAAAAGCCATTCTACCAGCTAATACGGTCGTGTTTATAGCACCGTATTACAAACCCGCCGAATCCCTTAATGCCTCCGCCTTATCCGTCTGCTCCCAGCTGAACTGAGGCTCTTCACGGCCAAAATGGCCATAGGCCGCAGTGGCACGATAAATCGGACGTAACAGGTTCAGCATTTTAACCAGACCCCCGGCCCGTAAATCAAAATGCTCATTAATCAGTGCCACCAGACGGCTATTATCCACTTTACCGGTACCGAAAGTTTCTACTGAAATAGAGGTAGGCTGAGCAACCCCAATGGCATAGGATACCTGAATTTCGCAGCGATCCGCCAGACCAGCGGCCACAATGTTTTTGGCTACATAGCGTCCGGCATAAGCCGCACTACGGTCAACCTTGGAGGGATCCTTGCCGGAGAAGGCGCCGCCGCCATGACGAGCCATACCGCCGTAAGTATCCACAATAATTTTACGGCCGGTCAGACCGCAGTCGCCCACAGGACCGCCGATAACAAAACGGCCGGTTGGGTTTATATGATACTTGGTGTCTTTATCCAGCCATTTTTCCGGCAGTACCGGCTTGATAATTTCATCCATAACCGCTTCGCGCAGGGTGTTAGTACTGATATCATCAGAATGCTGGGTGGACAGCACCACAGCGTCAATCCCTACCGGCCGGCCGTTTTCATAACGGAAAGTAACCTGGCTTTTGGCATCGGGTCGCAGCCAGTCCAGCAGGCCGCTTTTTCTGACATGGGCCTGGCGTTTAACCAGCTGGTGGGCATAGGTAATCGGCGCCGGCATTAATACTTCAGTTTCGTTACTGGCATAGCCGAACATCAGCCCCTGATCACCGGCACCCTGTTCGTGATCTTTTGATTCATCCACACCCATGGCAATATCAGGAGACTGCTTGCCAATAGAAGTCAGTACTGCGCAGGAGTTATAGTCAAAACCCATATCGGAATGGTTATAACCGATTTCCTTAATGGTCTCCCGGACAATGGACGGCATGTCCACATAGGTGGAGGTCGTAATCTCACCGGAAAGGATCACCATGCCGGTATTAATCATGGTTTCACAGGCAACACGAGCCCTGGCATCTTCGCTTAAGATTGCGTCAAGTATGGCATCTGCAATTTGATCGGCCATTTTATCAGGGTGGCCTTCAGAAACAGACTCAGAGGTAAACAGGTGGCTATTGGCCATAATTGTGATTTCCTTTAACAAATAACCTTAATATTGGCATCTTTACTTTGTACTTTCTCGGTGCTGTGTAAAGATAGAATAAGGCGTTCTATAATAAATGATCTGTTAAGTGTAAGACTTATTTTATAAACTTTAAATAAATTTAATAAAATAGTAGGATAAATTGAATATATTTCATAGTTTTTAGCAATCACCTTAAATTAAACCTTCAATTTTATCATTTATTTAAATCCAAGGAGCTCAAATGGTCAGTCTGGAAACCCCGGTATGTGAATTTGGTAAAGATGCCATTGATTTTTCCCTGCCCGATGGAGATGGAAGAATCTGGACCCTGCAGGATTGTGCCGGTGAAAAAGGCCTGCTGGTGATGTTTATCTGTAACCACTGTCCCTATGTTAAGGCCATTCGTGAACGCCTGGTGCGTGATACCCTGGAATTAAAGGCTCTGGGTATTAATAGCGTTGCTATTATGTCTAATGATCCAGCGCAATACGAAGAAGATTCACCAGAAAATATGAAAAAAGTGGCTCAGCAGTACGACTTCCCTTTTCCCTATTTACTGGATACCACTCAGGCCGTTGCCAAACAGTATGGAGCCGTCTGTACGCCAGACTTTTTTGGTTATAACAAGGATCTGAAATTACAGTATCGCGGACGTCTGGATGCATCCCGCAAAGAAACAGCGCCGGAAGATGTCAAACGGGATTTATTCGATGCCATGAAACAGGTGGCTCAGACCGGCCATGGTCCTAAGGAACAGATCCCCAGTATGGGCTGCTCAATCAAGTGGATTGATTGATATTTATCAAGCTGAGATAAACTTATATCAAGTATAAAAAAACGCACAAGCATGCCAAACTGAGCATTGCTTTGTTTATAAGTTATTGAAAAACAATGGGTGTTGTATGTGTAACTATATGCTTTTCTAATAGTTGGTATAAGCTAATGCTTATGCCAACTATTAAAAAATATAGTTGTACTTTATACCTGATTTCTATTATATTTCGATAATCAATTTTTTAGCGTAAAGTTTATCTTGGTGAAAACATCCCTGAAATATGGATAAAAGATAACCAAAAAAGTTGCTGTCTTATTAAAGATGAGAGACAATGAAGAACTTTACAAAATTTTAATTAAAACGTAATTGTCAGATACCGGCTTTTCAGAATACTGATAAAGCTGATATTCGAAGCCGTTACAAAATAGAAATTCCTTAATTTCCAGGAGAATCATATGCCAGAACGTAAGGTACTAGCCAATGCTATTCGAGCATTAAGTATGGATGCAGTGCAAAAAGCAAATTCAGGGCACCCAGGAGCACCTATGGGTATGGCTGATATCGCAGAAGTGCTGTGGAATGACTTTATGACGCACAATCCAGCCAACCCGAAGTGGGCGGATCGCGACCGTTTCATTCTGTCCAATGGCCATGGCTCAATGCTTATCTATTCATTATTACACCTGACTGGTTATGATCTCTCTATCGATGATCTAAAACAGTTCCGTCAGCTGCATTCCAGGACTCCGGGACATCCTGAATACGGTTATGCGCCGGGCGTAGAAACTACCACCGGTCCTCTGGGTCAGGGTATTACCAATGCTGTTGGTATGGCCATGGCAGAAAAAACACTGGCGGCCCAGTTCAACCGTGACGGCCACGATATTGTTGACCATTACACTTATGTGTTTATGGGTGACGGCTGTATGATGGAAGGTATTTCCCATGAAGCCTGTTCTCTGGCTGGTACCTGGGGCCTGGGCAAGCTGATTGCTTACTGGGATGATAACGGCATCTCTATTGACGGTCATGTTGAAGGCTGGTTTACTGATGATACGCCTAAGCGTTTTGAGTCTTATGGCTGGCACGTTATCCGTGATGTTGATGGTCATGATCCGGAAGCTATCCGTAATGCCACATTAGAAGCCCGTTCGGTTACTGATCGTCCTACCTTAATCTGTACCAAAACCATTATTGGTATGGGTTCACCTAATCTGTGCGGTACTCATGACTGTCATGGCGCGCCTCTGGGTGAAGATGAAATTAAACTGACCCGTGAAAACATTGGCTGGGAATATGAGCCATTTGTTATTCCTGATGATGTTTACAGTGGCTGGGATGCACGCAGTAAAGGTACCGAGGCAGAAAATGCCTGGAATGAAAAATTTGCAGCGTATCAGGCTGCCTATCCTGAACTGGCGGCTGAATTTACCCGTCGTATGAACGGTGAACTGCCAGGTAACTGGACTGAAGTAGCGGATGCCTTTGTTAAGCAAAGTGTAGAAAATGCTGCAACGATTCCTTCCCGTAAGGCTTCCCAGTTAGCGATTGAAGGTTATGCCAAAGCCTTACCTGAATTTTTAGGTGGTTCTGCTGACCTGTCACCATCCAACCTGACAACCTGGTCTGGTTCGGTTTCCATTATGGATGATCCGGCCGGTAACTACATCAGCTATGGTGTGCGTGAATTCGGTATGTCAGCTATTATGAACGGTGTGACTCTGCACGGCGGTTTCCTGCCTTATGGTGCAACCTTCCTGATGTTCTCGGAATATGCCCGTAATGCTCTGCGTATGGCAGCATTAATGAAACTGCGTACCCTGTTTGTTTATACTCACGATTCCATTGGTCTGGGTGAAGACGGTCCGACTCACCAGCCAATTGAGCAGATAGCCACTCTGCGTATGATTCCAAACATGTCTGTCTGGCGTCCGGCCGATGCCGTTGAATCAGCAGTAGCATGGCGTTGTGCCATTGAAAAATCCGATGGCCCAAGCTGTCTGATTTTCTCTCGTCAGAACCTGGATCACCAGGATCGCTCTGATGAAGCTCTGGCTAATATCTCCAAAGGCGGGTATATACTGTCTGACTGTGATGGCACTCCGGATGTGATCCTGATTGCTACCGGTTCTGAAGTGGGTATTACCATGGATGCTGCCAAAGAATTAACCGGCAAGGGCAAAAAAGTACGCGTGGTTTCCATGCCCTGTACTAATGTTTTTGATGCTCAAAGCGATGACTATAAAGAGTCTGTGCTGCCTGCAGCAGTCACTGCACGTGTTGCAGTTGAAGCCGGTGTTACCTATGCCTGGGGCGAATATGTTGGCCTTAATGGCAAGGTTATCGGCATTAACCGCTTTGGTGAATCTGCACCTGCAGGTGAACTGTTCAAGGAATTTGGCTTTACTGTTGAGAACGTTGTCGCAACGGCTGAATCCATCATGTAAAACATCTATGATTCGGGTCGCTGAAGGCTAATGCCATTCAGCAGCCCGCATCGCAATATTGCCAGCTCATGGCAAGTTTATACAAAATTTAAAGATTTAAAATCAGTTAAATATTAGGAGAAATAATAATGACGATTAAAGTCGGTATTAATGGTTTTGGCCGTATCGGTCGTATGGTTTTCCGTGCTGTTTACAACGAATTCGATGATATTGAAATCGTTGGTATTAACGACTTACTGGATGCCGAATACCTGGCATACATGCTGAAATATGACTCAGTACATGGTCGTTTTGCTCATGATGTGTCTTCTGAAGACGGTGCAATGATTGTTGATGGCAAGAAAATCCGTTTAACTGCTGAACGTGATCCGGCTGACCTGAAATGGGGTGATGTTGATGCGGATATCGTTATCGACTGTACTGGTTTCTTCCTGACAGAAGAAAGCTGTCAGAAGCATATTGATGCCGGTGCCAAAAAAGTGGTTCAGTCTGCTCCTTCCAAAGACGGTACTCCCATGTTTGTATACGGCGTAAACCACACAGATTATGCAGGTCAGGCCATTGTTTCTGCAGCTTCCTGTACCACAAACTGTCTGGCACCTGTCGCCAAGGTTCTGAATGACAAGTGGGGCATCAAGCGTGGTCTGATGACTACTGTTCATGCGGCGACTGCCACTCAGAAAACTGTTGACGGCCCATCCATGAAAGACTGGCGCGGTGGTCGTGGTATTCTGGAAAATATTATCCCATCCTCCACTGGTGCGGCTAAAGCAGTGGGTGTAGTACTGCCAGAACTAAACGGCAAACTGACTGGTATGGCTTTCCGTGTACCTACTTCTGACGTATCCGTTGTTGACCTGACGGTTGAACTGGACAAAGATGCTTCCTATGATGACATTTGTGCGGCGATGAAAGAAGCTTCTGAAACCGGTGATATGAGCAAGACTCTGGGTTACACTGATGAAAAAGTCGTTTCTACAGACTTCCGCGGTGTTGGCTTCTCATCTATTTTTGATGCTGGCGCTGGTATTGCACTGGACGGCACTTTCGTTAAAGTCGTTTCCTGGTATGATAACGAGTATGGTTACACCTGTAACATGCTGCGTTTTGTTGAGCACGTTGCTGCCAACTAATTACCAGTAGGAAATGTATACTATACAGACTGAACATAGTGTTTAGGCATAGTTATAGTATCGGACAAAGAGCATATCAGGCGAACACCACCTGTTGTGCTCTTTGCTTTTTATAAAAATACAAATCCCTGTATTGTTTTTGTACTTGTTTTATTAACCTCAAAGTTATAACCAAAGTATAGTTGGCATTTAAATAGGTTTTAGGCATAAAATATATTTAAATGGTAATTAACCGCTTTTAAACTCATTTGAAAAGAGGAATTCACATGTCAGTTATTAAAATGACCGATCTGGACCTGTCAGGCAAACGTGTACTTATACGCCAGGATCTCAATGTACCGATTAAAGACGGTAAAGTCACATCCGACAAACGGATCCGTGCTTCTCTGCCAACCATAGAAAAGGCACTTGAAGGCGGAGCCAAAGTCATGATCATGTCTCACCTGGGTCGTCCGACAGAAGGTGAATACTCTGATGAATTTTCCATGGCACCGGTAGCGGCTCACATGTCCGAACTGATGGGCAGAGAAGTGAAGCTGGTTAAGGATTATCTGGATGGCTTCGACATGGGTGATGCCGATGTGGTACTGCTGGAAAATGTCCGTTTTAATGCAGGTGAAAAGAAAAATGATGAAGTTCTGGCTAAAAAATACGCGGCATTATGCGATGTATTTGTAATGGACGCCTTTGGTACTGCTCACCGTGCACAGGGTTCTACCTATGGTGCAGCACAATATGCGCCGGTTGCCTGTGCCGGTCCTCTGCTGGCGGGAGAACTGGATGCTCTGGGTAAAGCCCTGGATAATCCGGCCCGACCCATGGTGGCCATTGTGGGTGGTTCTAAAGTTTCTACCAAACTGACGGTACTGGAATCACTGTCTAAGGTGGTTGACCAGCTGATTGTTGGCGGTGGTATTGCCAATACCTTTATTGCAGCCGAAGGTTACAATGTAGGTAAATCTCTGTATGAAGAAGACCTGGTTGAAACGGCTAAAGGACTGAAAGCCGCAGCCATAGAACGTGGCGGAGATATTCCGGTACCCACCGATGTGGTTTGTGCCAAGGAATTTTCAGAAACGGCAGAAGCTGAACTAAAATCCGTAGAAGATGTAACGGATGATGACATGATTTTTGATATTGGTCCGGACAGCTCCAAAGCCCTGGCCGAAATACTGAAAAGTGCCGGTACCATTGTCTGGAACGGTCCTGTAGGCGTCTTTGAATTTGACCAGTTTGGTGAAGGCACCAGGGCTATTTCGCTGGCTATTGCAGAATCACCTGCATTTTCAATTGCCGGCGGCGGTGATACTCTGGCAGCGGTTGATAAATATAATATTGCTGATAAAGTATCCTATATTTCCACGGGTGGTGGTGCATTCCTGGAATTTCTGGAAGGCAAAAAACTGCCTGCCGTTGCTATTCTGGAAGAACGTGCCAAAGGTTAATTATCTGCTGTTAAAAAACAGGTATTAACTCCAGACAGAAAATAGTAACAGCACCTTTACCCGGCTCCTCGTAATAGCCTGTTCTGCACTCTGTGTACCCTGAAGGGCAAAAGTCGAGGCGCTGAGTTTACTGATAATGGTCAAAAGTGGCCGTTATTTACCAAAGTGGAAGACTGAATGTTTAGACGGACGAAAATTCTGGCCACCTTAGGGCCTGCTACCGATGATCCCAAAGTACTGGATAAGGTCATTGAAGCCGGTGTCGATGTGGTACGTATTAATTTTTCGCATGGAACCCCTGAAGAACACCTGTCCAGAGCTGAAAAACTACGCTCCAGAGCCCGTTCTTTTGGACGTCAGGTGGGTGTGCTGGCCGATCTACAGGGTCCTAAGATACGCATCGAACGTTTTCGTGACGGCCCGATAGAATTAAACGAAGGGGATCAGTTTATTTTTGATGCTGGTCTGGACATTGCCGAAGGTGATCAAACCCGGGTTGGCATTAGTTATAAAGAACTGGTAGATGATGTTAAACGCGGTGATAACCTGCTGGTTGATGACGGTCGCCTGGTATTCTGGGTCGATCATGTCGAAGATCACGAGGTGGTCTGCCGGGTGGTTGTAGGCGGTAAACTGTCTGACCGTAAAGGCATCAATCTGCAGGGTGGCGGGCTTTCAGCCAGTGCTCTGAGTGATAAAGACAAGGCGGATATAAAAGTAGCCGCGCAGATGGGTGCCGACTATCTGGCTGTTTCTTTTCCAATCTGTGCCGATGATATTCATAAGGCACGCGAACTGTTTGTGGCAGCCGGCGGTCATGGCGGTATTGTTGCCAAGATTGAACGGGCGGAAGCGCTGGACTGCATAGATGATATTATTGAAGCGTCCGATGTCATTATGATTGCCCGCGGTGATCTGGGTGTGGAAATAGGTGATGCGGCACTGCCACCCATTCAGAAACGCCTGATCAGCCTGGGACGTACCATGAACCGTGTGGTGATTACTGCTACACAGATGATGGAGTCCATGATTGAAAACCAGATCCCGACCAGGGCAGAAGTTTTTGATGTGGCTAATGCGGTACTGGACGGTACCGATGCGGTCATGCTGTCGGCAGAAACCGCTACCGGTAAATTCCCGGACAAAGCCATTGCGGCCATGGACCGTATCTGTCGTGAAGCAGAAAAACAACGCCAGGTCAGTCAGTCCGATCATCGTATTCATACTGAATTTAAATATATTGATGAAGCCATAGCCATGTCCACCATGTATACGGCCAATCATCTTAAGGTAAAAGCCATTGTAGCTTTAACCGAATCCGGCTCAACCACCCTGTGGATGTCCCGTATTGGTTCCGGCATCCCGATTTTTGCCTTTACCAGTCATGTGGATACCCGCCGCAAGGTTACTCTGTACCGTGGTGTGGTTCCCGTCAGTTTTGAAATCGGTACCACCGATCATGCAGAACTGAATATGGAAGTGGTCGATGAACTGAAACGCCGCGGCACCGTCAGAGACGGTGATCTGGTTATTATTACCAAGGGTGATCTGGCTGGGGTAATGGGTGGCACCAATGCCATGAAAATTGTCAAGGTTGGGGAGATGGTAGAACCCGATTTTAATGGCTAAGCCGGTAAAAACTGGTAAAATACACGAATCTTATTTTAAACGATTAATTAATAACTCAATAGATGAAGGAGAGCCAAGATGGCCTTGATTTCAATGCGTCAATTACTGGACTATGCTGCTGAACACAGCTTTGGTCTGCCAGCGTTCAATGTAAATAATATGGAGCAGGTCCATGCTATTATGCAAGCTGCCGATGAAACCGATTCACCAGTGATTATGCAGGGTTCTGCAGGTGCACGTTCTTATGCAGGCGAACCCTTCCTGCGTCATCTGATTTCTGCAGCAGTAGAAATGTACCCTCATATTCCAGTTGTCATGCACCAGGATCATGGTTCTGAGCCAGCAGTATGTCTGCGTTCTATCCAGTCCGGTTTTACCTCTGTTATGATGGACGGTTCTCTGATGGCGGACATGAAGACCCCTTCTACTTTTGAATACAATGTAGAGACCACTCGTGAAGTGGTTAAAATGGCTCATGCCGGCGGTGTTTCTGTTGAAGGTGAGCTGGGTTGTCTGGGTTCTCTGGAAACCGGTATGATGGGTGAAGAAGACGGTCACGGTGCAGAAGGCAAGCTGGACATGGATATGCTGTTAACCGATCCAGAAGAAGCTGCTACTTTTGTTAAGGAAACCGGTGTTGATGCCCTGGCTATTGCCATTGGTACTTCTCATGGTGCCTACAAGTTCACCAAGGAACCAGAAGGTGATGTACTGCGGATTGACCGTATTGTAGAAATTCATAATCGAATTCCTGATACACACCTGGTCATGCACGGTTCTTCTTCGGTACCGCAGGACTGGCTGGAAATCATCAATAACTACGGTGGTGATATGGGTCAGACCTATGGTGTGCCGGTTGAAGAAATTGTTGAAGGTATCAGGAACGGTGTACGAAAGGTTAATATTGATACTGATCTGCGTATGGCCTCTACCGGTTCTATTCGTAAGTTCCTGGCTGAAAACCCATCCAACTTCGATCCTCGCAAATTCCTTAAGGCATCTACAGCGGCTATGAAAGACATTTGTAAAGCTCGTTATGAAGCCTTTGGCAGTGCCGGTCATGCATCAAAAATCAAGCCATTGCTGCTTGAAACTATGATTGGCCGCTATGAAAGTGGAGAACTGGATCCTAAAATTTCCTAACTCTGAATATTATAGACCAAAATTTAGAGCCTTTTTTATGGTATGAAAGAGGCTCTAAGCATGAAAGAGGACGGCCTGGCCGTCCTTTTTCTGTTTTAATTGATATAACCCAAAAAAAAATTACAGATATTCCTGCTGGAATATCAGGTAGATAAAGATAAAAACTATGAATAATAATACAAAGCCGGTCGTTGGTGTGGTTATGGGCAGTAATAGTGACTGGGATGTAATGAAAAATGCCTGTCAGATGCTCAAAGATCTGGAGATTGTATACGAGGCAAAAGTGGTTTCAGCACACCGGACACCGGATCTGCTGTATCAGTATGCAGAGCAGGCAAGGGACAGAGGGATAAAGTGCATTATTGCCGGAGCAGGTGGTGCAGCCCATCTGCCGGGTATGCTGGCGGCCAAAACTACTATACCGGTACTGGGTGTACCGGTTAATTCACGCCATTTAAAAGGTATGGATTCGTTATTATCTATAGTACAGATGCCGAAGGGGATTCCGGTGGCAACCTTTGCCATTGGTGAAGCCGGAGCGGCTAATGCCGGTTTATATGCAGCATCTATTTTATCTGTTACTGATCAGGGGATTGCTGATAAACTACAGGTATTCAGAGATAAACAGGCAGAAGTGGTTCTGAATATGGAATTGCCGGAGTTGTAAAAATGGGGTAATTACCTGGATTACCGTAACAGGGTATAGTGACTGTATTTCCGGGGACGCTCAGGCACATCCATGTGGCGCTTTATCTCGGCATCCTGCCTCCATAAACCCCGTAAATACAGTACCTGCAGCCAATCACGGTCATATTGACTGAATACTTGCGTTAGTTTTTCAATAGAGAAAATTTAAAAGTATTTTAGAAAGCAGAAATAAGGAAAAACAATACCATGATACTACCAGGAAAAACATTAGGTATGCTCGGCGGCGGTCAGCTGGGGCGGATGTTTGTTATGGCGGCTCATGCAATGGGCTATCATGTTATTGTCCTTGATCCCGATCCCGACAGTCCAGCGGGTCGGATTGCCGATGAACATATTCATGCCTCCTATTCGGATCAATGGGCACTGGAGCAATTAGCTAATAATTGCGATGCCATTACCACCGAATTTGAAAATATACCTTCAGCCACTTTAAAGAAACTGGAGCAGTCGGTTCCGGTGCGGCCGTCTTCTTCTGCCGTTGAAATTGCCCAGAACCGTATTTCTGAGAAAACTTTTCTGGCCGATAATGGTTTTGAAACCGCTCGTTTTTTTCCCATATATGAAAAGGAGGAACTGGAGTTTGCGCTGTCACAGATTGGTGGAACCGCGATTCTGAAAGTGGCCAGTTTTGGTTATGACGGGAAGGGACAGGTTATCGTTAATAACCTGGAAGAGGCCATTGCCGGGTTTGAGTCCATGGGCTCAGTGCATTGTGTGCTGGAAGAGAAGGTGGATCTACAGACCGAGGTTTCGGTAGTGCTGGCTCGCAGTCATGACGGTACTGTTGCCTGTTATCCGGTCGGTGAGAACCATCATGTCAATGGAATTCTGGAATATACGGCGGTCCCCTCCAGCCTGCCCAAGGTATTGCTGGACAGAGCAGTTCGGGATGCCTCTGAGTTTGCAGAAAAGCTGGATTACTGCGGGGTAATGGCGGTTGAGTTTTTCTATACCCGTGATGAGCGCCTGCTGATAAACGAAGTGGCCCCCCGGCCGCATAACAGCGGTCATTACACCATTGATGCCTGTAAGACCTCACAGTTTGAACAGCAGGTGCGTATGCTCTGCGGCCTGCCTGCCGGCAGTGTTGAGCTGCTGTCACCAGTGGTGATGTTTAATATTCTGGGGGATGTCTGGGTCAATGGTGAGCCGGACTGGGAGCAGTTATTGTCCAACCCTGATGTTAAGCTGCATCTGTATGGTAAACGGGAAGCACGAGCCGGGCGCAAGATGGGGCATTTTACCTGTCTTGGACGCTCCACCACAGAACTGCTGCAGGAAACCCGCAGACTGGCTAATGCCCTGCCTAATCCCTGATAAATCATGTCTTTTAGCTTTGAAACCATCGGGATAGTTCATTCCTGTTATAAGGACAAGTTTGCTATTCCGAGGCAGGCCGGACTGGTGACGGCTTCTACTGCCAGCATAGAATTACAGCCCCCCTTTAATGATATAGAAACCACCCGTGGTCTGGAGGATTTTTCTCATCTCTGGCTGACTTTTGTCTTTCACCGGCATGTGGGCAAAGGCTGGAATGTTATGGTTAAGCCGCCACGGCTGGACGGTAAACAGCGTTTCGGAGTGTTTGCTACCCGTGCCAGTTTTCGTCCAAACCCTGTTGGCCTGTCTCTGGTTGAACTGGACAGCATCGAACAGGACGGCTCCAGAGTGCTGATTCATATTAAGGGTGCGGATTTACTGGATCAGACACCAATACTCGATATCAAGCCTTATATACCCTATAGTGACAGCCTGATGAATGCCAGAGGTGGTTTTACTGATAATATTCACGAACAGATGTTTACCGTGAAATTCAGTCCTCTGGCGGGGCACCAGACAGAACAGGCCAGTAAAAAGTATCCGCAGATCAGAGAATTTATAAGCCAGTTATTAGGACTGGATCATCGTGCGTATTTTTATAAAAAAATAGATAAAAGTTATGCCACAAAAATATATGATTATGATCTGAAATGGACAGTAAAAGATAATTCTGTTCAGGTAATAAGCCTGGAAACTATACGTTAATTTCTGCCGGCATTACTGATTATTTAACACGTTTTGGCCGAAAATAATCTTTATTATTATAAAATTCAGGATCCTTATTTGCAGAATACCAGCCGGGCACACCCAGAATGGGTAAGGGTGACAAAAAATGTGAGTCAGTAAGACGATTATGTTTTTTAATATCATCTCTTAATAAACCATCAAGCACTTTATACTGCTCCATTTTAGCGAGACTGAAAAAATCCTCTGGTACCGTAAGACAGTAAGCTTTGCCGGTAAAACCGATAAATGGTTTAAAGGCTTTTTCATACATACCGTGGCCGAAAACAAATGCACCTGTACTTTGCTGTACACCAGTCAGCCAGCAGGGTCGGTTTTTTACAAAAGCCTGCTGCCATTGATGAGCTTTTAAACTCTGCAGTAATTCAGTTTCTGTACTGGCAATAATGATTCCAGATTCATCCAGATGGGTAATGGCATCACGGGTCCGGGTACGTTTTTTTCCGGGCTGTTTGTGCAGTTCCTGTCTATGCAGTTCATTTAACAGAATTTTGGTCTGCGGAAAAAGGATCCAGATAAAGGCATTAAATAAATCATGCCAGCTTTGTTCCCGGGTACTGATGATCCCGGTTTTAAATATCCGTTCTTCATAGCCCATTTCCGGAAAAGGCAGTGAATCATCCTGTGGTTTCATATCCAGGGGCAGGCCGCTGGCCAGGGTTACAGGAGATTTTATTAAAGCCATAAGACCGCTGCAGCCGGGCCAGTCAGCCCAGTTAACATCCTGCAGCAGAAGTTTTAAATCTGAAAAGATGGGACTTTTATTGAGAAAGTCAGTGTCCCAATGCTGAATAATATTTTTGGCCATCAGTGAGTGCTTTCGTGTGATTGCTGTCAGGATTATAAAAAATTATAAAGGCTCCGGGTGGGCAATGCCATAACCCTGAAGATAGTCTATATGCATAGCAACCAGCTCATTTTTAATGGCATCATTTTCAACGTATTCAACAATGGTCAGCAGGCCAATGGTGATACTAACTATAATGTGCAGCAGGAAAATAATTGCAGTAATAATATAGGTTTTAGTTTGCAATTTTATTGCATAAATTACTCCACGTAAGGATTGCTTTTTAAATGTAGTAAACTGGCGGAAAAAATCAATGCAGCCGGATCAGCCGTAGTTAGTTTCCATCCATTTATTAAGCATTTAACTTCCCCCTTTGAAAAAGGTGCTGAGGAGTAATACTTTATTGATAAATACAAAGGTATGAGGTGTCAGAGTTCATTTTGACATCAAAAGACTGGTTGGCTTCGACACGGAAGGTTTCGCCGGCAGTAAAGCTTTTCCAGCTATCGGCGCCGGGCAGTTTTACCTGCATGGCACCAGACGTTACGGTCATCAGTTCAATACTGGAAGTGCCAAAAGTATATTCTCCGGCAGCCATTACACCTACAGTGGCCTTATCGCCGGAAGCGTCTGTAAAAGACAGTGATTTCACCTTGCCGTCAAAGTATTCATTTACATCAAACATATATTCTCCAGAAAATGGAATTTATTGATTATAGTCAGAGTATTACCGGCAGTCCGGCCGGTATGCCAATTTTACTGTATCCTGCAGGCTTAATATAGTCGGTTTTAAACATCCTGGTTCTGGGTAGTGTAGCCTGTATACCCGCTATCTACCCTGTGTGTTCAGTGGTAAACTTGAATTTTTAATTTATGTTTAACAGGTCTGTGAATGAGGAACCTTTACCAGGAAGCCAAAAGCTGTTTTTTAACGGCGGATCCGGATGAAAAAATGCAGCTGAGTCTGGAAATTGCATCAGCCTGGGATGCCGGACAGCTACAGTGGCAGGAGGGTGAGCTCCCATTAGAACCGGTATTGCAGCTTAATCAGCCCGGTCGGCTGGAGAAACCGGAACTGGTGGCCGCAGGCAAGGTAAAAAACCGGGGCTTTAAGTCTGTTCAGCAGCGTGCGGCTCTGATCCATGCTCTGGCTCATATTGAAATGACTGCTGTTAACCTGGCCTGGGACAGTATTTATCGCTATCGCCAGATGCCCAAAGAATATTATGCTGACTGGGTAAAAACCGCCAGAGAAGAAACGCAGCACTTTTATATGCTGCGCCAGAGTTTGCGGGACATGGGTTATGATTACGGTGATTTTCCGGCACATAATGAATTATGGCAGATGGCGGTTACTACGGCAGATGATTTAATGGCCCGCATGGCTATAGTACATCGGGTGCTGGAAGCGAGAGCCCTGGATGTGGTACCTTTCTCGGTGGACAGGTTTCGGGCTATTGGCGATAAAGCCACAGCCGATTCACTGATCATTATTGCCAATGATGAAATCGGGCATGTGAATGCCGGCTCACGCTGGTTTCGCTATTGCTGTGAACAGCAGCAGGTGGATGCTGATGCCATGTTTTTCAAACTGATCAAACAATACCTGCGCTCCACACCCAAAGGGCCCTTTAACCGGGAGGCGCGTATAAAAGCAGGTTTCAGCAATTGGGAAATGCAGGAACTGGAACGGCAGGATGCCCTGTTTAAGGCCAATAAACTTAAAAATAATTAGAAAATCCCTCATCCAGACCTTCTCCCAAAGGGAGAAGGAACCTGCACTGAAATGGACGGGTATTAATTATTCTCCTGTTTAAACTGAATAATCTTCCTGCGCTCTTTTTTACTGGGACGCCGTGACTGAAACTGCGGCATACCGGCCATCATGACCTTGCGTTCCTGCAGCTGCTTTTCTCTGCGCTCTATACTTTCCCGGGTTTCTTCATAAAGTGTCTGGGCCACTTTAGCCGGGCCGCGTTTGGCAGACAGTTGTTTAATGATCACCGTCTGTTCAATGGATTCTTTCTTTATGCGCACAGTATGGCCAACTTCAGCATGATGGCTGGGTTTGACCCTCTGGTTGTTTAAATGTACCTTGCCGCCTTTAATTGCTTCGGTGGCCAGTGAGCGGGTTTTGTAAAAACGTGCAGCCCAGAGCCACTTGTCCAGACGAACCACCTCGTTTTGTTCAGATGAGGATTTTTGTGATTTACTCATAATTTGCCGTATTAAAATAATTGCAATTTATTAAAAAAAACTGGTTAAAAATAGCGCAATTGAAAAAAAGCGTCTATAAAGTATAAGTATAACGCTATTACCTGTTAAAAAAGCAGTGTAAAAGTATAAATAAAAAGTGCAGATAATAAGTATTGAAAGATAAAGGTTAAAAGGTGTAGTTATGGCAAGGCCAGTACGAATAGAGTATTCAGGCGCATATTATTTTATTTCCTCAAAAGCTGCCCCGGATGAGACGGTTTTTAAAGACACTAAAGATCGTCAGGAATTCCTGACTGTATTGCAGGACGTGGTCAAACGTATGCACTGGGAAGTTTTTGCCTATAATCTTATGCCTGACTCCTACCAGTTGTTTATAAAAACCCCTAAGCCTAACCTGTCCAGAGGCATGAGACAGCTAAACGGTGTCTATACTCAGCGCTATAATGCCAAATATGAAACGACCGGTAATATTTTTCATGGCCGCTTTAAGGCCGTACTGGTTGAGGCTAAACATTCATTTGAGGATGTCCTTAAATATGTGCTGTTGATGCCCATGCTCAAACGTAAGGCACGCAAGCTGGACAAATGGAAATGGAGCAGTTATCAGGCAACCATGGGTATGTCCGAAGCACCGGAATGGTTAAAGGTGGATGAAGTCCTGTCCTATTTCGGTAAACAGCCCAAACGTGCCCGTGCTGCCCTGCAAAAAGCACTTGAAAATACCGATAAGGATTTTGACCTGATGGCACAGGTAAAGGCGCAGATCCTGCTGGGCAGTGATGCCTTTGTCAATAAATGGAAAAAGCAGCTGGTTACGGGCAAAATTATGGACAGGGCCAGACAGAGAAAGTCTAAAAAAGTAAAACCATTAACAGATTTTGGTAAACGCTTCAAAAATATCAAGGTGGCTATGGTCAAGGCTTATGAGACCGGAAACTATACCCTGGATCAAATCGGTTCACATTTCGGGGTACACTACAGTACGGTTAGCCGGACGGTAAAAAAAGCCGGTCTGTAATTAACGGAAGTAATTCAGTAAAAAGTAATTCAGTGAAATTTTAATGAATTCTTTTGAAGATATATACCCTGGCATTTCTGTCTTTTACAATAAATTTATTGGGTTCATGGTAAAACTGAAACTGCAGGGTGGTTTTATTGGCTGGAATATAGGCATAGAGTATATTATTCTTAACCAGTAATCGCCCGGCAATATTACGTGTGTTGCCGTCAGACCAGATAAAGCGGTTATTATTGTAAATGGCAATGACATTACCCGTCTGAGACTGCCAGATCCCATTCATATTATTACTATTCTGCTGCTGATAATTGCCTGTCTGCGGGGTGCCGGATGCGGTATTTTTACTGTTCAGATCCCAGAAACTACCCTTGCTGTTGTATGCGTTATTGTAATTACTGCTGCTGGTATTCTGCCCGGTGGGAAAATTATCACTGTAGCTGTTAGTAAAATTATTGACCGGCAGGTTTGCAGCCATCGGGAAATTATTCATTGCATAGAGATTATTGCCCATCCCCGGCATAAAACCGGGTGAATAAGGCATACCGTACAGGCTTGAGTAATAATTACCACCACCACCACCCATAATATCATTCATTGCTCTAATCATGGCCGCCATCATTTCTACAAACGGCAGATCACGCCAGTCATTATTTTTATAATAACTGCCTGCAAGCGACTGGCTGATTAGAACAAAACACAGTAATAAACTGCTGATGAGGTGTTTCAAAAATTATCCTTCAGATCACCGGTGGTTTAGTTTTTATCATTTTATTCAGGTTTATATTGCCGGTTCATATTTACCGGTCCAGAGTCGGAGAATAAACAACTGATACAACCCATTATTATAGTCGGTTTTTTTTAAATAGTTAATTAGTATTTTATTAAATAGTTTAATGGTGTCAGAGTGGGAGCATACTTTTAATGATTCTCATTTAGACGCAAATACCGTATCTATTGACCGTGCTCCTTGCTGAAGATGCCGTGAATCCGTCCATGGCGGTCATGCTGCCGAAACTTCATCAAGCAGCACGGTCAATGGATACTCAGAGGTTATAAATTTCAAATTGAACATATTTTAACCAAAGTATGATCCGGCCCTGTTAATGGTGTAATGTGCTTGTTAAAATGCCCGGCTTTTCAGGGGGAAGCAGGACACTCAGTGGTATGTTAGAGTATGCGCCTGATCAATAAAGAAGCGGTTACCAGGGTCAGCAGGGTGACAATAGAGGCACTGAAAATGGGGCTGAAGTTATATACCAGGCCAAACTGGGCGGCAATTTTGTTGGCAATAGTAAAACTGACACCAATCAGCACGCCGATCATCAGTCGGTTACCGGCATTATTGGTGCGGGAGGTATTAAATACAAAAGGCACCGCAATGAGCAGCATGGCGGCAATGGATAGCGGAGAAATCAGTTTACTCCAGAAAATCAGCCAGTACTGACTGCTGTCCAGATTATTGCTGTCCAGGTAACTAGCATAACGGTAAATACCGGAAGCGGACAGGAACTCCAGTTTGGTAATAATAACATCCACCAGTTCCAGATCCAGCAAGGTTGGCCAGCGTGCCTGTTTAAGGGTATTAGTGACTACCTTTTCATCACTGATAAAACTCTGTCTGATGTTTTTTAAAATCCAGTCTTTACCATTGTAGTGAGCACTCTGGGCCAGGGTGCTCACTCTGAGTGTGTTGTCATCATTAAAGGTATAAATACTGACCTTGCCAAAAGAATTATCGGCCGTAATAGAATGAATTTTGGTAAAGGTTTTCTGATCTTTTACCCACACAGCATCATCACTAATAACGCTGGTGGCACCATGGGTTTTAACGGTCCAGTGATTCTGGGCAATGCTTTCTGTAACCGGTACCACGTACTCTCCAATGCCGAACATAAATATGCCTAGTAAAACAGCCGCTTTCATGGTGGAGAAAACAATTCGTCCGGTGGCAACACCGGCGGCACGAATAGCCACCAGTTCACTATTGCTGTTTAAGGTGCCAAGCCCCATCATGGCGCCCAGCAACACAGAAAAAGGCATCAGTTGATACAGGCGTCTGGGCATGGTCATAGCCGTATAGTAAAAGGCATCACTAATGGTAAAGCTGCCTTTGCCGACATATTTAAAGGCGTCTGCCAGGGCAATAAACCCGTATAAAGCCAGAATAATAAACAGGAACAGGAAGGTGGAGCCGAGTACGGTTTTTATAAGATAACGATCAAGAATATACATGACGTTTTATAATAATATCCGGGTTAAAGTGGTAACGGCTGGAATTTAAAGTTCAAGGCTCTATTTTTTGCGTTCAGGACTGTTTTAGCGTTCAGGACTGTTTTAGCGTTCAAGACTGTTTTTAACGTTCAAGACTGTAGTGAGTCAGTTTGCTGTTCAGATGCTGCAGGAAGCTTAGAACCATCCAGACCAGGCTGATAAACAGGATCTGTAAACTGAGCAGAACAAAAGACAAAGCAGTGATCAGTATGGCAAAGATACTGATAAGAAACTGGCCTGTTCGGTTCAGAATATTTTTAATCATAATGACTTAAATGGCTGGAGGTTGTTTCTTACAGTATAGCTTTTATAAACCTAAAATCATACCTGAATCAGATATATTGAAAAGATACCAGTAAAATCAGCTGCTTAATGAAGAAAACTGGGCTTGGCAAGAGTGAATGGATGGATTTCTGCATCAAACATCCGCCCGTCACTGGCTTTCATCTGGTAACTGCCCTGCATACTGCCAACCGGGGTATCAATAATGGTGCCGGAGGTATAGGTAAAATCTTCACCGGGTTTTAAATAAGGGTGTTCACCAACTACACCGGGTCCTTTAACTTCCTGGGTCTGGCCTTCAGCATTAGTAATTATCCAGTGACGGGAGATTAACTGGGCGGCTTCTGTACCCTTGTTAAGAATATTAATAGTATAGGAAAATACATAGCGCTCCTCACCGGGGGCCGACTGTTCTTCGATATATTGAACATCGACATCGATGGCAATATTGTATTTATCCGAATTCTGGGGCATGGTTATCTCTCAGGCTGTTAATACTAACGGGCAATAAACCACCTATTATACTCTGTTTTATTGTCAGGCTCACGGTAATTTGTTATTTTTACGCTGTGGGCAGGTGTTTAACATTATTGTGAAAAGGTATTTGGTCTGTTATCAGATTCCTGTTTATCAACATGGGCTTTGGCTTTCTGCACGGCATCCTTAACGGCTTTATCCATATCGGCCCGCTCATGGGTGGTTAAAAAGAAGGCCATATCCACATCATGTCTGACATAACGGGCCGGCAGCATATTTAGAGCCACACAGGCAATATCCTGCAGGTAGTCTTCATCCATATGTTTAATGTCCTGCACAAAGGTCTGAATGAGTTCTCTGACCACCAGGGTTTCATAATAATTATGAATTGAATCAAAGCGCATAGTGACTCCAGATAAATTAGATGTCTGATACCTCTAGCCTAGTATGGAATATGGCAAAATCAAGCCTGGAGGCTAAGCTTATTTATACGCACTTTTTTTATTTTCTGTTATCGGCGCAGTCTCCAGGCTGGTTTGCCGACCTTATCAATTAAACCATGATTCTGTAACCACAGGCGTGCATCTTCGGCATCTTCTTCAAACCAGCGCTGTGCTGAACCCAGCCGGAAAGTGTAGCCCCAGTCATCCATATCCGCCATCATTTGAGTTCTGTTCATAAAAGGCAGGTAGTCGGCCAGTAGAATCTGCAGATAACAGACTCCGTTTTCTTCATCATATCCGCCTGCAGCATCGGTATGCAGTTGATCACGTCTGGCCTGATCCATGCAGATATAATGACAGGACTCGTGCAAAGCAGAATGTACCGGGGTGTCGGAGCGGACATAAAGCCGGTTCTGGATAATACCGGCTTCAGGTTCACCGAACCAGCTGCCGGGAATTGTCTGCTGTTCAGCTATGGTATTGATTTCAAGCTGATAGCGTTGCAGAAGTGTCTGCAGCTCTGAAATGTGTTCTGTTCGACAAAAAAACATATTTTTGGTTTTTTTTATAAAAAATTCAGCTAAATAAATGGACTTTTTAAAGTTATGTATTATTCTAAGGTTAAGATACAGGTAAAAGTTAAACTGATTTGTTCGAATAGCATTTAACTGACTGATTAAAAAGTTATTATCTGGCTATTTTGGCTAATAAAAGAAGCATAAGGCTATAGATACATGAAAAAGAAAATTGATCCTCTGATGATGCTGGCCGGGCTGGTGGTCAGTGGCGTTATCTTAAGTCATTTTGTGCTGTTTTCTCAAGTACAGCCGCCGTTATTAAAGCTTAATTCTGCTGCAGAAAGAGCCGCATCAGCACAGGGAAAAATATACTCTTTTGCAGAGCGTACTAATCTTCAGTGGCAGCAAGGCCGCCAGCTTGTGCAAATTGATCCGCCAGAGCAACGAATTCACTGATCGTCAGGGTTTCAGCACGCCGTCCCGGATCAATCCCGCAGGCATTAATCTGTTCTGCAGAAAGAATCTTTTTTAAATTATTACGCAGCGTTTTTCTGCGCTGAGCAAAAGCCTCCCTGGCAATTAAAGCCAGATCCTCCACACTGCCATACTGCAACTGCGGTGCAGAATCAAAATTGCGTCTGGGTGTTAACTGTACAATAGCCGAATCCACTTTAGGCGGCGGATTAAAAGCTCCGGGCGGAACAATAAATAAAAGTTGAGTCTGGCATAAATACTGTACCAGAATACTCAGCCGACCATAGGCCCTGGAGCCCGCCGCTGCGGTCAGGCGTTCCACTACCTCTTTCTGCAGCATAAAATGCATATCTTCAATCAGGGCAATACTATCCAGCAGATGAAAAATAAGTGGGGTGGAAATATTATAGGGCAGGTTGCCCACCAGCCTCAGCCGGTCATTTTCTGATGCTGCTAAACTGGAAAAATCAAACTTAAGTGCATCAGCGCTGTGAATATTAAAATGGGTAAATGATGCAAAGCGCTGTTCCAGCAGGGGTATCAGATCCCGATCCAGCTCAATCACATCCAGCCTGCCCGCCTGCTGTACCAGCAGTTCCGTCAAAGCCCCTTTACCCGGCCCGATTTCCACAAGATGCTGATCCGCAGTCGGATTAATATGGCTGATAATCCGCTCAATAATATTCTGATCATGCAGAAAATTCTGCCCGAATCTTTTTCTGGCCTTATGTTTCAATGGTTTACCCATATAAAATTCTATACTCTTAAACGGTAATATAAGCGTTATGCTGGCTTTATTCACATAAAGCACCAAATATTCACTAACATTTATATCGACGGGTTTAAGCAGATTATACCATCAATAAATCAGCATGTTTTTAAAGAATCAGGAGGAATAATGTTTAATGAGCATTCAGAATAAATGATGTCTTTGTAGATTATAGATTGAATAGTATTATTGAACTAAAGTTTAGAGTTTCAGATCCCCCAAAAAGGAGAATCATTTAAAAAATTATTGATTACCTCAGTCAACCGATAGCCCGTAACAGGAACCGGGTATCCCTTGCTGAAGCCGCCGTGAATCCGTCCATGGAGGCTTTTCGACAGCAT
>JALUZF010000077.1 GCA_027012135.1 Gammaproteobacteria bacterium
ATTCACTGGGATTATAGGTAGCAAAAACCAGACAAAGTGCAAAAATAAGGCGGATCAGAAAACTTCCAAAATTAAATTTATTGCTGGCCATAAGATTACCTGAAATTCCGAATATAAGTTGCAAGAAAGAAGGCTGTTATTTTACAAGATAATAGAGCAGGATAAAATTGATTATTAAGGAAATTGCACTGATGCTTTTCCAGACCAGCATGGGGTTTCTTTCAATCAGAGGCGTATTAGTGTTATTTAAAAACCGCGGATTAGGATTTTGCAGGTCATATAAAAACTCAAACACATCCTCATGGCGTTGTTTTACTTCCAGTGACAGGGCCTTTTTAATAGCACCGTCAATCCAGATGGGAACCATGGGGTTGATATGGATACTGGGTACATATTTAAGCTGGGATAACTGCCGGTAATCGGCCTTTTCAGGCATATCTCTGCCAAAGGGCAGGCAGTTATTGAGCAGTTCATAGGTAATCACCGCCAGTGAATACAGGTCACTGCGCTCACCGCCGGAGTGGCCCAGGTATAACTCCGGGGCACTGTAATTTACCGTACCCAGAATATTTTCTTCACCATCCGTATTCTTTTTCAGTTCCTGGATCCCGGCAATTTTTACCGAACCAAAATCAATAATTTTGACCTGGCCGTCAGCGCTGATCATAATATTTTCAGGCTTTAAATCCTGATGGATCATTTCCAGCCGATGAAAGGCCCGCAAACCTTTGGCAATCTGCTCAACAATTGGGAGCACCGTTTCAACTGAGGGCAGCGGATTCTGCTGCATCCATTCCCTTAAGGTTATCCCGTCAAGGTATTCGGTGACATAATACAGCATCCGCGGTTTTTGTTCAGGAGTAAGCACCTTGAGTACATAAGGTGACTGAATGCGTTTGCCGGCCCATTCTTCATGCAGAAACTGCTCAATAAAAGCCGCATCGTCTTCATAATTGACCGATGGTGTTTTTAAAATAACCCGCTCATCGGTTTCCTTATTTCGGGCGGCATAAATTTGAGTGCGTTTACTGGCATGCAGCTCCCTGATGATCTGATAACCATCCATGACCATACCGGCTTCCAGTGGCGGAGGGAAGGGCAGTTCATGAGCCTTCATCAGTACCTCTTCCTCTTCCGGAAGCGGCAGACTCTCAATTTTAAGGAGCTGCAGGCTGATATTATCGTTACACTGATTATCCAGAGCCTGTTGAGCAATATCAGCACAGTGCTGGTTTAAAGCCTCACTATCAATAGTGTCATATTCAATACCCTTAAGTATCGACCTGATTTTCCTGTCAGACAGAAAATCATGCACACCGTCGGTAGACAGCATAAACACATCCCCCGGTTCAAGAGGAACTTTACGATAATCTATATCCAGATGCAGATCGATCCCCATGGCCCGGTTCAGATAACTGCGTTCATCAGAGACCTGCACCCGGTGATCCCGGGTCAGCTGCTCCAGCTCTCCGTCCCGTAAACGATAAATCCGTGAATCACCCACATGAAAAATATGTGCCGTAGTGGATTTGAGGATTAAAATGGTCAGCGTAGTGACCATCCCCTTAGCACTTTGGTAGTCGGTATGTCCGCGACTATACAGCCAGTTATTAAGCGCCGACATAATCTTCTGCGCCGCATTTTTGACCGACCAGGAATCCGGTGTACTGTAATAATCGTTAATAAACCCGTTCACACAGGCATGACTGGCCTCCTTACCCGCCTCACTGGAACTCATTCCGTCAGCAATAGCCACCACAATCCCTTTAGTCCGCAAATCCTGGTTATCAGGAATTTTACTGGACACAAAATCATCGTTATCAGCCTTAATGCCTTTGTCACTGTAATAGCCAATACTAATGGCGAGTTTTTTTTCCATTTCTTTCAACAACTTTTATTGATTAAAGAATTTTTAATCAACCTCAATCATCTCTACTGTCCCATCCGGCAGAACCTCAGCCATATGCCCCTTAGGCTCTTCAATAAACTGCACGGCAATCAGTACAAACAAAGCCGCACAGGCAATGGTAATAAAAAATATCTGCGGTGAGACAAAGGATAACACAGTCAGGAATAACACCGCACCTACATTACCATAAGCACCCACCATACCGGCAATCTGCCCGGTCATGCGTCGTTTAATTAAAGGCACCATGGCAAAAACAGCCCCTTCACCGGCCTGTACAAAGAAAGAACAGACCATAGTCACTATAACCGCCAGAACCAGAGACCAGCTGGATTCAATCTGACTCATAATAAAATAACCGCCCACCAGACCAAGTAAAAAGATAGTCAGAGAACGTTTACGGCCAAACCTGTCACTGATTAGACCGCCTCCGGGACGTGCCACCAGATTCATAAAGGCAAAACCGGAAGCCAGCAGACCCGCCATAACAGCGGTTATGCCATGACTTTCATGGAAGGTTTCATAAAAGAACAGGGGCAGCATGGACACAACCGCCAGTTCGGAACCAAAGGTCACCATATAGGCCAGATCCAGAATTGCCACCTGCTTAAACTTATAACGGTGAATTTCCGGCACCGGTTCCTTTAAATGCTCATTATTGATATGAAAGATTTTATAGACATTAACGGCAAACAGAGTCCATATACTCAGATAAATAATATCTGCTGTTGCAGTGCCCAGCAGACTGACGCCGGCAGGTGACAGCTTCCAGGTCAGCAGAGTTAAAGTTGCATACAGGGGAACCGACATCAGAATATAAAAATACAGATCGCCTTTTGAGGTGACTTCCATGGCGCCGATACGCTTGGGTTTAAAATAGGTGGAACCTTTAGGTGTATCGGATACACTGAAGAAATAAATAACCGCGTAAGTCAGGGCTATCATACCGGTTAAACCTACGGCATAACGCCAGCCGTCATCACCGCCGAACAGCAGAGCGATGGTGGGTAAGGTCATGGCTGCTGCTGCAGAACCGAAATTACCCCAGCCGCCGTAAATGCCTTCGGCGACACCGACCTGTCTGGCAGGGAACCATTCACCCATCATACGTATGCCGATAACAAAACCGGCGCCGACAAAGCCCAGTAAAAAGCGTGCCAGGGCCAGCTGTTCAAATGTGTCTGCTGTGGCAAAAATAAAACAGGGGATACTGCCCAGAACCAGCAGAGTAGAAAAAGTCCGTTTCGGGCCGAATTTGTCCACCAGCATTCCGATGATGATACGGGCAGGAATGGTTAAGGCCACGTTGAGAATTAATAAGGTTTTAATCTGTCCATCAGTCAGCCCCAGACTTTCCTTAATGGAAACCAGTAAAGGTGCATGGTTAAACCAGACAAAAAAACTGATAAAAAAAGCCAGCCAGGTCAGGTGAAGTATTTTAACTTTCCCGGTAAAGGAAAACAGATTGAGCCTGCTGTCCGCTGCGCTGTTGTTTGACATGAGTAGAACCCTCTTAAAACATTAAATCTTACTAATATTAAGCATAAAACAGGCCATAATCATATAACTC
>JALUZF010000078.1 GCA_027012135.1 Gammaproteobacteria bacterium
AGCCAAAACAGGTCAATATTTATACAGGTTAAAAAATGAAAACCGAACAAAAACAGAATATGGCAATGAATTTATTAATCCTATTATTAATAGCCCTGTTCATTGTTTCTATCAGTATGATGTGGTTAAAACATGACCAGTATCATAGGGATGGTTCCAGTATAAGCTGGATGATGTCAGAAAATAGCAGTGTTTATCCTCATATAGAGGACAACAAAATTCAGTCAGGAACTATTGATACTAACATGACTCGTTAATTATTTAAGTTCGATATTCAAATATCACACCTGGAGGTGTATTATGCTATGGTTATTATTACTGGTTCTTCTGATTGTTCTGTATCAGGCAGGCGTTTTTAATCAGTTAATGAACTCCGGCCACCTTCCTGAAAAAAGCGCCCTGGATGTTTTAAATGAACGTTATGCCCGTGGAGAAATCTCTACAGATGAATATGAGCAGATAAAAGCCACTTTAAACAAGAGCCTATAAACAGAAATATGCGTATATTATTAATTGAAGACGATCAAAGTGTTGCAGACTTTATTATTAAGGGGCTGACTGAAAATAATCATGTCGTTGATCACCAGACCGATGGTAAGGACGGCCTTTTTTTTGCCACGACTGAAAGCTATGATGTTATGATTATTGACCGTATGCTGCCCAATATTGAGGGGCTAACCATTATCCGAACCCTGCGGGCTTCCAATATAAAAACACCAGTTATTATTCTCAGTGCCCTGGCCGATGTGGAACAACGGGTAGAGGGTCTGCAAAGCGGTGCCGACGATTACCTGGTTAAACCCTTTGCTTTTTCTGAACTACAGGCAAGGGTAGAAATTCTTGGTAAAAGAAATACCAGCAGTGACGGCGTCCACCAGGAAACACAACTTGAACTGGCCGATTTAAAAATAGATTTGCTCACTCATAAGGTTACCCGGGCTAATCAGGATATAAATTTGCTGGCAACAGAATACCGTCTGCTGGAATATTTAATGCGCCATGCCGGTCAGGTGGTTTCACGTACCATGTTATTTGAACATGTCTGGGATTATAACTTTGATCCTCAGACCAATGTCATTGATGTACACATGAGCCGCCTGAGAAAAAAAATAGACAAGCCTTTTAACAAGCCACTTATTCAGACTGTACGCGGAGCAGGTTATGTCATTAAAACCTGAGCCGTCAGGTTTTAATGACCATTTTAAAAAGGTAATACACAATTCCACCTTTAGAATGGTATTTCTTTATTTTGTATTATTTATTCTTTCCTCCTTTATCCTGCTGAGCTTTATTTACTGGTCAACGGTCAGTTATAACTACGAACAACTGGACCATCATATTGAATACGATATGGAACGCCTGCAGACCATTTATAATGTCAGCGGTGTAGAAAAACTCAAGGAGAGTATTGAAACCAGTTTAAAACAGAAGAATTACGATTCCATTTACCTGTTATTTAACCCTCAGACAAAAACCATTCTGGCCGGTAATTTAACCAGAATTCCGGAGCTGGATAAACCCGGATGGCATATTATTCTACTGGACGGTTTAACCGATAACCCGCAACAGAAAACCCATTCCGCCCGGTTATTATTAATGCCTCTGCCAGACAACCTGATGCTTATTAATGGTCTGGATATAGAGTCTGCTCACAAACAGGAGCATATGATTTTTAACTCCTTAATTACCGGTATCGCTATCACCCTGTTACTGGGTGCCATTGGCGGGTTTATTATCAGTATCAGCACCATTAAAAAAATTAACCTCATAAATGAAACCATTAACCAGATCAGTGATGGTAATTTAAACCTGCGTATTCACCTGCGTGGTACTGACGATGATTATGATCTGCTGGCCCGTAATATTAATGAAATGCTGGATCAGACTCATAAACTGATGCAGGGTATTCAGAACATCTCCAATAATATTGCTCATGATCTGAGAACGCCGTTAACCCGCCTGCGCAGTCGTCTTGAAGCGATTCAGCAAAACTGCAGTGCTGAAACTTCCAAGGGCATTTCTCAGGCTTTACAGGAAACCGACAACCTGCTGACCACCTTTAATGCCATGCTGCGTATTAATAAACTGGAAAGCGGCGCACAGAAAGGTTCATTTAGCCAGGTCAATATTGATCAGCTACTCAATGATGTGGTGGAATTTTATGAACCTCTTGCAGAAGAAAAAGGCCTTAAGCTGATTAATGCAGGACGCCAGGACAACTCCGAACATAATACCATTTATGCTGATAAGGGTATGATTTTTCAGGTATTTACGAATATACTTGATAACGCTATTAAATACACTCCGGAACATGGGAAAATCAGGATAGAATATAAATATGATATGAGTAGAAAGACACCTGAGATGGTTATTAGCATTGCTGATACCGGCAAGGGTATTCCCGCAGCAGAAAGAAAGAAGGTTCTGGAACCCTTTTACCGTCTTGAAAAACACCGCGATAAACAGGGCAATGGCCTGGGTTTAAGCCTTGTGGCCGCTATTATCCAGCTGCATAAAGGCCAGATTGAATTTAAAGATAACAACCCCGGTCTGGTTGTCTGTATTAGTCTGCCCTGTTCCTGCTAACCTGCCCTGTTCCTGCTTTGTATCCATCCGAAAATTATCTCCTGTCAATTTGCCAGAAGACAACTTCTCTGCTAGTTTTACTGTATGATTAAACACCCGGGCATTGTCCTTGTTTTTATTATTTTAATTATAGGCTTAGGCCTTGCCCTGGCAGAAGACGAGTACCTGCTTTTTTCTGAGAAAAAACGTCAGCAGATAGAACTGCAGCACGGTGCCGAAGTCGCTAAACGCCTGTCACGATGGAAAACCTTTGTTGAAGAAAACCAGGAAAAAACTGAGCAGGAAAAATTAAAGCTGACCAATAATTTTTTTAACCAGCAATTATTATGGATTTCCGACATTAAACTGTGGAAACAGAAAGACTACTGGGCTACTCCCGTAGAAACACTGGTAAAAGCCGCCGGTGACTGTGAAGACTTTACTATTATCAAATATTTTACTCTGACCTCACTGGGGGTTCCTGTCAAGCACTTAAGACTGACCTATGTTAAGGCACTTAAATACAACCAGGCCCACATGGTACTTACCTATTCCAGAAACCCTCATGAAATCCCTCTGGTACTGGACAATATCAATAAAAAAATTCTGCCCGCTAACCAGCGCACTGATCTAAAACCCGTCTACAGTTTTAACGGTGAAGGTATGTGGCTGCAGAGTAAGAAAAAACTGGGTAAAAAAGTCGGCAGCAGCAGCCGGATCCGTTTATGGACCGACCTGAAAAAACGAATGCAGAAAGAACTTCTTTAAGGATGTATGGATATGACACTATTTAAACAGATAATTATAATTTTCTTTATTATTCTTATTATCCTGTTCAGCAGTACATTCTATGTCAGCATAGGCAATGCGCGGGATTATCTGAAGGAGCAGCTGGCTTCTCACGCACAGGATGCCGCTACCTCACTGGGGATCGCCTTAACAGCCGAAATCAAGGACAAGGATCTGGCCACCCTGGAAGTTTATACCAATGCCATGTTTGACAGCGGTTATTATACTGAGATTGAAATCAGGGACATTGACGGTAAGGTATTATTTGATAAGCGTCAGGACATTGTTATTGATAATGTTCCAAACTGGTTTATACGCCTGTTTCCACTTGAGGCACCATTTCAGGAAGCAACTGTAGAAGACGGCTGGCAGACAGTTGGGATTATCAGAATACAGAGTTATCCTGCCGTGGCTTATGAAAAGCTATGGAAAAACATTATCAATATTATACAGATTTACCTTCTGGTAATGATTACCGTTTCTATATTAGCCGTGTTTTTACTGAAAAACCTGTTAAAACCACTGGTTGCCATTCGCCAACAGGCCAGAGCCATCTGTAACCGGGAGTTTCCCACTATTGATATAAAGCCAAAAACCGTTGAGTTTCTACAGGTGGTAGCAGCTTTTAACAGGATGTCTGAAAAATTAAAAACGATTTTTGAAGAACAGGCAAAAGTAACCGAGGCCTTAAAAAAACAGGCCTTTCAGGATGAGCTGACTGGCCTTCCCAATCGCTCCATGTTTGTAAAACAGCTTAAATATTTCTGTGAATCAAGAAATGACCGAAAGCAGGGCTGCCTGATTATTATGCAGCTTAATGATCTGGTTCAGGTCAACAAGGAATACGGTCATATTAAGGCCAATGATTTACTGAAAAAACTGGCAGAATTAATAAACAGCGTCAGTGAACAATATTCATCAGAAATGGTTGCCCGTCTGTCAGGCAGTGAATATGCCATATTAATTGAATCAGTCAATACTGATGTTATTTTACAACTGGGAGAAGATCTGCAGAATAAACTCGCAGACATCGCCAGGGAAATGCAGTTTGAAAATGAAGACATTGCTCATATCGGCATGGTGACTACTCAGGATGAACAGTCCATGGGAGAATTAATGACCCGGGCTGATATGGCTCTTAAACTGGCCCAGCAAAAAGGAGTTAATGCGTTTCATTTATATGACAGCAAGCAGAGTGCCGGAATTCATACCCGTGGCTCTGATGAATGGCTGTCCATTATCAATGATGCTATTAAGCATGATCACTTTGAACTGTATTATCAGAAAACTGTTGATAACAACAACAATACGGTTTTCCAGGAGGTTATGCTGAGGCTTAATTATGATAATCAGATTGTGTCTGCCGGTATTTTTATTCCCATGGCTGAGCATTTACAGATCACCCACCAGATTGACCGATGGGTCATTGCCAAAATTGTTCAACGCATTAAAATTATTGAACAAACCATTTATTGTATTAACCTGTCCCGTGATACTCTGCAGGATGCTTCTTTTCCCATCTGGTTAAAAGAACAGCTGGATACCCTGTCTGTTTCTCAACAACAGCGTCTGGTCATTGAAGCACCTGAATATAACATTATTAAAGCACTGGCACAGTACAAGAGCCTGTTATTTATACTTGAACCTTATCATTGCCGTTTTTCAATTGATCACTTCGGCATCGGTTTTGCTTCAATGGCTTACCTAAAAGACATTAAAGTGGATTATATTAAGGTACACGGCAGTTATGCTTCTAATATTCAGGATAATAATGATATTATCAATTATATGAGACAGATTATTAATACTGCACATAACCTGGAAATAAAGATTATTGCAGAAGGTATCGAGCATGAAGATGATCTGATTATTCTCAGGGACATGAAGCTGGATTATTACCAGGGCTATTATATTGGTAAACCCTCTGCTGATGAACAATAAAGTTTTAGGTATTCATAACGATAAAAAATTATGCCCTTAAAAAAAACCTGGCCCTTTCGTCTGCACATCGGCACTTTAATGATTGCCGTACTGCTGATTTCCTGTATTGGACTTGCTGTTTTTATCTATCATGCCAATATCAGGCTGGTTGAAAAACAGACTGCTAAATTACTTAATTATGTTACAGGCCGTATAACAAACGAAATCGAACAGATCATAGAAAGTCCTAAAGCCGTCACCAGTATCATATCCAGGCAACAATCGGCCGAAAGTCTTGGACATGCAACTACATTCAGGCAGCGGATGAACACCCTGCCCTTTTTTACAGAAATACTGGATCATAGCAGCCGGTTCCTGTCCATATACGCAGGTTATTCCAATGGTGAATTTTTTCAGATTAAAAAATATGCACCGAAAATGATTCCTGATAACAATACCCTGTCATCATTAACCGGTTTAAAATGGATTATCCGCAGTATAGACAAACAGGATAGAAAAAAACATCAGCTAACCACCCTGTATCTTGATACCGATCTAAACATACTGCATACCCAAAAAGCCGCATCAGACTATGACCCAGGAAAAAGATCCTGGTTTAAAAAGGCACTTCAGTCACCAGAGATACAACGTACTGATATTCAGATGTTTGTCTCGGACAGACAGCTCGGTTTTATTATTTCCCGTAAAACAAAAAATTATTCACAAAATAACAATCCCGACTTTTATTCTGTAATCGGTACTTCAGTTTATTTATCGACTCTGTCAGAGAGCATCAAAAAACAGCAGATAACACCCAGCTCTGAAATTATTATATTTGATATCAACGGCGGACTGGTGGCCTATAAAGATATAAATCAGTTAATCGTGAAGGAAAACAATCAGTTTAAGCAGGGTAAGCTTTCCCGCCTGGCCATAAAGAATATGGATGATATTTTTAAGCAATGGCAGTCCGGACGTTATAAGAATAATATACCTTTTGACTACAAACTCAATAAAGAAACCTGGCGGACTATTATCATAAAATTAAAAATACAACCTGGCTCACCATTGTTTCTTCTTATTGCCATCCCACATAACGAACTGTATCAGCAGATAAGAAAGATCCGCAATACGGCACTGAGCATTACTATTATTTTCCTGCTGATTTTTCTGCCTGTCACACTATACCTGGCCAGACGTATATCAACACCGCTCAAGCGCCTGGCAGATGAAACTGATGCCATTAAAAGTTTTGATTTTAGTGAGCATCATTTACCGGACAGCAATATATCAGAAATCGATCATCTTAATACCTCTTTGTCCGATATGAAGTCCACTATCCGCCGCTTCCTGGATATCAATATGATTGTGGCATCAGAAGAGAATTTTGAGCGCCTGCTGCCCAGACTTTTAAATGAAACCCTGTCCGTTTCAAAAGCGGAGTCCATAGCCCTTTACCTGGTGGATCAGGATAATCAGTTAAGTCTGGCGGAAATCAGAACCCGCAATACTGACACTAATAATTCATTGCCAATTTCTGAAACTGGACAAATAACTTCCTACCCCAATATTTTATTACGGGCCATTAATAGTAATAAACCGGTTGTTGCAGAAGTCAGCAGCAGTGAATTCAGGGAACACGGTCTTAAGGTAATGCTCCAGGATCACTCCAGCGCTACCCGTAATAGTATTGCCATACCCCTGTTTAACCGTAAACATGAATTGATTGGTGTCATGTTGCTGATAACAGCCAATAAAATTGAAACCAGTCTGCTGGAATTTATTACGGCAATATGTTCATCTTCAGCCATTACACTTGAAACACGTTCCCTGATCCAGGCTCAGAAAGAGCTGTTTGAAGCTTTTGTAAAACTTATCGCGGGGGCCATTGATGCAAAAAGCCCTTATACCGGAGGCCATTGTGCCAGAGTCCCGGTATTAACAAAAATGCTGGCAAAGGCAGCCAATGAATCCAGCCAGGGATATTTTAAAGACTTTAAAATCCCCAATGATCAATGGGAAGCCATACATATTGCCTCCTGGCTGCATGATTGCGGCAAGGTCACCACACCTGAATACATAGTCGATAAAGCAACCAAACTGGAAACCATTTACGATCGTATCCATGAAATCAGAATGCGCTTTGAGGTGCTGCATCGGGACGCAGAGCTGGAATTCTGGAAAACCCTGGCTCAGAAGCCTCTTTCAGAAAAACAGCAACAGGATTTAAAAGACAAGCTGGAACAGCAGCAGGATCAATTACAGGCCGATTTTGCCTTTATTGCTCAATGCAATGAGGGCGGGGAGTTTATGTCTGAAAATGATATTGAAAGACTGAATAAACTGGCGCAATTAACCTGGTTAAGATATTTCAATGATCGTCTGGGCATCTCTGAAGATGAAAAACAACGTAAATCCACACTCCCGGAAGCTCAACTGCCCATCAGTGAAAATTTACTCATTGACAAACCGGAACATTTATTCAGCCGAAAACACAGCCGTTTTTCTGACCCTGACAATCCATGGGGATTTAAAATGAAAGTGCCGCAATGGCTTTATAACCGAGGAGAACTCTATAATCTTTCTGTTGCCAAAGGCACTTTATCAGAGGAAGAACGTTTTAAAATTAATGAGCACATTGTGCAGACCATTATTATGTTGTCTGAACTCCCCTTGCCCAAACATTTAAAGTCAATCACTGAACTGGCCGGTGGACATCACGAAAAGCTTGACGGTAGCGGTTATCCCAGAGGATTAACTGCAGAGCAGATGAGCCCGGTTGCCAGGATGATGGCAGTAGCCGATATTTTTGAAGCCCTGACTGCGATTGACCGCCCGTATAAAAAGGGAAAAACCCTCTCTGAAGCCATAAAGATTATGAGTTTTATGGTTCAGGACAGGCATATTGATGCCGATATTTTTAAACTGTTTTTAACGTCCGGTATCTATCTGGATTATGCCCGACAGTATTTAAAACCGGAACAGATTGATGAAGTGGACATTAAAAAATATATTTAACTGTTCAAACAAATAGTTATCTATTCAGTGTATCGGAACGTAAATGGCTACAGGTACTGTATTTCCGGGGGCGCTCAAGTACGTCCATGTATCGCTTTGTGAAAACATCCATGTTTTCAAAACCCCGTAAACACAGTACCTGCAACCATTTACTCTATGTCATAATAAATTATGATGAATAGTTACAACTCAGGGCTGTATCAGGTCTTTAATTTTGACTTAAGCAATTTTCGTATTAAATCAATATGCACCAGCAAATTGTACATCTGATCCGCATTGGATAATGGGGTATGCAGCTTACCGACTTCCCGGGTAATTCTTTCCAGTTCGCTATTGAGTTTTTTAAATTCTTCATTGGATAAGGACTTCCCATAGGCCTGATCATCCACTTTCTGCAGTTCTTTATACCAGCGGTATACTTTGGAGCGTACCCGCCATTTATATAATGGCGGCAGTATTTTAAACAACGGAACCAGCAATAATAATAAAGGCACAATCATGACAATCATACGATCAATAAATGTGGCGACCCAGAACGGCAGATATTTCATAAGAAACGGCGGCCCGACTTCCAGATAGCGTTTTGCAACATTGCTTAAAGGAAATGCCGTTTGCTCTGCCGAAGGAAAATAACCGGGGCGGGAAAACAGGTCATTACTGCCGTGATAAAGTGTCATGGCATTGAGCAGTAATATTGCCAGCGATTTATGCAGATCATCACGGATAACCAGGTTGGCTGTCGGTGCCAGTAAGGTGACTGGTTTGTCAGGAATATTCAGATTGAAATCAATAATGCCTTCGTATAAAGTCAGTCTGGACAGGAAAGTAAACACCTGGGCATAGGCATCCGCACGTTCAAAATCAAATAAGCTGAATTGCTCATTGCGTAATAACTGCTGGATTAAAGGTGTCTGAATCGAGGAGACAAAAAACGCAGCATCAATTTCTCCTGACTGCAGTTTTTTCAGGGCTTCATCCGGTGATAAATATAGAAATGTACTGTTCTGAGAATTGACATGATTAATAATAAATAACTGTTTAGCCAGCATATTGGTACCACTGCCCGGCTCACCAATAGCAATTTTAAGCCCGGCAAAATCATTCAGTCGTTTTAACTGTAAATCCTTTTGATAAAAAATAGTGACCGGTTCATAATACAGGCTGCCCAGAGACAGTAACTCTGATTTTTCATCGGCAAAAGCTGTGCCTCCCTGAACCATGGCAATATCAGCCGTACCTTTAAGCAGGCGCTCAATATTTTCCCTGGAACCCGTGGATTCCAGTATTTTTAATTCTATATCCTCTTTAGCCAGCTCCTCCCGATATTTTTGAGCAAAGGCGTAATAGGCGCCATGTGGATTGCCGGCAGAAATGGTAATCGTTCTGGGCGGCGCCGGAGATACAAACTGATAGGCCCCCCAGAAACCAAAATAAATAATCGCCAGTGCAGGCAGAATCAGTAACAATAATTCTTTATATGAGGGTTTACGTTTGTGTTCTGTCATATTTTTGGATCTATCAATTTAAGTCAATTATGATTGTTTTTATAAAAGCGATCACACTCTTTAACAATAATAGGCAGATTTTGTGCTTTTATAAAGCGCTGCTTTAGCCATGGGATTAAACGCCTGAATAATTCTGGGTTATTAAACAGTACCGGCACATTAACCTTAATATAACTTTGCTGCTGATCAATAAACAGTTTATAAGCATTATCCGTTAAAGGTAAGGTTTCAAGTTTTAATAATGGCCAGTTTACGGCAAACCCCTTATTGGTCGCTTTTTTCAGTACCTCCAGTATCAAAATCAGTTCCCGGTGCAGTTCGGCCATCCACTGTTCTTTAGCTGTTCGGTTTTTCAGGTTTTTAAAAGAGCAGCTCAGTCCCGTATCAGTAACAAAAACGCCTTTAAAATCCCTCTGGATACTCCAGGTACCGCCAAACTCGCTAATATCTTCTGATTTTTCCTCCAGGTTCTGGTTTTTTGAGTGTGATTTAAAATATTCACTACAATCATAAATAGCACAAAACTGCTTAACTATATTTGTCTCCATGCGTTTATGAGAGCCGTTATTCGGCCCAGAAACGACCACAGGAGCCTGATCCGTAAAAAGTACAATAAGCCGGTTCTGTTTACTGATAAAAAAGTCTGGATTTTCCTCCATATCCAGCTGCAGAATGGCCGATTCAATAGAATCCAGATAACGGTAACTTGAATATTGCCAGTGTACAGCTTTAGCGTGTTTTTTAAGCGTTTTCTGCTTTTCCAGAGCCACTTTTTCGGCTTCCTCAGCATAGGCATTAGCCATTTGCTGCAGGGTGATCAGCAGAAAGTCATATTTTCTGGCCGAATTGGCCTGTTGAATTTGCTGGGCAAGGTGTATCAGGCGGGACTGGGTGAGATTGATTTCAGTGCCGGGATCAGCACTGGCGTTTAAACAGAAGAAAAGAAAAAGAAACCGCATAAACGGACGGATAATAAGTTGGCTCATTCCTGATTAAACAGTGCAAGCATCTGTTCTTCATTCCAGACGTCAATGCCCAGTTCCTGTGCTTTGGCCAGTTTGGAACCGGCTTTTTCGCCTGCTATTACTATATCCGTCTTTTTAGATACACTGCTGCTGACCTTTGCCCCCAGCTCTATCAGACGGGCTTTAGCATCATTACGGGCCATTGTGGACAGAGAACCGGTAAGCACCACGGTTTTACCGGCCAGCGGTAATTCAGTTTCATCTTTGCTGACAATTTCAGGCCAGTGAATGCCGGCATCCAGTAATTTTTTTAACACTTCCTGGTTATGCGCCTGCTCAAAAAAAGTGACAATATGGTGAGCGACAACCGGGCCGACATCGGGAACTTCCTGTAGATCTTCCTGACTGGCCGATTCAATAGCCTCAAGGCTTTTATAGTGATTAGCCAGTGCCAGAGCCGTAGCTTCTCCTACTTCTCTTATACCAAGCGCATAAATAAATCGCGGTAAGGTTGTGGATTTACTGTTATTAATGGCCTCAATCAGGTTCAGAGCCGATTTGTCACCCATACGATCCAGTACGCTGACCTGTTTAACCGTTAACTGGTATAAATCCGAAACATCATTAATCAGACCGGCGTCCACCATCTGCTCCACCAGTTTATCTCCAAGTCCGTCGATATCCATGGCTTTACGCGAGGCAAAATGTTTAATAGCTTCCTTGCGCTGGGCCGGGCAGTAAAGGCCGCCGGTACAACGTGACTTGGCTTCACCATCCACCCGTTCCGCCACGCTGCCGCAGACCGGACAGTGATCAGGCATTTTATAGGGCTGAGCATTTTCAGGTCGTCTGGACAGCACCGGGCCTACCACCTCAGGGATCACATCACCGGCACGGCGGACAATAACGGTATCGCCGACTCTGACATCCTTGCGGTCAATTTCATCCTGGTTATGCAGGGTTGCATTGGTCACGGTAACGCCGCCGACAAACACCGGTTCAAGACGTGCCACCGGAGTTAATGCCCCGGTGCGTCCTACCTGAACATCAATGGCCAGCAGTTTGGTCATGGCCTCTTCTGCCGGGAATTTGTAGGCAATGGCCCATCTGGGTGCCCGGGAGATAAACCCGGCTTTTTGCTGCTGGGCTATACTATCCACCTTGAACACCACCCCGTCAATTTCATAAGGCAGATCAGACCGGCGTTTTAATATGTCCTGATAATAGTCCAGACATTGCAGACAGTTATCCAGGCGTTTGACTTCCGGACTTACTGCCAGTCCCCAGTGCTGTAACTGTTTTAGAATTTCGTTATGGGTTTGTTTAATGGGCTGTTCGGGATGTTCACCCTTTACCACCCCCAGGGCATAGCAGAACATATCCAGTGGCCGGGTAGCCGTTACTTTGGAGTCCAGTTGTCTAAGACTGCCGGCAGCAGCATTCCTGGGATTGGCAAACGGTTTTTCGCCCTTTTCTATCTGCGCCTTGTTCAGTTTTTCAAAACCCGCTTTGGGCATAAACACTTCACCCCGGGCTTCCAGTATCTCCGGATAGTCATTGCCGCTCAGTTTCAGCGGCACGGCCTGAATAGTGCGAACATTCTGGGTAACGTCTTCACCGGTATAGCCGTCACCGCGGGTAGCGGCCTGAACCAGTATGCCGTTTTCATAGCGCAGACTGATGGCCAGGCCGTCCAGCTTGGGTTCGGCCACAATATTAAAGGCTTCATGATCCAGTAATTCATCAATGCGTTTAGCAAAATCGTGGATTTCTTCTTCACTAAAAGCATTAGACAGTGAAAGCATGGGAATTGCATGGGTCACCTGTTTAAAGTGATCCAGAACCTTGCCACCAACCCGCTGGGTGGGTGAATCCAGGGTAATTAATTCAGGGTGCTGCTGCTCAAGGTGCTCAAGGCGACGGAACAGTTTGTCATACTCGGCATCCGGTATTTCAGGATCATCCAGAACATAGTAACGGTGAGCATGGTAATTTAACTGTTCTTTTAAGGACCGTATTTCCTGTGCTATTTCTGTGGGCGTATTCTTCTTTGGCATATTTTAGATAATTAATGCTCTAATGAGCCATACCCGCCAGTCGTTCTGCCTTGGCAATTTCAAAATTCAGCTTGCGGATCTGTTCTTTTTTATAGCTGATGGCCTGACGGGTTAACTGGCTGCGTGTTTCATCGCATAATTCACCCTCTAATTCATCTGCCAGCTTGCGGGCAATTTCCAGCAGCTTTTCATAGGCCTGATAATTATCTGTTTTTGCCGGTAGGCGCATAAACAGTGAGATCCCTGGTGTACTAAAGTTTTCCGCCGCGGCAGGGTCAGAATCAAAAGTGCCCGGTTCAACAATATTGGCGACACTGAACAAAGCCCAGGTATTGGGATTATTATCCCCGGGATAATGATAAATATTCATTTCACCGAACTGCAGTCCGGCTCCTTCCAGGGCCCGGTACAGTTCAGTACCGCTAAAATATTTATCCTTTGCCAGGATACTATGGGAAATAATTAAATCCTCAACCCCTTCAGGCAAAGACACCGGCATAATTTTAATGCTCTGCTGTGGCTGTGTCTGCTTACTGACTGCAGCAGGTTCAGCCTGTTCAATGGTTTGAGTTATATTTTCGCTGGAAGATATTTCAGCAGATGGTTCCGTTATTATCTGCTCAGGTTCAGGGTTGGCTTCAGCAGACGATTCCTGATTTGCAGCACTGTTTTCAGCTGGTGATGCTGTGTTTTCAGTCTGCTCATTGTGCACTGCCGATACCTGGTTTTTATGGGCAGCAAAGGTATCAGTCTGGGTTTTAAATGACGGTATTGTATTAGTATTGTTCTGCCTGATAACACGTTTGGTATTGATATAAACACCATCAACCAGTTCCCGCTCGTCATGTTTATTTAGTGCGCTATTATGGGCCACTGAATCATTACTCAGGCTGACCTGCTCAATATCAAAATTATCATTTCGACTGGCAGAAAAAGAAACCGGCAGTTCAGTATCATCTACCGCCAGATTACCATGATCCTTTAATAACACATCATCGATATCATGCGCATGATTATTAAAACTTTCTATTTCATCATTAATTTTTTTATGATGCTTATAATAAGTAAACATGGCCACCAGCAGCACTACGCCGATACCCGCAATAATCAGTAAAAATATAAGTTTGTCCATAGCCCTTTTATCAGTTCCTAACTTTCCACCATTTCCACGGCTTCGTTGATATCCACATCCACAATTCGGGAAACACCGGGTTCCTTCATTGTAACACCACAGAGATGATCGGACATCTCCATGGTGGTTTTATTGTGTGTAATATAAATAAACTGCACCTGTTCAGACATTTCTTTTACCATGGCACAGAAACGTCCGACATTGGCCTCATCCAGCGGTGCATCCACTTCATCCAGCATACAGAACGGTGCAGGATTCAGTTCAAAAATAGCAAATACCAGAGCCACTGCCGTCATGGCTTTTTCACCGCCGGAAAGCAGGTGAATGGTGCTGTTTCGTTTACCGGGCGGACGCGCCATAATGGTTACCCCGGTATTTAGCAGATCATCTCCGGTCAGATCCAGGTAGGCATGGCCGCCACCAAACAGTTTTGGAAACAGACGCTGAACTCCGGCATTGATCCTGTCAAAGGTTTCCCGGAAACGGGTACGGGTTTCACGGTCAATTTTAGCAATAGCGCCTTCAAGGGTTTCCAGAGATTTAAGCAAATCTTCATTCTGGGCATCCAGATAGGTTTTACGTTCCGACTGTTCCTTATATTCATCAATAGCCGCCAGGTTAATAGAACCCAGCCGCTGGATTTTCTGAGCCAGGGCATCCACTTCTGATTTCCACAGGGCTTCACTGGCTTCCTTGGGCATACCCATAAAGAGTTCTTCCAGGGCAAAGCCTGATTCATCCACCTGCTCTTTTAGAGTCTGTCTGCGTACTGTAAGTTCCTGTGAGGACAGACGAATGCTTTCCAGCTCTGAACGCAGCTGCTGCAGATTATTTTCCACCTGGGCACGTTTATGATCGTATTCTCTTAAGGTATGCTCCAGTTCTTCTACTTTCTGACGGGCCTGAGCAAGCTGCTCTTCCACTTCCACCCGTGCTTCCAGGTGTGATTCCAGTTCTTCATTAAGCTGCTGAACCGGATCATCATCATGCTGAATAAGTTGTTTTAACTGCTCCCTGCGATGGGACAGTTGTTCCAGCTGTGACCGCAAACGCACCAGCGCCTGTTCAATAGATGACAGCTCGGTTTTAATACCGCGCAGACGAATTTCCAGGGCATGGGAATTTTCCCGATCTTCCCTGGCTTTTATGCGAATTTCTTCCAGCTGTTCACGCCAGGATTCCCGTTCCTCGGTAAGCTGATCACGCTGCATCGCAAATTCTTCTATCTGTTCCAGAGCGATGTGCAGCCGTTCAGTCGCTTCTTCAATCAGCTGTTTATGTTCTTTTATTTGCTGTTCAATCTCGGCAATTTCTTCCTGTACCCGGTTCTGACGATTGTGCATCTGTTCCAGACGGGACTGTTTACTGCTGTACTGGGAACGGAGCTCTGACAGGGTGCGGTTGTGCAGATTGAATTCTTTCTGCCGGTTTTCACGATTGTGTTCAATCTCGCGCAGATACGCCCGGCCCTGTTCGATCTTTTCACTCAGTTCGTCTACTAATTGCTGAACTTCATCCAGTTCAGTATCCAGCTGTTTAAGTTCCTGCTCCCTGGCCAGAACACCGCCCCTGTGATCGCTGTCCCGGATAACACGGATCCAGTTCACACCCAGCCAGATCCCGTCACGGGTAATAATGGACTGTCCTGCAGTCAGCTGCTGCTGTTTTTCCAGAGCAATGGCTAAATCTTCTGCAGCAAATACACCGCGGGTCAGATCGGCCACCATGGCAGCATGAGAACCGCTGATAAACTGCTGCAGCTGGGGCAGATCAATACTGGATGACGGATTTTCTATTTCTGCCTGCGTAGTTTCAATCAGAGCCAGGGAGGATTGTTCCAGTTCGGCCAGGTATTGTCCCAGAGGTTCTATATTTTCCAGACAGGTAGCTTCCAGATAGTCGCCAAGCACACATTCAACCGCCGTATTCCAGTTATCCAGAACACTGATCTGCTCGGCCAGACGGGGCCGGTCAATGATCTGATGGCGTTCAAGCCACTGCTTCAGCGGTTTGTCATTTTTACCCAGAGCCGCCTGCTGCAGGGCTTCCAGGGAAGCTTTTCGGCCTTTTAATGACTGCAGCCGGCTGCGCTGTATATCCAGCTCATTGGTTAACTGATAATTTTCATCACGCTGAGTCTGTATGACTTCCCGTTCATGATCCAGCTGTTCCTGCAGGGTTTGAGTCACTTCTTCAGAACCGGCCAGCTCCGTCTCAAGATGGGCAAGCGCCTCTTCGATATGTGCAGTGGAGAAGTGATTCAGTTCCTCCTGCAGTTTTTCTATTCGCCGTTCCTGATTCAGTATATTCTGTTCCAGCTGGCTTATTTTAGTACGTTCAATCTGCGCGGTCTGGGAAGGTTCCTGAGCCTGCTGATTAAATTCATCCCAGCGCATCTGCCAGTCCTGCATGGAGGACTCATGTTCCTGCAGCATGGCGGTAGACTGTTCTTCCAGTTCCCGGGCCTGTTCAAATTCCGGTTCAATGTCAGCTAACTGGCTCTGTAATAACTGGTATTTTTCTTCGTCTTCCTGCAGATGCAGATAGACGTCCTGATAAGCGTGTTCGGCCTGTTCCAGATCATCCTGATACTGCTTGGATTTTTCCCGGGCATGGGTAATAGCCTGTTCAACCCGGGCTATTTCTGCACCAATACGATAAAAATCTCCCTGCACGGTATTAAAGGCTTCATTGGCTTCAATATGTTCTTCCCGACTCTGTTCAATACCAGCCTCAATCTGGCGCAGTTCTGCCATTAACTGTTCCAGTGCCGTTTCTTTTTCCCTGATTTGACTGTCCTGCTGCTGAGCTTTTTTATCAATAGCATCCCAGCGCAGTGCCTGCAGCTGAGCTTTTTTCAGCCGTTCTTCTTTTTTCAGTTCGGTATAACGTTCAGCGGTACGGGCCTGACGGTTTAAGTGTGCCAGTTGTTTATCCAGCTCTGCACGAATATCATCCAGACGTTCCAGGTTCTCTCGGGTATGACGGATACGGTTTTCTGTTTCCCGGCGGCGTTCCTTGTATCTGGAAATGCCGGCCGCCTCTTCGATATAAACCCGCAGTTCTTCAGGTTTGGACTCAATCAGCCTGGAGATCATGCCCTGTTCAATAATGGAGTAACTTCTGGGACCCAGACCGGTACCCAGAAACAGATCGGTAACATCCCGCCGGCGACAGCGGACATTATTGAGAAAGTACTGGGACTGGGCATCACGGTTTACAGTACGTTTAACGGAAATTTCATTGTATTTGGCGTATTCACCGGTGATGGTGCCGTCAGAATTATCAAAAATCAGTTCAACAGTACACTGCCCTACCGGTTTACGCCCTGATGAACCGTTAAAAATAACATCGGTCATTGATTCACCGCGCAGATTCTTGGCAGAACTTTCTCCCATTACCCAGCGTACTGCGTCAATGGTATTGGACTTACCACAGCCATTGGGTCCGAGGATACTGACCAGATCACTTGGAAAGGAGAGTACAGTGGGATCAACGAAAGATTTAAAACCGGCGAGTTTGATTTTGCTTAAACGCATTCCATTCTTTTATTTAGAGGTTTAATTAATTTCCCAATTTTACCTAATAGTGTAAAATTTGCCTAATCTTTTTTAGCTTTCAGGAATACCCTACATGTCGACCAGACCCAGTAAAGACTTAGAAACCTTTGACAACCCAACCCCTGAGCGGGATTACACCATCCGCATCAAGGTGCCGGAATTTACCTGCCTGTGCCCGAAAACCGGCCAGCCTGATTTTGCGACTATTAATATCGAATATATTGCCGATCAGAAGTGTGTCGAGCTTAAATCTTTAAAGCTTTATATGTGGTCGTTTCGTGATGAAGGGGCTTTCCATGAAAAAGTCACCAATGATATGCTCAGTGATCTGGTCAATGCTACGGCCCCCCGCTTTATGCGCATAAAAGCCGAGTTTTATGTCCGCGGCGGCATCTATACCACCGTGATTGCCGAACACCGCGCCGATAACTGGACACCACCAGTTCCCGTTCACCTGCCCTGAACTCTTTTATGTTGTTTCTGGGGATTGATGTCGGCACCTCCGGCATACGTGCGGTAGTTATTGACAAGCAGCACAAGGTTATTGCACAGGCTCAGCAGGCTCTGCCTCCAGGCCGGCCCTGGATTGTCAATAAACAGACTATTGGTTTTGCCCAGCAACCACAGCAGTGGTGGTCCGTTTTAACATCAGTCATTAGGCAACTGTCTGATGAACTGAGTTCCCAAACCTGTTTCTGCCTGAAAAATATTAACAGTCTGGCCATTGATGGCACTTCCGGCACGGTACTGCTGGCCGATCAGAGCGGTGAACCCTGCTCTGAAGCCCTGATGTATAATGATCAGAGGGCCGTACAGGAAGCACAGCTTATCAGTACTCAGGCACCACCGAATACCGCCGCTATCGGCCCGACCTCAGGACTGGCCAAGCTACTCTGGCTGTTTCAGCAGGCCGACGACCAACAGAAGATTGCCTATGCCCTGAACCAGGCCGACTGGCTTTCCGGCCGGCTTATGGAAAATTTCGGCCATAGTGATCCTAATAATGCCCTCAAAATGGGCTACGATGCCTGTCAGAATGACTGGCCGCTTTGGCTCAAAGAGTTATTAAAGCAACAGTCTGTACCCGCTGATATACTGCCCCAGGTACATTTACCCGGTGAGATTATAGACCGGATCAGTCCGCAATGGGCTGACGAGTTCGGCTTTAGCTCTGAACTTGCAGTCTGCGCCGGAACCACTGACAGCACCGCTGCCATTCTGGCAACCGGAGTGGTCAATACCGGAGAAGCAGTGACTTCTCTAGGCTCGACCCTGGTAATGAAAGTCATTGCCGATAAACCGGTGTTTAATGCCCGCTATGGTGTTTACAGCCAGCCTTATGGTGACCTCTGGCTTATCGGCGGCGGTTCAAGCTCCGGCGGAGCAGTACTTAAATCCTTGTTCTGTCCCGGAGAAATTTCAGATTACAGCGAACGCTTAGTGGACAAAATTGAACAGAGTAAGTTTGAGTTTTTAAACCTGAATTATTATCCCCTGCTTATGCCTGGTGAGCGTTTCCCGGTACAGGATCCGCAACTGCAGCCGGTGTTAAGCCCAAGGCCGGCCGATGATCTGGATTTTTTTCAGGCCGTTCTGGAAGGTATGGCCGATATTGAGGCCCGCGCCTATGCTCTGCTGCTTGAATTAGGAGCACCTTATCCCAAACTGGTATGCAGTATTGGCGGCGGCGCGTATAATCAAGCCTGGCAATATATTCGGGAACAGAAAATCGGTGTATCCGTACAACTGGCCCGGCAGCAGGAAGCCGCTGCAGGAACCGCTTTGCTGTCGGGCAGGCACTTTATTAACCAAAAAGATATATAAGGAATTTTTATGGCACTATCCAATAACCCGGTCACCGGGATCAGCTATCTGTTCAGGGCCCTGCCTTTATTAACCCGCCCTGGAATTAAAGCATTTGTCCTTATTCCTTTATTAATCAATATCGTGATTTTTTCCATTGGTATTTATTTCGGCTTCAGTTATTTTGAAGAGTATATGGAGCGGTTTCTGGATTCCTCCGGTATGTGGTCCTGGGTAGCGGCAATCGTCGAGTTTATTAAACCCCTGCTGTATATTTTATTCAGTTTAACTCTGCTGGTCCTTATTTTTTATACCTTTTCCATTCTGGCCAATATTATTGCCGCTCCTTTTAATGGACTGCTGGCTGAAGCGACAGAGAAATACCTGACCGGCAAGCCTCCACTGGATGAAGAAGGCGGTTTTAAACAGATGATGAAAGAACTTGTGCCCACCCTGTTAATGGAGGTTCGTAAACTCATTTACATGCTGCTATGGTCTATTCCCTTTCTGATCCTGTTATTTGTGGTTCCCGTGATTGGTCCATTACTCTGGTTTCTGTTTACAGCCTGGATGATGTCTCTGCAATATCTGGATTATCCTATGGGGAATCACAAGGTTAAATTTTCTGAGCAGCGCCGCCTGCAGAGAAAAAACCGCCTGTTTTCACTTGGCTTTGGCGGTGTCACCATGGGCGCATCCATGATACCTTTTGTTAATTTTATTGTAATGCCCACGGCCGTTATCGCTGCCACCATGATCTGGGTTGAACAGTATTCAGATAATCAGTCGTAACCGCTAAACAAATGACCTGTGACTAAGGCTTATCGGATCACAGGTCAATTTCAGCTCCCCCTTCCCGCTCCAGTCAATATCATTTCATCCTACCTAAAACAAGGTTTAGCAACTATAATCAATTGTAATTAACATACCGACAAAATACTCTATGACCCTGAGCACTATACACTCTACAATTGAGTCTAATAAAACCCGCCGTTACCTGAGTATATCCTTTATTGTCATTATTATTCTTATTGCCTTAAGCACTATTATCAGTTTTAAATATCTAAGTTCTGTACAGAACCATATTATCAATATTATTGATACCCAGAATAAGCAGATTGACTTAATGCATAAGCTGCGTTCTATTTCCAGGGAAAGAATCCTTATCCTGCAGGCATTAACCAATTCCACAGATTCCTTTAAAAAGGATTCTTATATTCAACAGTTCCACTCTCTGGGGGGATTTTTTCTTGAAGTAAGACAGGAATTGCTTAAAACCGAACTGAATGAAGATGAAAAAAAATTACTTGAAATCCAGCGGGAAATTGCCCGTAATGTGGTCAGCAGTCAGTATAAAGTCATTGAACTGGTAGAAAATAATAAAAATCAGAAAGCACTTAATGTACTGGTCAATGAAACCGTCCCCATGCAGAATCAGAATATTTCATATATGGACCAGTTTATCGTTTACCAGAATCATGAAAACCAGTTTATAAAATCAGAATCTGAAAAAAAACTGAAAACATCCTATTCTATTGTAGCAACATTAACAGCTCTGAGCATTTTACTGATTATTACAGTAGCTGTTATCGTAACCCGTCACACTTCCAGAATTATAAGTTTGCTTTCCACCCTGGCTGAACAATATAAAAATACGGCTTTAAAATTAACCATTGCCCACGACTCACTGGAACAGAAGGTAAAGGAAAAAACCCTGGAATTACAGGAAGCTAATGAACACCTTAAACACATAGCCGGACATGATAGCCTGACTGAACTGCCTAACCGCCGCCTGTTTTCAGAACTGCTTAAGCAGGAACTCAATCGAGCAAAGCGTAACCAGTACATGCTGGCACTGCTGTATATGGATCTGGATGCTTTTAAACTGATTAACGATCAGTATGGTCATGATATCGGGGATGAAGTGCTGATCAATGTGACTAAACGTCTGCAGACATCACTACGTAAGGAAGATTTAATTGCCCGCCTCGGCGGTGATGAATTTACCATCTGTTATTCTAATATAAAAAATATTGATGATGTAAAAGCCCTCTGCACATTACTTATTGATAAAATAGGTCAGCCCATCAATATCCAGGGCAAAATCTGCCATGTCGGACTGAGTATTGGTGTGAGTGTATTTCCTGAACACGGGGATAATTGTCAGACCCTGCTTAAAATTGCCGATGCCGCCATGTATCAGGTAAAAAACCGGGGCAAAAACAGTTTTCAGATAGGTCCTGCTGAAACCGATTAAATCAAACAATGACTAAGACAGTTCCTTGCTTTTAATAGTTTCCAGCAAGCCCTTGCTGGCTTCATTAACCAGATTAAAAACATTGTCAAATCCCTTGATACCGCCATAATAGGGATCAGGTACTTCCTTTTGTGATGTCTGGGGCGCAAAATCAAGAAACAGAGACAGTTTATGCTGATATTCTTCAGGACAGGCACTTTTCAGTTTATCCAGATTATCCCGATCCATGGCCAGAATATAGTCATAATACTCAAAATCATTATCATGAACCTTACGGGCTGTAATATAAGACAGATCCACATTATATTTAAGCGCCGTTTCTGATGCCCGACGATCCGGAGATTCACCCACATGATAAGCATGGGTACCCGCTGAATCAATTTCTATTTTATCATCCAGATTTGCAGATTTGACCAGATGTTCAAAAACACCGTGCGCCGTTGGCGATCTGCAGATGTTACCCATACAGACAAAAAGAATTTTTACTCTGGACATACTTTGTTTATCCGTACCTGTATTACTTTGAAGGCTCAATGGTTCTGGCTTCGGATTCGAGCATAACCGGGATATCATCGCGAATGGGGAACGCCAGGTGGTCTTTTTCACAGATGAGTTCGTTGTTTTCCTTGTCATATTTTAATTCACCTTTACAGACTGGGCAGGCCAGAATATCCAGAAGCTTTTTATCCATAGTTTTACTCTCAAGTTTTTTTAATAATTGTTTGTTATAAATTAATAGCAATCGTTAATTGTTAGGGGACTGCAATTGCTGGGCAATCCCCGTAAAAAACTGCCTGTCTATATCAGCCTGTACCGGAAGATACCAGGTGTCTTTTAAATTAAAAGTAGTGCATTTTACCGCATCTTTCTGGGTCATGATTATGGGCTTTTGATCTTTAAAATCAAGAGCCTGTTCCGTAAACTGAAAATGATCCGGAAACGGATGTTCAATAACTTTCACACCCGCCTGTTTTAACTGTCTAAAGAATGCATCAGGTTCACCAATGGCTGCCACTGCATGTACCATTTTACCTTTAAAATCATTCAGCGTCATACTGCTCTGATCCGGGTTCAGGCTGCCGACACTCTGGAGCAGTCCGGCTTTATACTCCATAGAGTAAACTTTAGGGAAAATATCTGGCGATGGCACTAAATCAGCCGGTTTTTCCAGTTTACCACGGGAAGTATTATACACAATATAATCGACTGACTTAAGACGGCTCTCAGGCTCTCTTAGCGGCCCGGCCGGCAAGCATAAGCCATTGCCATACTGGCGGCGGGCATCGGTAACATTAATCTCAATATCCCGGTACATGGCATAATGCTGCATGCCGTCATCACTGATTATGACATTGCAATCAGTCTGTTGTTCAATAGCCTGTACCGCCCTGCTGCGAACAGGATCTATAAATACCGGACAGCCTGTCGCCTGCTGTATTAGCACCGGCTCATCACCATATAGCTGAACATCATTATTCTGTACACGACGGGGAAATGGCGGTGTCTGGTTATCTTTTTTAGCCCCATATCCACGGCTGACAATACCCGGCCGGTATCCCTGAGCCTGCAGCTGCCTCGTCAGTTCAATAACCAGCGGGGTTTTACCGTTACCGCCAATATAAATATTGCCCACAACAATCAGGGGCAGACGAGAACGATAGACCGATAAAAGCCCAAACTGATACATCTGTCGGCGCAGGAAAGTTAAAGCACAAAAGATAAAACTAACAGGAGCCAGAGCCATACTGACGATATTAAAACTCTGCCAGTATGCACTCACAGACTTCATGTTTGAGCCCTGTTATTCCGGTTTGACGGCAGCAAAGGTGATATGCAGAAAACCAAGCTGACGTGCGGCGTCCATTGCTGTCATAACAGACTGATGAGTGGCATTTTTGTCGGCACTGATAATAACTCTGGGTTCTTTATTATCTCCTGCTACTTCACGCATAGCCCTGAGCAGACTTTCTATCTGGGTATTAAGCAGAGTTTTACCGTTGATGGTATATTCACCTTTTGGACCGATAAAGACTTCAATATCAAGAGCTTCAGTTTCAGAAATCTCACCGCTGGCTTCCGGCAGTTCAATATTAAGCTCGGACTGACGGTCGAAAGTGGTAGAAACCATAAAAAATATTAACAACAGGAATACCACATCAATCAACGGCGTAATATTAACGTCCAGATCTTCGGGGGTTTTATGCCTGAAATTCATATCAGTCTTTTAGCTCCTGACGATCGCCATGGATAACTTCCACCAGATAAACCGCCTGGGCTTCCATTTTTAATAACAGCTCATCCACTCTGCCGCGAAAATACCGGTAAAACATAACAGTAGGAATGGCAACAGACAGACCTGCAGCGGTTGTTATCAGAGCTTCAGAAATACCATCGGCCAGCACTTTGGGATCACCAACCCCCAGACTGGTAATCACGGCAAACACCTTAATCATACCGATAACTGTACCCAGCAGACCCAGCAAAGGCGTAATGGAAGCAATAGTTCCCAGGGTATTCAAAAACCGTTCCAGCTCCTGAGCCACCTGGCGGCCTTCTTCTTCAATGCTTTCTTTCATGATATCGCGGGCACCATTCATATTACGCAAGCCTGCGGCAAGAATCCTGCCCAGAGGAGAATCACTGTATAGCTTTTCTATAACTTCGTTGGTTATCCGTTTTTTCTTGTGCAGCTTTATGATTTGATCGGCCAGATTAGAGGGTGCAATAGACTTTTCCCGTAAGGTCCAGAAACGTTCTGCAATAATGGTAAAGGCCAGAATAGAACATAAAATAATCGGGGCCATGATCCAGCCGCCGGAAACAATTAATTCAAACACACAGGTTCCTATTTATTGAAAATACTAAACTATACACTAGAGGTTTCGGGCCTGACGATGCCAGAAACGTTGTTTTAACTCCCGGTATTGTATCACCAAAAGTGAATTATTGGTTATATCAGACTGAATATCAATAGCCCCATTCACCGTTGTATAAATTTTTACTGCCTTTTTTTTATATTTTTGAACTACCTTTTCAGAGGGATGGTGAAAACGATTATGATAGCCGTAGGAAAACAATACCATTTTCGGTTTAAGCTGATTAATAAAAGCGGTTCCTGAAGAGGTTTTACTGCCGTGATGGGGTACCTGAAGTACATCGGCCTTTAAATCAGGATATTGTATAAGTAATTGCCGTTCGACCTGCTTTTCAATATCCCCGGTCAGCAGGTAGCGGGTTTGTCTGGCTGTGGTTATGAGTAAAACACAGGAAAGATTATTATTATTTTTTATTTTCCTGGTTGTATATTCACTTTTTGGCAAGGGTGACAGGATTTCAAACCTGACACCATCCCAAACCCAATGCTGACCACTTTGACAGGCTTTAACTGAATAACCATTAAATATTGGCGAATCCGCTTCACCGGACATAATTGATTTAATGTTGAACCCCTTATACAACGGCCGAAATGAACCGGCATGATCACTGTCAGTATGACTGATTATTAAACGATCGATACGACTGATACCCCGATAATTTAAAAAGGGAATAATAACACTGTCTGCCATATTAAACTGCTGTGAATAATTATCTCCGGTATCAAAGACCAGACTATGCTTCTGGGTTTGAACCACCATTGCCAGTCCCTGTCCTACATCCAGCATAGTCAGACGAATATTGCCGCTTTCAGGCTTATCTATCGGGGTAAAAACCAGCGGGAGAAACAATAACAATCCAAAAGGTCTTCCCGGCCAGCCCCTGGGCATTAACAACCATAAACCAGCAATTAACAGACTGCCTGCTAGTAATGAAAAACCTTGAATATGAAAAATATTAAATGAGGTGTTATCCAGAAAATGTAAATAACCGAATAGAATATCCAGCGGGTATACCAGGACGTTAAATACCATTCCTGCAATAGTTTCACTGATAAGGCTTAATGCGGCAGCGGCAAGAGTCAGCGGAACAATAAACAGGCTCATAAATGGGACAGCAACCAGGTTAGCAACAGGAGCAACCAAAGAAAACTGATTAAAAAAAATAGCCGTCAGTGGCAGTAAACCTAAAAAAACGACCAGCTGAATTCGTACTAAGCCTGTAATTTTACCCGCCCTGCCTGGCCCGGAAGCTAACCTTGATGTGACAGACATAACGATCACCGCCACCGCTGAAAATGACAACCAGAAACCGGAAGAAAGACTGCTTAGGGGATCGATTAGAAGTACCAGCAATAAGGCGGTTAACAGGACATAAGAAGGATAAAAGGTACGCCTTAGTATCACTGCTACAAAAACCACCATTAACATTAACAGCGCCCTTTGAGTAGGTATAGCAAACCCGGCCAGGGCAGCATAAACAACGGCAGCCAGAAAAGCAGATACACTGGCTGCCATAAAGGCTGGAAACCTGAGGTTTAAAGAAGCAATCCGCCGCCAGATAAAAAACACCAGGGTTCCGCTTAGCGCCGCAAATAAACCGATGTGCAGACCGGATATCGCAATTAAATGGTTAGTCCCGGTATGTATAAGCAACTGCCATTGCTGTGGGCTAATGTCGGCACGGGAGCCAATGGCCAGAGCCTTGAACAGGCCTTTATACGGATTATCAGCCAGTACCCTGTCCAGGTTATCGGCCAGCTTCTGCCTCAGGCCGAACAGGCTGTATTCTGTCTGTTCAGACCTGAGCAGCTTAGCTTTGCGTACATAGCCTATAGCCTGAATATGGTTCTGAAACAACCACTGTTCATAGTCAAAAGCCCCGGGATTTATTAGACCGTTATTGTGTTTCAGACGAATATCAAGCTGCCATATCTGACCGGCTTTAATTTTTTCCCGTGTACTATTACCGCCATACCGGCTGCCCACATACCAGCTTAAATAGACTTTAGCCTTAAATGCCTGCGGCTGACCGCCTGTATGACTCGTTTCCCTGGAATGGATATTAAAAACAAACTGTACTTTTCTATAATCCTTTTTTGGTAAAGAAGCTATCTCTCCTGTTACCCGAATGGTTTGCCCTTCTATTTGTTCCAGATCAAGTGGCGGTACCACCTGCTTAATATATAATGCTGTCCATAGAAAACCACTGATAAACCACAGCACAAATAGAACTAATGGCACGCCTGATGGAAAAAATGCTTTGTTTATAAGAGTATATTGAGACCGGTAGCGGTATAATAAGAGAGTCAGAACCAGGGTGATCCCGGCAGACAGAATGGTAATTTGAAGATTGGGAAAATACGGCCAGTAAAGCAAAGCCATATTTCCGGCTAAAAACGCCACAATCCCTGTGCGCATTTCTCTGGTTTCCGTTATTTAATACTTTCAATTCAGATGAATTGCACTATGCTAATTTACAAGACGCTATTTTATAAAACTATTAGATAATACAATTGCTTATTCTAACCATACAATTATTTACATTATGCCAAAAAAGCTAATCAAAAAATACATGCCTGATCATAAAACGATCAAGGAGCATAAAAACCTGCAGATTTTCGGAAAGCTTCTGCACGATGGCAATCTCTGGCATTTTAACCGACGCTCTGTATCCGGTGCCTTTGCCGTTGGTTTATTTGTGGCTTTTATTCCCCTGCCCTCCCAGATGATTATTGCAGCCACAATCGCCATTATGTTACGGGTTAACCTGCCTATTTCCGTAGCACTGGTCTGGGTATCCAACCCGATAACCATGCCGCCCCTGTTTTATGCAGCATACTTGGTGGGAGCAAAAATAATGGGTGTTAAGGCACTTGAAAGCAACTATGAACTGACACTGGACTGGTTCAGCCACCAGCTGCATATTATCTGGCAGCCGTTTTTACTGGGCTGCTTTATATTCGGTGTAATCAGTGCTGTTGTTGGTTATGCCAGCATCCGGCTGTTATGGCGCCTGCATGTTGTCAATCATTTAAAAGAGCGTAAAGCACGGCGGAAAAACCGCCAGAAGAATTAAGTTCTCACAGGTTCTATAATAATTTGAGAACGCACTGAACGGGCCAGGAAACAACGTTCATGGGCCTGATGATGTATTTTCTCGATCGCCTCCCATGCTACTTCCACACCCTGAGCAAAACGTACTTCTGGCCTCAGTACCACTTTTGAAATGACCAGTTTACCCTCAGCATTTTTCTCAAGATAAGCCGTGGCATTGTCCTGGTAATGTTCCAGGATTAGACGCTTTTTGGAACAGATGGCAATAAAGAATAATAACTGGCAGCTGGACAGAGCAGCAGCAAAAGCCCGTTCCGGATCAGCGTATTCAGGCGTACCCAGAAATTGCGGGGCGGATGAGGCATTAACAATCAGACCGTGACCAAAGTCCCATTGATGATCCCGATTATAATCCTGATAAGCAAAGGATTCAGTCTGTTTCTCCCAGCTGACCCTGACGTTGTGTTCTGACATACTTATTTACCGACTTCTATTCTTAAAGGCAGCCATTTATTGGTAATGCGTTGCACCAAACCCTGCTGCTGCATTTTATCCAGGGCATTATTCAGTTTGTCTCTTAATTGGGTATTGCCCTTTTTAACGGCCCAGGCCAGGGGTTCTTCGGTCATATATTCATACAGACCAAATAATTCACGATCCTGTGTTCTGGGCAATACTGTGTATTTCCAGACAGTAGGCGCATCATGAACAAAATAATCAATCTCTCCAGCCTTAAGGGCGGCAACACCTTCTTCAATAGTCGGGTAGGATTTTATCTCTGCTGCATGAAAAGTATCATTCACATATTGCTGACCCGTAGTATTATTTTCCACTCCAAAGCGGCGTCCGGCTTTATACATAGACAACTTAGAGGAATGGGTCATAATATTATCAGTCTTAATCATAACCATCTGACCAATAACCATATAAGGTTTGGTAAAGTCCACCCGCTGCCGGCGGTCCTGGGTAATTGAAACACCAGACATGACCACGTCAATTTTACCGTCATTAAGGGCACTTTCCAGTGATTCCCAGGACATTTCATCAAACCTGATATCCATACCGGTTTCTTTACCGACAGCCTGAGCCAGATCAGCCTCAATACCGACAATTTTGCCATCATGTTTAAAAATAACTGGAGGATAATTGGTTGCCACACCTACTTTCAGAGTATCTGAATACACAAGAGGTGACAGAAACAATAAAACCAGCAGCATAATGCCGGACAGATAACGATACATTTTAGATCCTTTTTTAGTATACAGGTGGGTGGCTGAACCGGATAGATTCAGATAATATAAATTAAATGCTCAGCAGCAATCGACCTTACTGATAAGATCGGCACGTTTTTTAGCTTTTTTAATTATGCGGCTGATTGCTTTAAATTCCTTACAGAGATTATAAGCTTTTTTACTGTTTTTCTCTTTATGGGTTTCTCTACGTATTTTTCGTTTAAGTGTAGCCTTTTTTTCTTCCAGAGATACAATCAGTTTATCCAGTTTTTCACGTTTTTTTCTCTGTTTCTTTCTGGACAGATCAAAGAAATCGTCCAATTGTTCCAGCAGGCTCTTAATACTCATATTCATCCCCGAGTTCAGCAATTTCTTTATCTTTCACCCATAATACAGCTGCCACTTTAAGTAGTTTTTTACAGATGCTGTGCATAAATCCCACATCATTAATCAGCGAAGCGGCCATTTTTGGATCAATTTTATTGTCTCTGATTAACTTATCAATACCCTGATTAAGCTTTCTTTCATTATCGGCTGCTTTTTCTTTTAAAACTTCCAGCTCCGTCATAATTTCAGCAGAATCAAAATCCGTATCCCTGATCTGCTGAATACTCCTTAAAATGGTCACAATTTCCCGGCGCAGTTTATTGTACTCATTAATCATGTAATTATTTTTAATTTTGATGAAATAGTTAAGGTTTTTCTGTAACTCTCTTATATCCTTGACCATTTCAACAATATTTCGTGCTGTCAGTTTTAACTCATAGACTTTATTATTGTCCTCTTCATCCATATAAGCCTGGGTTTGAGAAGAATAGCGCAGGATCTCTGAGTAAATGTTTTTAATTTCTTCCTGGTAGACCCTGTTTATATCCACATGGATGGTTTCATTAGACAGTTCTACCAGTTCTGGAATTTCACGCTCTGAAAATATTTCTGAACGATGCAGGTTCATAGCATGCACCAGGGCTTCCAGGGACTTGTCATACAGGTGAATGGTTTCCTTGCGCAGGGCTTCCAGTGCCGATGCCGGTATCTGCATGACTTCCTCAGTCAGGTATTTGACCTGTCCGCGACCTTTTTCCTTTACACAGAACAGAGTTTGAAGATAGTTGACCAGCGGCCTGATAAAGGGCGTTACCAGTAAAACACCCAGAACATTAAAAATAGTATGAAACAGAGCCAGCTTCATGGCATAGTCATTTTGTGCTATGGACAAATAAGGGGCCAGGAATTCTACCAGATCACGCAGTTGATAGATAAGCAGTACCGCAACCAGACCGGTAATGATATTAAAAATAAAATGTGCGACTGCCAGACGTTTGCCATTTCTATTGGAGGCCAGAGACCCCAGAATAGCGGTTACCGTAGTACCAACATTAGCCCCAATAGCAAGAGACAGGGCATTGATGTAATCAATCTGCCCGGAAGCCAGGGCAGTAATAATAATGGCCATTGTGGCGCTGCTGGACTGAATAATGACCGTAGCAATAGCCCCCAGCGAAAGGTAAACCAGCACCCCGGAATAACCCGTCATGGCATACTCTGCAAGGTTAATACCCTCTTTAAGGGTATCAAAACCTTCCTTCATATAGGCAATGCCCAGAAAAATAAAACCCAGACCAATTAAAACACTGCCCAGTCCCTTATAGCTGTTATGTCTGGAAAACTGAAAAATAACACCAAAAATCAGCATGGGCATGGCGTACTGGGCAATTTTTATTTTTAGACCAAAAGAAGAAACCAGCCAGGCGGTTGTCGTAGTACCGATATTGGAACCAAAAATAACCCCAACGGCCTGAGTCAGACCAATCAGTTCAGCAGATAGAAAAGAAATAATAATAACGGATATAAGCGAAGAACTTTGTACTACCGCTGTAGATAAAAAGCCTACACCAATAGCCTTTGGGGTGGTATTAGTAAACTTTTCAAGAAAGGATTCCAGGGTTCCGCCGCTAAACAGCTTAAAGCCGTTTTCCATATAGTGCATACCGATAAGGAAAATAGCAATACCGGAAATAATGGTTTTGGCATCATCAGAGGATACGACAAACCAGGCAAAAATCAGGAATATTAAGGGACTGATTATTTGTTTTAACATGGTTGGTTTTTTATAATCCTGCCGTTTGTACTGTAAAAGACGATGGCCTAACTGACTTTAAGACTAAACAATAAAAACTGTAGATTCAAGTTTTTAGAAACTCATGGACATTTCCGGACAGGCAAGAATTTTTTTGCGGCTTCTTAAATACAGTAAATAAGCCTGAAACAGACACCAGCTCAGCCAGCAGAAATTAGCCAGCATAATAACTGCAGCCAGTACAGTCAGAGCCGGGTAATAGACAGAGATCAGTAACAGGGTACCTGAAAGCAGGTGCAGCATAAACTGAATCTGGGAGTTACGGGTACTGATCACCTGTTTCATATTAGGTACCAGGGTCATTGCTTCCGGGCGCTTCAATGACTGCTTCTGTAAATGTAAAAATATTAAAAAAGAGACGATCTTATGCAGCATTCCATTAATTATGGATATGGCCAGACCGTATATTAATAATATGGCTAATAAATACGTTAAGTGAGCCAGGGGGAAAAAAACAGCCGCCCACCAGAGCAGTATCGCAGCCAGCAGTGAAAACAGCGCCAGGCGGTAAAAATTAATGGTTACATCGGCAATTTTACGTTTTCTCTGGGCAATTTTAAGCAGTGTATAAAACACAAAAACCAGCAGCTCCGCCGACAGTAAAAAGGCCAGAGTATAATATATAAAAGGCTGACCAGAGTCAGTGCCGGACTGTTTACTAGAAATAACAGTATAAAAACTCATCACCAGTAAAGTCAGCATAATGACCAGCGGCAGTATTTTAAGGTAACGCGGGGAAAACTCAGATATTACATAAAACATCGGGATTACCTGCGAACTAACCGCCATAATAATCAACACCACCCAACCCAACAGTCCCCAGAGCGCATGCAGATCGGTATAGAGCCGGTAGGACAGATTAAGTTCAGGCAGCGCATGTCCCAGCAGCAAAAAAAATCCCAGCCCCAAGGTTATCAGCAACACCAGAAACAGTACTCTGAGCAGATACACAATTAACTGATTTCCCAGCCTGGAAATCAGCAGAGGTAATAGTGAAAGAGCAAATAAGCCGGTTGCAGAACCAAGTGCCGCCACTGCTGTCTGGAATAGTTCACTATAAGCAGATAAAAAACCTGATACCATAGTCAGCACACCCAGAATCATTAAAACATGAATAACAGCGGCCAGCTTTTTACTGCCGGGTATCAGCTGGCCGTTCATAACGGGTATAAACTGATATAAAGCGCCCATCATGACCATCAGCATAAACCCAATGGTGAGCAGATGAGTCAGAGCCAGATTAGTATTACTCCAGCGTGTAAGCCAGAAATCATCTCCACTGTATAATAACAGCAGCGCGGCTAAAACACCGAACAAAGGCGCACTGAGAAAAAAACGAAACGGAGTCAGGATGGGGGGGATGGTGTCCAGGGACAGTTTATGAAGGTTCATAGGCAGCCTGCTCAGGATGAATCTGGAGCAAAGTGACTTCGGCAGTATTCATTGCTTAGAGGATCAGCAGTATTCCAGATAAATATTTCCCAGGGTCTGCTGTCTCCTTTATGCATAACAGCCGCATAACCATTTTCTTCCAGCACCTGCAACAGAGGTAATGGCTGCTTTCGATGCAGCATATGAATATATTCTCCGGGACCAAGTATCTTAAGCTGCTTCAAAACCACTTCAAAGGGCTGAGGCGCTTCTAAATCGCTGACATCAACAACTATTTCCCTGGCCATTTGTTTTCCTGATCATTGTCTGGTATTCCCTGCCGTCATAAGGAATTTACTGGTTCATACGCTCAATAATTTCCTGAGCATTACCTAAAGACTGATCGGTCATGGGATAAAGGATCTGCTCCTCTTTCATATTATGCTGCTGCATGGTCACCATCAGACTTTCGCTTAAACCCAGAAACTGATCCATATCCCGTGCAGTACCGGCCTTATTAATTTCATTCACCAGGGAGCGCATCTGCTCATGCTCCATACGCATCATCTGAGTCGGTCCTCCGGTCATACCGGTTGCCTGTTCAAATTCAGGAAACAGAATCTGTTCTTCGCGAGTAAAATGCTTTTCCAGTTCATCAGCAAAAACCTGCCAGCGGGATAAACCACCTTCCCAGTCACCTTCAGAAACGGCCTGTTCTGCCTGCGCAAACAGTTCATCACATTCCTTGTGGTGTGCAGCCATAAATGAGTTAATTGTAGAAGACACGTATCAGCCCCTTAACCTTAATATGTAGTTACCAGGGGGAATTATATTTTAATTGTCTGAAAGCGCCTTAACTCATATCAAGGATTTTGTTCTGATTGGCGAGAATCTGATGAGAATTACCGCGAAAAACAACCCGTTCCTGTTTCTTTTCCAGCTGATAATCATACATGGGATCATAGTACGAGGTTAATAAAGCCTCTATCCAGAGTTTGTGCTGGGCAACTGAACCGCTGGATTGCTGCTCATTCAGTGCCGCTGACATCAGTCTGTTGATGGACTGATAGCATTCTCCGCCAAGGCGTTTTTTAACCCGTTCCAGGCTATTGAGCAGATAATCAGAAAACATCTCAAAAGCCGGTTTTGAAAAATCCTGCGCATCATCCTTTATCGGGTTATCGGCCAGATAGCGCTCATAACAGGCATAGAGATCAATCACATAATCTTTGAGAATAACATTAATGCGATAGTCCAGATCTTCCTCAAGCATAACCAGCGGAGCTTCCGTCATTTTGTCTCGTAAAGACTGAGGCAGGCATAAGCTGCCTATCATCCGGCCTTCATCCTCCAGCCAGAATCTATGTGCCCCGCCGGCCCGCAGACGCATCAGTAAAATGGCCAGGGTATTTTCAAAGTTGATCTGACTGGGCTGGCCGTTGGGGAAACGCCCAAAACTCGATCCCCGATGATTGGCCAGCTCTTCCAGATCAATGCTGTGACTCAGTTCTTTTAATAACCAGGTTTTACCGGTACCAGTTTTGCCTCCCAGGATAACAAAATTGGACAGTTCTATACCCTGTTGGAGTTCATCAATTAATACCCGGCGCATGGCTTTATAGCCACCATTAACCAGGGGCAGCTCTATACCCTGCTCTTTCAGCCACTGCTGGGCAGTTCTGGAACGCAAACCACCCCGAAAACAGTACAGGTAGCCATCAGGATGCTGCTCTGCAAAACGCTTCCACTGAGCAATCCGCTGAGCTTTTATCTCACCGCTGACTAGCTTATTGCCCAGTTTTATGGCCGCATCCTGACCAGCCTGTTTATAACGAGTGCCCACTTCGTGGCGTTCCTGATCATTCATCAGGGGCTGGTTAACAGCATTGGGAAAGGCGCCCTGCTCAAACTCGATGGGAGCCCGGACATCCATTAGCGGAACATTTTTAAGAAACAGGGAGCGTATCAGTTCTCTATCTATTGCATTGGCCATAAAATTAACTCATCAGTGTTAGAGAGGCAACGATTTCATATGGGGTATTTCTGAGCTGGGTTCAGCATCTGTTGCCGCTCCAATTATCTGAGCCTGATAATAACCTGCTTTGTGTAACTGCCGCAAACAATCATCCGGTTTTGAAATATTAAAAAGAAATGATTTACTGATATTGATTGTTAATTTTAACAATAGTGGATATTTTTTTCCAGACAGCTTTTATTAGCATCATATTTTATAGCAGGCATAAAAAAAGCCCATTAACAAAATGGGCTTTCAGGCTTTAAACCTGTATCGCTAAAATATCAGAAACGAATCATACAGTGCATTTCTAGTAGCATCCTGCTAATTAGTTGCGCCTTATTTTTATCGCTGAACCGCTTCTTTTAAAGCATTTTATTAATTCAGGTTTTCGCTCCCCCGTTTCCCCTTAGTAGGTTTTATTATGTGCTTTATATAAAAACACATCCAACTATATAAAAAAAGAAGGGAAAACCCTAATATTTCATAAAAAAACAACTAAGCCACTGTATTTAAAGGGAATATGATTTTATTAAAAATCATATATTATTTAAAGCATAGCATCACAAGAACTATATACGATTTGGCAAATGTGTTTTTATGGTCAAAAAAACTGTTTTTTTAATAATTTACAGTTTATTTATAAC
>JALUZF010000079.1 GCA_027012135.1 Gammaproteobacteria bacterium
TTGTAACCTTTATTATAATTCTGGTATTTAAGAAACGGTGCAGTTGGTGCTGACAGTTTTAATAATAGCCCAGATCCAGAAAAAAGCTAACAGCAGCTACGGCTGTCTGGATGATCGGTGGTATCAGCATCAAAGGGCAGAGTGGTACCACAGCCGGCAAAAATACCAAAGTGTTTGTTCATATCACCATAAAATTCAAAGTGAGCTTTAAAACGGGTTTCCTGCAGCATACGCCAGGTATTACCGCAGACAGGAAAGTGCCGTCCGGTTTCGATGGCATGGTGCTTATCCAGTATAAAAAGCTCTTCATGATGCACTATGGTGCCTTTATAGACTACGCATTGACCGTAATCCTCACAGGCCGGTTCCAGCCCATCCAGTTTAAACAAACGGTAAGTGGCAGAATAGAAATTAATATGACCAATCAGCTTTTCAATATTCGAATTATCAATGTTCAGTGGCCGATCTTCCACTAGTCGTGGATCCAGAAAACCGCATTTTTTTGCCAGATTCTGAAAATCATTCCAGTACAGGGCTCCACTAAGACATTCACCGTACAGTACAGGATCCTTAATCAGGTGTTCAGGTACCCGTTTATCACTATAAACATCAGAAAAATAGAGTTCGCCGCCGGGTTTTAATACCCGCCAGGCTTCTTTTAATACTGATTCTTTATCCGGGGATAAATTAATAACGCAATTGGAAACAATAATATCAAAACTGTTGTCTTCCAGTTCCAGTTCATTCAAACGTTCAATATAGCCCTTTTTAAATGCAATATTGGGTTTTTTATAGCCAAAGACTTCAGTGTGGTAATCAATATACTGATTGGCGACTGCCAGCTGCTCATCGGTCATATCCACACCCAGTACAAAACCATTTTCACCCACAAGTTGTGCCAGAATATAGCAGTCCCGACCGGAACCACTACCCAGATCCAGTATTTTCATGCCTTCAAGCTGCTGGGGACGAACCAGGCCGCAACCGTAATAGCGGGCAGCTACTTCGGGATGGATATTGCTCATAGCCTGTTTTATGTGATCCGGCAAATCGGTATCAGTACAGCAGGCATCGGTTTTTAAATCACCGGAAGACTGCAGGATTTTGCCGTAATATTCTTTAACTTCATCAAACATATTAATTGATTACCACTTACAAACGCCGCTTATTAAAAGAAACAGAAATCATATACAAAATTAGCCGATAAAGATAGTTTCAGACAAATCAGTGAGCTTGAATAACAGACTATGCTTGACTATTCTTAATTAAAGCTAATAATTTTATTTAGCTTTAATTCCCTCCTGATAATAAAGAGACACTATACGAAATGGGCATGCCTCCGGCTTACTGGACCCTGATTGGGGAAATCACCCTGGTACTGATAGGTACGCTGGTGGCTGTCATTGTATTTGTCCTCAGAGATCGAAAAAACCTTAAGGAATACTCTCTTTATCTGAAAGAACTGGTCAAAAAACTTAAGAAAAAAATAAAAGAACATGAGGATGAACAGTCACAGGAAAGAGTTCAGGAACTGATCCGTGCCATGATTGATCATGTCAGAGCGGAATACCAGCTGCAGGCCGGTGGAGAAATTAATGAATCACTTGAAGAAGGGCTGGGTTTTAAACCTTCCATTGAACAGTTTATCCTTATAACCGGATTTCAGATGCTTAGCGCTGAACTCACAGCACTGGACAATAGTAATGAACCGGAAGCAGCCTGGGAAATGATTAAAAATAAACTGATGCCCCTGATACAGAATTTTCTGCAGCCTGCTCTGGCAGCACAGGCTGTTTCCCGGGATTCTTCTAAAGCAGAAACATCAGAAGGCTTACAACAACGAATTGAGAATCTTGAGCAATTTAAACAGCTGTATTTTAATTTACAGAAAAATATGGCGGAACAGATTACCGAAATAGAGCAGCTGAACCAGAAAATTGCTGAACTGGCGGACGGCAGTGAAAACTCAGCAGCCATTATGGCTGTTATCGAGAAAAACAAAACCCATTATATCAGCATGGGGCAGTTGCTGGGTATGGATAAAGAGCAACATCATCAAAGTGTTGCTGACAGTATGGATTATAGTGATGTACTGATCAGCGAAGGCAAAGATGAAATTAAACGTCTTAAAAGCAATAATGCCCACCAGTTAAAAGACGCTGAACTGTGTATTGAAACCATGGACATGGAAATACAGACATTAACGGCCGAAGTAACCCGCCTGGAAAAACAGCTGGAACAGCAGGGTGGAGCAGAGCCAGAAGTCAGTACAGGACTGTCCCATAAAGAACGGGACGAAATGATTGCCCGCTTTACCCAGGAAAGTAAGGAACTGATGAGCTGTATTACCGGGCTGGAAGATAATGCTCAGGAACAAAGTGAAAAAATCAAACAGCTTGAAGCTGAAAATGCTCAGTTAAAAGCAAAGTTAACTGAATAGTTAACTTATTTCTGGCAATGGATACAATAAACCGTACTGCGGTTATTCAGACGAATTTCTTTAAGAGCATGGCCGCACTGGATACAGGGCTGGTTTTTCCGTCCATAGACCTGTAATTCCTGTTTGAAATAACCTGGTTTGCCGTCACCGCCGGTAAAATCCCGTAGTGTTGTACCGCCCTGGCGGATAGCTTCTTTAAGAATTTTCCGGGCATTTTGACATAATAGTTCGTAACGGGCCCTGCTGATCCTTCCAGCTGCCCGTTTCGGGTTAATTCCGCTGGCAAACAGGGCTTCATTGGCGTAAATATTACCAATGCCGACCACCACCTTACTGTCCATAATAAACTGTTTGATGTTAACTTTTCTGCTCCTGGAGAGCTGAAATAAATAGTCAGCATTAAATTCAGGAGATAAAGGTTCAGGCCCCAGGTGAGCCAGTAAGTGGTGTTTTCCGATATTGTCTTTGGTCCATAATACGGCACCAAAACGGCGTGGGTCTTTCAGGCGCAGAGCCCTGTTATTGGCAAAACACAGTTCAAAATGGTCGTGTTTATCGTAAGGCGTATTATGAGGCACAATGCGCAGGCTGCCGGACATGCCCAGGTGAATAATTAATGTCCCGTATGTAGTGCTCAGTAACAGGTACTTGGCGCGACGCCGGATCCGGGTGAAATGCTGTTGTTTTAGAGACTGAGGTAATTGATTGGGTATTGGCCAGCGCAGGTTCGGGTTGCGGATATTAACCTGTATGATTTTTGTATTGAGAATAGATGCGGAAATACCCCGTAAGGTGGTTTCAACTTCGGGGAGTTCTGGCATTTTATTTTATATAGATTTTAATACAAAAAAAGACTTATTCAGGTGTTATAAACAGAAACGCATAGGACTAATGGTAAATACGCTTCTGTTTGTACCTGTATAAATCGGATTATCTGTCTTCGTCTTCAGGGAAATGACCCAGAGGACGGTTAAAAGTGTAGTTTAGTGGTGCTTCCACCAGAACTTCAGCGGATTCATCAAAGTTTTCACCGGGGACACTGAACAGCAAACCGACAAAATGCAGGGCACCACCAATGGCTGTACCAACCGCACCCAGAGGACGTGCCAGTACCAGGTCAGCAATCATATCGGCTTCTCGATCCTGATAACTTTCGTCATAATAATCTGCAGCAAAGCTGTTGGGTGCCAGAGTGATGAGCAGGCTCAACAGGGCAGCGCTGAGGGTAGTTTTAACAAGCGTTTTCATGGTAATCCCCACTTTATAATTGTTTGGTAACTTCTCAGAATGATTTGGCTATTATCTTATGTCGTGCATATTATGCTGAGTCGTTATTTTAGCTTTATAACAGGCATAATAGTCAGGTAATTTCTACAAATCAAGTTTAAGGGGTTGAAAATATTAAATCATTCACAGAAAAAGTCAATATTGTGATGATTTTGTGGTTTTGGTGACTGGAATAAACTCAGTCAGTCGTTTTAGCTGCTGCGGCGTTATCCACCAGGCAACAGACAGATCCTGGCGTAATAGCTTGATCTGACTGTCTTCCTGAATAATATGGTAGGAAATTGTCTGTTCCCTGTTGTTCAGTTTAAAGTGTATCGTGATGGTCTTTTCAGTCATTTGGGTACCATCCAGGGTGCCAGGAGTGACTTTAAGACGGGTTTCTACTCTGGAGGCCTGTATGGCTTTCCAGTTATTAATTAACTGGACAACGCTGTCAGGCTGTATACCGGCATTTTCCCGGCTGGTTTTGAGCTGCCACTGACCGTTTTTAAGCGTCAGTGAGTAACCGGTCCATTGAATCTGCTCAAGGTCTGCATCCGGCGGCAATAATGAAGGTGAAATAAAGCTGTCAACCGGTGCCCGCAACTGATAATAAACAGCTCCGTTAATCAGGTGGACAGTGTTCTTGTCGCTGTGAATATTGTCCTGAATATTCATGGCATAACGCTGGCCGTTCAGAGGTGCTTCACTGCCCAGATCAAAGCGGTGATTACCCAGCCAGACGCTGAGCTTTGGTTTGTCCAGGGCATATTTTTTCAGCTCACTGTCCGGTACATCAAAACTGGAATAACTGCGTTTGGCCGCCAGTGCCAGCACAGTCTTAACACGCAGGGGGTTGGCCGGTAATGGATAGGGACTCTGCATAAGCCAGTGTTGTCCCTGTTTAGTCAGGCGTACAGACTCAATACCCTGGCGTTCTATCACAATAGTCTGTACCTGTTCAGGATTAAGTGAACTCAGGTATTGATACTGATATTGTTTCAGCCCCGGCTTATACCAGGCAATTAAAGCCAGCAGCAGAACAATAACGGCCAGCCGGACATTATTACGTGCATCATTATTCATTAGCGTCTGCGCCTTCTAAACCAGATCAGGGTACCGCTTATAACCAGTATGCCCGGTACCGCTAACAGGAAAAAACTGCCCAGCAGGGATAACTGCTCAGTGGACAGATCCAGAATAATATCATTTTTTATCTGGGTCGGGATGGCAATAAAATGATCGTCATGGCTGAGCCAGTTCACAATATTCAGACCCAGCGTCAGGTTGCCGGCATTACCAAGAAAAGTATTGGACAGAAAATCACCATCGCCCAGTATGATTATGCGCTGTTCCTGGCCCGGAACTTCATTGGCGGGTTCATGTTCATCCTGTTGTGAGGACTCGCTACCATTATTCAGTGACCGGGTTAAAATCATGCCGATGGTCACTGGTCCCCTGATATCCAGTAAGTCACTATACTGAACCTGATCACGGATGGGAGAAGTTTCAATCCAGCTGCGTTCTACAGTCACCAGAAAAGGTAGCATGGTAAAATTGGAATTCAGAGAAGTCGAGCTGTCATTTTCTTTGTCTGAGGGTATATCGGCACCGGTCTCATCCGCATTACGTACATCGTCTATAAATGCCGGCAGGCGTTCAATTCCAGCCGCCTGTGGGAACAGGGTGACGGTTGAAAAATCCTGGTTAATGGGGTGGTCAGGGTATTCCGTTATAATGGCATAATCCGGGCGGGTAATACCGTATCGTTCCGTGGTGGGATCGACAACGACACCGTCCAGAAACTCAATACCCAGTAATTCAGACAGCGGCAGCAGGCCGTGCATGGGGAAATTCTTTTCAATATTCAGCGGTTCACCCAGCCACAGAAGATTATCCCCGGCTTTAACATAATCAATAAGCAGGCGTACTTCGCCGGGTAAAAAGGCCGCCTGTGGACCGGCAATGACCAGTACCGAAATATTTTCCGGTATCCGCATACTGCGGGCGAGGTTAAGAGTTTCCAGGGTAAATCCCTGTTTTTTAAGATGCCTGGCAAAGGTCGATAAATCAAAGTTGGCCTGGCGTACCGGGCTGCGTTCACCATGGCCCTCGATAAAGACCAGTTTACGGACTCTGGAGCGAATCAGGCGGTGCAGAGTATTGGTGAGCTTCTGTTCGGATAATTCAGTCAGGTTTTCACTGCGGCCCTGATATTGAATAATCATTTCCCCGTCTACACTGATATTCAGTGCTCGAATACTCTCCGGATCGGCATTGGGATCTACAAATCTGAGACTCATATCGGGTTTATAGCGCTGATAACGCTGCACCAGTTCCTGTACTGATTTGCGGATACGTGGATTACTGGTATAGGAAACCAGTTCTACCGGGTCATCCAGCGTCTGCAGTAACTGGATGCTGACTTCATTAAGTGAGTTCTGGCCGTTAACTGTCCAGTCAGCCTGATAAACATATAGATTGCTCAGGTAAGCCAGCAGGCCGAGCATGACAAGAAACAGCAGCTTGAACAGCCAGCGCTGTAGTTTCAGATAGCGGGTGGATTGGCGGGTGATCTGCATATTGGTTAACCTGTTTAATGAGGCAGGCGCAGTCTGTCCAGACGGCGGATGCTCATGACCAGAAATAACCAGATAAACAGCAGATAATAAACAACATCTGCCGTGGAAAACACACCTTTAAGCAGGGGTTCAAAATGATTAAGTAAAGAAAACCAGGCCAGAATATTCTGCCCTTCAATACCGGTATCGGCACCGGTGCCGGCCCAGTTGATGATCCATAAAAACAGCAATAAACCAAAACTGCCTACTGCTGCAATAGCCGGCTGACGGGTCAGGGTGGAAATGTAAATACCGGCTGCGGTAAAAGCGGCCACTATCAGGCACAGTCCCAGTACGGCTGCTGACATCTGACCCAGATCAATGCTGGCACCCAGTAACAGGGATAAGGGCATTAGGCTGATCATGGCAATTAAAATCAGCAGAAAGCCAAGAATCCCCAGATACTTGCCCAGAATAATCTGGGACATGGACACCGGTGCACTGAATAATAAAGGCAGGGTCTGGTTTTTCTGTTCCTCACTGATAGAGCGCATGGTCAGCAGAGGAATGATCAGCAGCAATACAATGGCCGCACCGCCCAGCAGGGGAGCAATAACCAGATCCGTAATGCCCGGAGAATTTTCCAGAACGGAAAGCTTGGCCTGTATCTGCAGGTAAGTCTCAAGTTGCGCCAGAAACTGGTAACATAAAATAAACTGGGTAATGGCCAGCATGGTCCAGGCCAGCGGCGACAGGAACAGGCTTTTTAGTTCGCGCAGCGCAATAGTTTTAATCATGCCCTGCTTCCTTCATGGTTTCCTGTTCAGTACCTTTATTCTCATTGCTGAGTTCTGTCAGCTCCGGCTCAGTACAGGTCAGGCTCATAAAAATATCTTCCAGTGAACGTCTGACAGGACTGAGCTCATACAGGCCCCAGTGATTTTGGCAGGACAGTTCAACGAGCTGTTGTGATAATTGTACAGTGTTGTTGGGGGGGTTGTTGGTTGCGCGGACAATATCCGGGACATTGTCCGCGCTTTCTGTCCGGCCTTCAATCAGCCAGCTCTCTCCATCCTGTTCAATAGCCTGAATGCCGTCCAGCTTTTCCAGCTGCTTCGGATCCACTGTCTTGCTGCAGCGCATACGTAATATCTGAGTGTTCATCTGCTGGTTAAGCTGTTCAATCGGGGCATTAAAGACCAGTCTGCCCTGGTTAATGATCTGAACATTATCACACACGGTCTGAATTTCCGGCAGAATATGGCTGGACAGCATAACGCTGTGGTTTTCCCCCAGCTCCCGGATCAGTTTGCGAATTTCAATCATCTGGATGGGATCCAGACCAACTGTCGGTTCATCGAGAATAACAATATCCGGCGCATGAATAATGGCCTGGGCAATGCCAACCCGCTGCTGATAGCCCTTGGATAAATTATTGATCACCCGTTTACCGTGTTCGGTCAGACCACAGCGTTCCTTGCTGTGTTGTACGGCACGCTTCAGGTCTTTTCTGGCCACGCGGTTCAGGCGGGCACAGTAAAACAGGTATTCATCAACGGTAAGTTCCCTGTATAAAGGCGGAGTATCGGGCAGGTAGCCGACCAGTGCTTTGGCCGCCACAGGATCATCCATTAAGTCAAATCTGCCGATTTTAATACGACCTTCACTGGGTGCCAGATTGCCGGTAAGCATTTTCATAGTAGTGGACTTGCCGGCACCGTTGGGTCCCAGAAAGCCCAGTATTTCACCGCGCTGTAAAGTAAAGCTGATATTATCAACGGCCACAATATGATCATGGCGTTCTTCAATACCATGTTTGCCCGGATAAAAACGGGACAGATGACTGACTTCAATAAGAACTTCGTTGTCCATTTAAGGTGGTGATTATCCTGTAGGTGTTATTATTATCTGGATAAAAATAATATTCTAGCACAGTTTAATAGTGTACGTTTATGCACTGTTCTTAAAGCACTGTATTTTAGTTTTATTACTCTTTAAAATGTTTTATTCAGGTTTCAATATTAATGCGAGAAACTAATTTGTCTGCAAGTCATTCCAGAGCTCAAACCCGGCGAATTTTAGGTGTTGATACCGGCGGTACCTTTACGGATTTTGTTTATTATCAGCAGGGTCGATTAAAAATTCATAAAGTCCTGTCTACTCCCCATGCCCCTGAACGTGCCATTTTGCAGGGTATTGCTGAAATGGGACTGGATGATGTTCTGGACTGCCTGTCTATTGTGCATGGCTCTACCGTGGCCACTAATGCCGTACTAGAGAAAAAAGGGGTTAAAACACTTTATATTACCAATAAAGGTCTGGAGGATGTCCTGACTATCGGTCGGCAGGCGCGTAAAGAATTATATAATCTGACACCGGAACCCGTGCTACCGCCGGTTCCCCGGGAACTCTGTTTTGAAGTCAGCAGCCGGGTAGATGCTCAGGGTAATATTCTGCAGTTGCTGGATCATTCAGAACTGGAAGCATTAAAGGCCTTTATTGAGCAGCACCAGCCCGATGCCGTAGCAATTAATCTGTTATTTTCCTTTTTAAATAATGAGGATGAGTGCCGGATTGAAGATTATCTTAAGGTATATTTTCCGGATCTTTTTATCTCCCGCTCCTCTGATGTTCTGCCGGAATATAAAGAATATGAACGGGGTATTGCCACCTGGCTGAATGCCTGGGTTGGGCCCCTGGTGCAGGGGTATCTGCAACGTCTGGAAACCTGTACTAAACCCGCTGTTCTGACGGTTATGCAAAGTTCAGGCGGTACTATTGCGGCCTCAGGAGCAGCACAACATGCCGTGCGTATGTTGTTGTCCGGGCCTGCCGGCGGGCTGGCCGGGGCAAAATTTATTGCTGAGACTGTGTCTGCATTGTCTGATGGAAAACAAAGTACCCGCCTGCTGACCTTTGATATGGGGGGGACTTCTACTGATGTGGCATTAATTGAAGGTGAACTGCAATTAACTAATGAGGGACATATCGGTGATTACCCCGTGGCCGTATCTATGGTCGATATGCATACTATTGGTGCTGGCGGCGGTTCGATTGCCCGGGTGGATGACGGCGGTGTACTGCAGGTAGGGCCGGAATCTGCTGGAGCCAGTCCGGGGCCGGCCTGTTACGGCAAGGGTGGAATACAGGCTACGGTAACCGATGCTAATCTGGTGCTGGGACGCCTGTCTTCTGCTGATTTTCTCGGCGGCAGTATGTCACTGGATATTGATGCGTCTGAGAAAGTGACAGGCAGTCTGGCAGAACAACTGGGCTGGACTGAAAAAGATGCCCTGCAGCAAACAGCGCTGGGGATCCTGCAGGTGGCTAATGAGCATATGAGCCGGGCTTTAAGGGTGATGTCTATTCAACGCGGCGTTGATCCCAAAACCCTGACGCTGGTGCCTTTTGGCGGCGCCGGTGCGTTACATGTCTGTGCGCTGGCTGAAAATCTGCAAATGACACAGGCTCTGGTACCGGTCTATGCGGGCGTGTTATCAGCTTTTGGAATGGTGGTTGCACCGCGCAGCAGGGAATTATCCCATACCATTAATATGGTTCCGGAGCGTTCACAGGAGGCAGAAATTTATCTGCAATTACATAAGCTGGAACAAAAAGGGCGTGAAGAATTAAGAACAGAAGGTGTTGCTCCGGAAAAGATTAATATCCAGGCATCCGTTGATTTGCGTTACCTGGGTCAGTCTTATACCCTCAATGTTGTCTGGCATAATTTGGAGCAGGCATTAGCTGACTTTCATAAACTGCATCAGAAACGATACGGGCATCAGCATCAGCAGCCGGTGGAACTGGTTAATGTACGTATTAAGGTCAGTGCCAGGCCGGTTCCCGTGCAGTTACCGGAATTAGAATCATCTCTTGCTGCACCTGAAGCCATTGCGCAGCGCTCTGTTTACGGTGTAGAACAGCCAGTGCCGGTTTTTCAGAGAGAAACCCTGCTGGCCGGGCAGCAAATCAATGGGCCTGCCCTGATAGTGGAACAGGTTTCTACTACCTGGCTGGCACCTTACTGGCATTGTATGGTTGATAAAGTGGGTAATCTGAAACTGAACAGGGAATAATTAAGCATAATGTATGCACTGATTTATTATATTCCGCCCGCGGATCATGAACGGGTCAAACAGGCTTTATTTTCCCAGGGTGCCGGAAAAGTCGGAAACTATGATCAGGCCTGCTGGCAGGTTCTGGGAACCGGTCAGTTCAGACCGCTGGCAGGCAGCCATCCGGCTATAGGCAAACAGGCCAGGCTGGAACAGCTTGAGGAGTTCCGGGTAGAAATGGTCTGTGCTGATGAACACATCAAAATAGTGGTAGAAACCCTGCTGAAGGAACACCCTTATGAACAACCAGCATGGCAGGTTTACCGAATTATAGAGCCCCAGGAATTTAGGAAGGTAAATGATTTATGAATAGCTATGTGTGTTAACATTAGAGTTTATTAATAAACTGCAACTTCAATTAAATTGCTGTCAGGATCTCTGAAATAAAAGGAGGTAATTTTTCCAGCAGCACCCGTTCGCTGTACCGGCCCTTTAATAATGTTTATTCCCTGGCTTTTTACTTCATCCATAGCCTGTTGCAGATCATTGTTAATAATAAAGCATAAATCAGCCGAGCCGGGTGTTGGCTGTTCTGCTTTAGGTTCAAATTCATGGCCATATTGATGCAGGTTGATTTTTTGCTGGCCGAATTTCAGAGCAACCCGGTTATTGCCAAAGGTTTCAGCCTGCATACCAAGTATTGCGGTATAAAATGCAATAGAGGCTTCGAGATCGCGTACCGTCAGAACAATGTGATCAATATTTTTAATATTCATTGGGGAAATATAGGCTATTTCTGTTTTAAGTGCAAAAAAAACCCTGTACCGTTAAAACGGACAGGGCTTTTTTAAGCGAGTATCGGCGAACTTGTTAAATAGACATTTTAGCTAAAAAACGAACAGCCTTAAGCCAGATTACTTGATTTTGGCTTCTTTATACATAACATGCTTGCGAACAACCGGATCGTACTTTTTCATTTCCAGCTTTTCAGGCATGGTGCGCTTGTTTTTGGTCGTTGTATAATAATGACCGGTACCTTCTGAAGATACTAATTTAATTTTATCACGCATGGTATTCTCCTAGACCTTTTCGCCTCTGGCACGCATTTCGGCCAGAACTGTATCGATGCCGCGCTTGTCAATGGTACGCATACCACTTGCTGTAACACGTAATTTTACAAAACGGTTTTCACTTTCAACCCAGAAACGATGGGTATGAAGGTTAGGTAAAAAACGGCGTTTAACTTTGTTGTTGGCATGAGAAACATGGTTTCCCGTAACAGGACGCTTGCCTGTAACCTGACATACCTTAG
>JALUZF010000080.1 GCA_027012135.1 Gammaproteobacteria bacterium
TTAGATACCACTAAGTATATTTATAATATTTAAAGATGAATTGCCATTACCATAAGGATTACTCTTAACAACTTCTACCAAATCTTGAGACGAATTATAGGCATTTATTATAGAATCAACATTAATTTCTGAAAGTTTATTCCACCCTGAATACACTGTTTCAAGCCATTCTGTTTCTTCTCTTAGTGTAATACAGGGTACTTGATGAAAAAAAGCCTCTTTCTGTACACCACCAGAATCAGTAATTATAACTCTGGCTGAGATCTCCAATCTCATCATTTCCAAATAGGATAATGGACTTATGGTTAGCAGACCATTTAACCAATGATCTTTATTATGTATTTCTATTATTTTTTTAGTCCTTGGGTGAAGAGGTAAAACAACGTCAATATTGCTTCGTATAGACTGCAATGCAGAGAAAATACTTTCTAGCCTGGAATACTCATCTGTATTTTCTGCACGATGTATCGTACACAATACATATTGTTTATCTTTAAGAGCCCATTTTTCTAACTTGAAACGTTTAAGCGCTTTTTCCTTGTAGTAAAGCGTGCTATCAAACATAACATCACCAACCAGATATATACCATGAGTTATACCTTCTTTACTAAGATTATCTACTGATATCTGTGTTGGGCATAATAATAATGTGGAAACATGATCCGTAACAACTCGATTGATTTCTTCTGGCATATTCTTATTAAATGAACGTAATCCAGCTTCAACATGTGCAATAGGTATATTCATTTTACTTGCAGCCAAAGCTCCTGCCAAAGTAGAGTTAGTATCACCATACACCAAAACCCAGTCAGGACGCTCCACTTTTAGTATTCGCTCAATTTTTTCTAACATCAAGCCTGTCATAGCACCATGAGACAAATTTGAAACCCCCAAGTTGTAGTCCGGCTTTGGTATTTCAAGTTCTTTAAAAAAGGTATCTGACATATTTTGATCAAAATGCTGACCTGTATGGACAATAATTTCTTTAATTATATTCCTAGTCTGGTTTTTATTATAACCTGAAATAGCACGAGAGACAGCTGATGCTTTTATAAATTGTGGGCGAGCTCCAACTATAGTTACAATTTTAACCATATGAGACCATTGCCTTTACTATTTTTTGTTGTTCTGTCTCACTCAAATAAGGATACATTGGCAAACTCATAACCTGATGAGACAAGTCTTCTGCAATAGGTAAATCAAAAACTTCTGTTTTCAAAGCGGGTTGTTGATTTAAAGGAACCGGATAGTGAACAGCAGTTGGGATACCTGCATCTATTAGCTTTTGAATAATGATATCCCTGTCTTTTACCTGGATTGTATACTGTGCATAAACACTGGTATTATCATCTGTAATATAAGGAGGAATTATATCTATACAATGTTCACTAATGAGCCTGCTATAACACTCTCCCAACTCTTGACGTTTTTCAACTTCATCGGGAAATATTGTCAGCTTTGCTAGTACAATGGCTGCCTGCAGGGTATCCATTCGACCATTAATGCCAATTCGGGAATGATGATAACGCCTATCCTGTCCATGGACTCTTATTTCTCGCATGATTTGAGCCAAATCATCATCATTGGTAAAACAGGCACCGCTATCGCCATAACCACCTAAGGGCTTTGAAGGGAAAAAGCTGGTACAGCCAATGGTTGATAATGAGCAGGATTGCTTGCCTTTATAACTTGCGCCCAGACTTTGAGCACCATCTTCAATCACGGGTAGTTGATATTTTGCTGCAATGGCATTGATTTTGTCAAAATCGGCACATTGACCGTACAGGCTGACGGCCATAATGGCTTTGGTTTGGGGGGTAATGGCTGATTCAATTTTATCGGGATCGATATTATAGGTTCTGGGGTCAATATCTACAAACACTGGTTTGGCGCCCAATAAGGCGATCATTTCTCCGGTTGCAATAAAGGTAAAAGGGGTGGTAATGACTTCATCATCGGGTTTTATGTCCAGCGCCATGAGTGAAATAAGGAGTGCATCGGTACCACTAGACACACCTATACAATGTTTTACACCAACAAAATCTGCCAGTTTTTCCTCTAACTCCCTGACTTTATTACCCATAATAAAAGATGTTGAATTTAAAACTTCATCCATATTTTTTTCAATTTGTGGCTGCAAATAAAAGTATTGCTTACCCAGATCTATAAAATTTATAGAATCCTTTTTTACATTTAACTCATTTATTAACTGCTCTGGTGTGATGGCTATATCCGGACGGTTTAGGAAAATATCTTTATTTCTGGTGACCACTCTGGCTGCCATGGACTCTGCCGATGCAATTATCAAAGCAGTGTTAATCTCTGCACTTTCTATATCAATATAGGAAGGAGTTTTTGCAATTTTAAAATCATTTAGCAATGATGTAAGGAATTTTTTGGCTGCAGTTTTTCTTTGGCTATCTGTTAATTCAGGGTGTTCTTCTGATAATTGTTGATATTTTAAAAATTCTATAGTACCCAGAGATGAAGAAGACAGATAGATATTCGTATCATCTCTTTTTTTTGCCAGTTCAAAAACCTTTCTGGAGCTGGTAAATTGTTTATCTCTTTTCTGGCTGCTAAAGTCCAGTATGATACTAATATCAAATATTAGATTTTTCATTCAAATATTGACCATAAACATTTTAAATTTTCGAAATCCTGTCACCATCCAATCGGTATTTTTGGCCGGTATAATTACACTGAGCCTCTGCATTTCCCTTTAATGGTAAGTCCAGTTGTTCGCCGTATTCACTCATCCAGCCAACCTGTTTAGCCGGCACACCAACGACTAAAGCATAATCGGATATATCGTTAAGAACAACAGCACCAGCACCAATAAAGGCATATTTCCCAATTGTTACACCACAGACTATAGTCGAATTTGCACCAAGCGTTGCGCCTTTTTTTACCAATGTATCACGATACTCTGATTTTCGTTCTATTGCTGCTCGAGGATTGTAAACATTAGTAAAAACCATGCTAGGACCACAGAAAACATCATCTTCGAGATAAACATTGTCATATACGGAAACATTATTCTGTATTTTAACATTATTACCAATAGTCACCTGATTACCTACAAAAACATTCTGACCAAAAGAACAATTTTGCCCAATCACGGCCTGACCACAAATATGCACCCAGTGCCAGATCCTGCTCCCACTTCCTATTATCGCACCATCATCAATAATGGCTGTTTCATGAATAACTACATCCTTCATATTAATATTCTAAGGGCAAACTAACCGTTTTGTTATCTCTGGCTGACAGGTAAGCAGCTATCAGTAGCTCCAATGACTTTAAACCTTCCCTTCCATCTGTTTCCGGTTCACATTTTCCCTGTAAAACATCTATTACATTTTTGTAATACAGTGGATGTCCAAAACCATACACAGAAGTGGTTTTATAATTTGCGTCATTTATTTTTTGATCATAATC
>JALUZF010000081.1 GCA_027012135.1 Gammaproteobacteria bacterium
GCCCAGGCCTGCCTCGTAATGAAAATAAAACGGGCTTTATTATAATTTAAATAATATTGTTTAACCCCTGATTTTCCGGGGGGCAGACGGCAGGCTGACCATGCTGGGGAACATTGACGGCTTCCTTCTGTTCATTGACCAGCCGGGCAACTTTTCCAATAAGCTGGTTTAACCACCTGGGCCAGTGGTCATAATCAATGCCGTCAATGGAATTTTTGATATACAGACCCAGTTCGGTATCACCTTCAATCACCAGGCGGCGCTGGAAAAACAGGGTATCGGGGTCTTCCATCCTGCTGGCCAGCAATAAAAACTCCCGGGAACTACCGCGGAAAATTACATCGGCCTGGGCTGTTGAATCCGACAGGATTAATTGATTATTTTCAAAGCTTAGCAAAAAAGATAGGCCCATATCTTCAATACAGAGTTGCAGAAAATGTCCCTCTAAAAAATCAAACTCTTCCATTTCAATCTGCTCGGCAAGTAATGTCTGCAGAATTTTTTCAGCGACTTTTTTCTGGATAAAAAAAGGCGGTTTGGGGAGTCGTTTAACAAGAGCGGGAAATCGCCTGATCATATTAGCTGAAATAGTATTTAATACAGTGGCTGGTGAGGGAGGTACAGGTAAGCGGCCTGACATATAAAATCTCTGCAATATGTTTTGAAGAATCTTAATAGTGCCTTAAAACCATAGGACATTCATTGATCAGCATCAATTCCAACCCCTCAATATACTGATACTATCCTAAAACCTGAAATGTCAAACTCAAAACCTGAAAGCTATGTGAAAGCTATGATTGAACTGGTCTGTCCCGCAGGAAATTTCCCTGCCTTAAAAGAAGCGGTAAACAATGGTGCCAATGCCGTCTATATTGGTTTTAAAGATGATACTAATGCCCGTCACTTTGCAGGGCTTAATTTTAATGAAAAAAATCTGCCCAAAGCCATAGCTTATGCCCATCAGCGCGGTACCAAAGTCTTTGTAGCCATTAATACCTATCCCCAGCCGTCCGGCTGGTTACGCTGGAAAAAAGCAGTAGATCTGGCGGCCACACTGGGTGTGGATGCCTTAATTGTGGCGGATATCGGGGTGCTGGATTATGCCGCCCAGACGTATCCGGAACTGTCCCGTCACCTGTCGGTGCAGGGCTCGGCGACCTCTTATGAATCTCTAAACTATTACCAGAAAAATTTTGGTATTAAACGGGCCGTGCTGCCCCGGGTATTGTCAGTTGCCCAGGTGGCCCAGCTGGCTAAAAAATCTCCTGTGGAACTGGAAGTATTCGGTTTTGGCAGTTTATGCATTATGGCTGAAGGGCGTTGTCATTTATCTTCTTATGTAACCGGTGAGTCACCGAATACCTGCGGAGCCTGTTCCCCGGCAAAATCGGTTCGCTGGGAACAAACCAGCCAGGGACTGGAATCCCGTCTGAATAATGTTCTCATTGATCGTTATGAGGATAATGAGAACGCCGGTTATCCGACCCTGTGCAAGGGGCGTTTCAGTATTGGTGAGAATACTTTTCATGTCCTGGAAGAACCTACCAGCTTAAATACGATTGCCATATTACCCGAACTGGATACTATTGGTATTAAGGCCATTAAAATTGAAGGCCGGCAACGCAGCCCTGCCTATACCCAGCAGGTAACCCGGGTCTGGCGGCAGGCCATTGATCAGTATTATGCCGATCCTGAGCATTATATTCCGCAGGAAACCTGGTCTGCAGCCCTGAACAAGGTATCGGAAGGCTCCCAGACCACGCTTGGTGCCTATAGCCGGCCCTGGCAGTAAGAGGAATATCACTATGAAATTATCCTTAGGGCCGTTACTGTATTTCTGGTCTTTTGATGACATCCAGACATTTTACCAGTCCATGCTGGAACAGCCGGTCGATATTATTTATCTGGGAGAGACGGTTTGCTCCAAACGCCGTTCATTGAATTTTGAACAGTGGCTGGAACTGGCGCAGACTTTAAAGCAGCAGTCGCCGGATACCGAAATCGTATTATCAACCCTGTCTCTTATTGAAGCTGAGTCGGAGCTTAAAACCCTGCGCCGTTACTGCAATAATGGCGAGTTCAGTATTGAAGCCAACGATATGGCTGCTGTCCATCTGCTCTCAGAACAGCATGTCCCGTTCAGTACCGGACCAACCATCAATATTTACAATACCCGGACATTAAGCCTGCTGTACGGACAGGGACTGAGACGCTGGGTTATGCCGGTAGAACTTTCCGGAAACACACTAAAGGAAATTTTACAGGAACTGAAAGCGTCTGGTCTGGCAGACAGGCTGGAAACCGAGATCTTCAGTTACGGTCATATGCCGCTGGCTTTATCTGCCCGCTGTTTTACGGCGCGGGCACATAATCTGCCCAAGGATCAGTGTGATCTGAAATGCCTGGAATACCCGGATGGTCTGCAGGTTAAAAGCCAGGAAGAGCAAAGCCTGTTTACCTTAAACGGCATACAGACGATGTCAGGCCAGCGTAATGATTTACTGGATGCACTGCCGGAAATGCAGTCCGTGGGTGTGGACATTGTTCGTCTAAGCCCTCAGGCCATGCAAATGCCGGAAGTTATCCAGGCTTACCATAATGCGCTTAAAGGAAAAGAGGGAATAACAGCAGGTTATGCCAGGGATGAAAACTGCAATGGTTACTGGTATGGAGAACCGGGAATGTATCAGTCTATGTGATAATCTTCACATCATACAGTTCAAAACGTTTATCATTGGTCAATATAGTCATATCCCCAATCTGGGCCTGGGCAATAATTAAACGGTCAAAGGGGTCATTATGATGCGGCGGCAGATTTTCTATTCTTAAGGAATGTTCCAGAGAAAAGGCTAATACTTTTAAGCCGTCTTTATTGATCCGACTCGGAATATAGCGAAACGGCAGGGAAGGCAGCTTAATCTGTTCCAGACGGTATTTAATATTAATTTCCCAGGCACTGACCGTTGAGAAATAAATATCATTTTCCATATCTTCCATAACCTGAAGCTGTTCCGGGCTTAACCTGTCTGGATTAATATGCCAGTTTAACCAGCAGTGGGTGTCGATAAGGTAAGTTTCTTCCATGATAATTAAGTGTTAAGTGTTAAGTGTTAAGTGTTAAGTGTTAAGTGTTAAGTGTGGGAGAGTTATTCGAAGAATTTCTGTAAATCTGGGGGCAGGGGGGCATTAAAATCATCTGCCACCCAGCCGGAGTTGCGATCCCTTCCTGAAAGACGTTTATTGGGAACTTCCCTGATGGGACTGATGCGGGCAAAGTCCCGGCCTGAACGGGTGATAATAACTTCTTTGCCGTTGGCAAGATGGTTAATGAGTGCGGAGAAATTGAGTTTTGCTTCGTGGGCATTAAAGCGGATAATATTTGTAGTATTCATTTCTACAATCCTTTGTTTGAAATAAAGTTCATCGTTAATAATAC
>JALUZF010000082.1 GCA_027012135.1 Gammaproteobacteria bacterium
GTGTTAAGTGTTAAGTGTTAAGTGTTAAGTGTTAAGTGTTAAGTGTTAAGTGTTAAGTGTTAAGTGTTAAGTGTTAAGTGTTAAAAGAAAGTATATTGAGGGTTTTTATTTAATGAAAGTGGGGCTGGTTTTAATTTGGGTAATTTTTTCTCTGGTTTATTCAGTGGATGTGCTGGCGCTGGCCAGTGATCGGAATCAGCCTATTGAGCTGGAGGCGGATACGGCGGATATTGATGATTTAAAGGGGATCAGTATTTATACCGGGAATGTGGTACTGGTTCAGGGCAGTATGGTCATTAAGGCGCATAAGCTGACCTTGTATAATGACAAAAATAAAGAGCTGGAAAAGGCTGTAGCTGAGGGGGCCAGGGGCAAATTAGCCACCTTTAAGCAGAGACCTGAAGGCAAGGACAGAGATTTTCGGGCCCGTGCCAGCACTATGATTTATTACCTTAAAAAAGACAAGATTCATCTGCTGAAAAATGCCTTTGTCTGGCAGGGTGGCGATACTTTCAGCGGAGACAAAATCATTTACGATACCAAACGGGAAACCGTTATTGCCAAAAGCCAGAAAAATAAAGAGGGTCAGCCAATTAAATCCGGTGGTCGAGTAAAAGTCACCATTCAGCCCAGGAGTAATAATAAATAATTCCTTATGTCTTCTGAACTTGTTGAACTGCGTGCAGAAAAGCTGAACAAAACCTTTAAATCCCGCCAGGTGGTTAAAGACGTGTCTTTTTCTCTGCAGAAAGGGGAAGTGGTGGGACTGCTGGGCCCTAACGGCGCAGGCAAAACTACCAGTTTTTATATGGTGGTGGGACTGATTAAAGCCGACAGCGGCCATATTCTCTGCCGCGGCCAGGATATTACCCGTCTGCCCATTCATAAACGTGCCCGGCTGGGAATAGGCTATCTGCCCCAGGAAGCTTCCGTTTTTCGAAAACTGACAGTAGAAGATAATATCCTGGCGATTTTACAGACCCGTAAGGACTTAAACCGGACCGATCGTCATGATCACCTGGAACAGTTACTCGATGAACTGAGCATCACTCATATTCGCAAATCCATGGGGATCAGTCTGTCCGGCGGTGAGCGTCGGCGGGTGGAAATAGCCAGAACCCTCTCAATGGAGCCGGACTTTATCCTGCTCGATGAACCCTTTGCCGGAGTTGATCCCATTTCAGTCAGTGATATTCAATCCATAATCACCCATCTGACCGAAAAGAATATTGGTGTTCTCATTACCGATCATAACGTACGTGAAACTTTGAGCGTTTGCCGCCGGGCTTATATTATGAATGACGGCAGTGTCATTGCTAAAGGTTCTCCAGATTCCCTGCTGGCCAATGAACGGGTGCGTGAAGTATACCTGGGTGATAATTTTAAAATCTAACATTATCTAAGCTACTGATTTAAAAATAATTATTTTTTAACTGGAAAAATAATTATTTTTTTTGATCCCAATCAACTGCAATGGCACATAATTTGCGCTACTATTCAGACATAGCTTAAATAAAATATCCGGAAACATTGATTATTCAGCCATCCGGCACTATTTTTAATAATGAAAGGACATGATTTTTAGATCTGAGTTTATTCAGATGTAATAAAATTCAGGTTTAACAGGGCAGGTAATAACGCTGTAATATATGAAACAATCCCTTCAACTACGTCTGGGTCAACAACTAACAATGACGCCTCAATTGCAGCAGGCGATCCGTTTGTTGCAATTGTCCAGCCTGGATCTTCAACAGGAAATACAGGAAGCGCTCGACAGCAATGTTATGCTGGAAGTCGATGAGAGCAATTCTAATACTAACGATTCTGACACTGATGATAGCCAGTCTTTACAGAATGACAGCCTGGAAAAAAACAGCTCCGAGCTGAATAATACCGATACTTCCGGTGATGATTTCATGTCTGAAGCCAACTCTGAACAGGTTGACTTCGAAAATACGCATAATAATATTCCTGATGAACTGGCCACCGATTCCAGCTGGGATGATGTCTATGATACCAGTCACCAGTATACTGCCGGGCAAAGCAATACCAGCAGCTGGAACGGTGATGACACCAGCCTGTTCGAAAATAACGGTAAAACAGAGGACAGCCTCAGGGAACATCTGCTCTGGCAAATGGAGATGACGCCATTCAGTGACACCGACCGTGAAATTGCTAACGCTATTATTGACACCATAGATGAAGCCGGTTACCTTACCCAGTCGCTGGAAGAGCTGCTGGAGTCATTTCCGCCTGAACAGGAAATTGAACTGGATGAACTGGAAGCTGTCTTACATCAGGTACAGAATTTTGATCCTCCGGGCGTAGGCGCAAGAAATTTGCAGGAAAATCTTCTCCTGCAGTTAAAACAACTGGACGGTGAAACACCCTGGCTGCTGGAAGCCAGAATTCTGGTTTCCAGACATTTAAACCTGCTGGCTAACCGTGATTTCACCACTTTAAAACGCCGTATGAAACTGGATGAGAAACGTCTGGCCCAGGTTATTGGTCTGATTAAGAATCTCAGTCCCAGGCCCGGCAGTCATATTTCAGATGACCGGCCGCATTATATTACACCGGACGTCTATGTCAGAAAAATCAAGGGTGACTGGTATTGTGAGCTGAATCCCGATTCAGCACCTACCATTAAAATTAATGAGCAATACCTGAACCTGATAAAGAATGCTAAAAAAGACAGCGACATGAACTCCATTAAGGACCATCTGCAGGAAGCCCGCTGGTTTATTAAAAGCCTGCAGAGTCGTAATGAAACCTTATTAAAAGTGGCTCGCTGTATTGTTAATTTCCAGAAGGACTTTTTCGAATACGGTGAAGAACATATGCGGGCACTGGTGCTGGCTGATGTGGCGGAAGTCGTTGGTATGCATGAATCCACCATTTCCCGGGTCACCACCCAGAAATATATGCATACTCCCAGAGGTATTTTTGAGTTAAAATACTTCTTCTCCAGTCACGTCAATACTGCCAGTGGAGGGGAAGCCTCGGCTACAGCTATCCGGGCGATTATTAAAAAATTAATCAGCAAGGAAAACAGTAAGAAACCACTCAGTGACAATAAAATTTCCACTATGCTGGCAGAACAGAATTATAAGGTGGCACGCAGGACCGTTGCAAAATACCGCGAATCCATGTCCATACCGCCTTCAAATGAAAGAAAAAATATTGCCTGACGGGTCATACTCGCTTAAAGGCATCACACAGGTGAGGCAGTTAAACATTCTGTTAGTTAACTGCCCAATCACCGTTAACGAGGAGCTAATCTTATGCAAATAGATATAACCGGACACCATATCGACGTTACCGATTCCATGCGTGACTATGTAAACCAGAAAATGGAGCGTGTTGAACGCCATTTTGACATCGTGAGCAATGCTCATGTTATTTTAACGGTAGAAAAACAACGTCAAAAAGCAGAAGCGTCACTTATGGTTAAAGGTAGCAAGGTTTTTGCCGAAGCTGTTGATGAAGATATGTATGCCGCCATTGACAAGCTGATTGACAAGCTGGATCGTCAGGTGAAAAAACATAAAGAGAAAATGACCGATCACCACCGCGGTGAAGTCAGCCTTAAGACTCACGAACTATAATTGCCAGCCGGCTATGAGCATACAGGCTCATAGCCGGTCTGATTACCTTACTTTTACCTTATTCCGGTAATCCTTTTACCTTATGAAATTCAACAGCCTGCTCAAACTTGATCAAATCCGCCTCAATATCACCGCCGGCAGCAAAAAGAAGGCGCTTCAGGTGATCAGCGATATTGCGGCTGAGAATTACCCTGAATACAATGCCAATAAAATATTTGAACTGCTGATTGAACGTGAACGTCTGGGCAGCACAGGTATTGGTCATGGCGTGGCTCTGCCGCATGGCCGGCTGCCGGACTGTCAGGAACCCATCGGCATTTTTATCTCCCTGGCTGAAGGGGTAGATTTTGATGCCATTGATCAGGAACCGGTTAAATTGCTGTATGCCCTGCTGGTTCCGGAAAACTCCACCCAGGAACATCTGGAAATTCTGGCTCGTCTGGCTGATTTTTTTCGCCAGGAAAAAAACCGCCAGATCCTGGAAAACGCCACCTCTCCCGAAACCGTCTATAATCTGTTAATCAATATATAACAGCCATGACGCCGGCTCTGCCTTTACATGGTACGCTTATTGAGTATCTGGATATTGGGATTTATCTTATTGGCCCCAGCGGCAGTGGCAAATCAGAAACAGCCCTGCAGTTAATTTATGAAGGCGCCTGCCTGGTTTGTGATGATGCCCCTTTATTGCAGAGCAGCCGTGCTGAAGACACCGACAGCAACCATCAGCCCACCATAACAGGGTATTGCCCGCAAGATTTTTCAGGAAAAATGCATATCCGCAACCTGGGTATTATCAATATTGGCAAACTGTTCGGCCAGGAACGGGTTAGAAACAGCCAGCGTATTGATTTTATTATTGAAATTAGCCTAACAGAAGATTTTGATTTAAATAATACTCAGGTACAATACCGTTACTGGACATTTCAGTCTCAGCAGATACCCGGTATTCAGCTTTATCGTTCTGCGGGCCGTAATATGGCCTTAATGGTGCATACCGCAGTTTTACAGTTTAAAGCTGCACCGAACTATAAAAAATAATAACGGATACAGTGTATGATACTTCAAATCGTCAGCGGCCTTTCCGGTTCCGGCAAAACCATTGCCTTACAGGTACTGGAAGATATGGACTATTACTGTATCGATAATATGCCCCTGGAACTGCTGCCCGAGCTGGTGGAAAAAAGCCTGAAAAACCGCAGCTATCTGGATCGCATTGCCATCGGCATTGATGCCCGGACGCTGGGCAGTGACTTTATCGATTTTCCCGAACTGATAAAAAAAATCAAGGATAACCGCATTGAATGTCATGTTCTGTACCTGCATGCCCAGACCGCTATCCTGCTTAAGCGCTTCAGCGAAACCCGTCGCAGACACCCTCTGACCAATGAACAGACTTCCCTGGAAGAGGCCATTGAACGTGAACGCCTGGTACTGGATGCCATTAAACATTCCGCCAGCCTGCAGATAGATACCTCAGCCACCAATGTGCACCAGTTACGCGATAAAATAAAACTGATTGTCTCTGCAACAGAGCAGCCCATAATGACGCTGCAGTTTCTGTCTTTTGGTTTTAAACACGGTATGCCCGATGAAATGGATCTGATGTTTGACATGCGCTGCCTGCCCAACCCCCACTGGGAACCGGAACTGAGACCTTTAACCGGTAAGGATCAGGCGGTCACGGATTTTCTGGATCAGCAGGAAGCCGTCAATGAAATGTTTACCGATATCAGGGAGCATATTGAAAAATGGCTGCCCTGCTTTGAGGAAAACAACCGAACTTATTTAACCGTGGCCATTGGCTGCACCGGCGGGCAGCACCGCTCAGTATATATGGTAGAACGCCTGGCACAATACTTCTCCGGACAGAGAGATTTTGTAATCGCCCGTCATAAAGAGCTGTTATAGGTTTAGCTGCAATAACTTCCCCTTATTTATTCCCTTTGAGCACTATTAAAGCAGTGGCTTTGAGCATATAATTCCACTAAATCTAAATGGATATAAATTGTTGAGCATTGATTATTTAAATTCATTTAGCCAATTACTCCTGTTTTACCTATGATAAGGCTTTTATTGCATGGGCGTTGCACTTTTACTTATCACCCACGATGAAATCGGCCGCAGTATGCTTGATACTGCCATTAATATGATGGGGGTTTCCCCCATCCCGTGCAAAAACCTGGTCATTACCCCGCAAATGGACATTGAACAGGGCCTGGAACAGGCTCAGCAACTTTGCGCTGAACTGGATAATACCGATGGTATCCTGGTGATTACCGACATCTACGGTTCAACACCCAGTAATATTGCCACCCGACTACTTGAGAGCACACCAGAGCAGGAAAAAGTCATTGTTACCGGCATTAACCTGCCCATGCTGGTCAGAGTTATGAATTATGCCGAACTGAGCTTATTCGAACTGGCTCAGAAAGCCTGCTCCAGCGCCTCGGACAGCATATTTATTATTGATAATTCACTTAAATGCCCTTAAGCTGTCAGCACTTTTCCTGCTAACATGGGAAATTGACCGGGTTGCGATAAATTGTGGAAAGAGGTTGCCAAATTAACTTATATAATAAGCATGATTGAAAAAAAAATTACCATAAGAAATAAGCTTGGCCTGCATGCCCGGGCCGCAGCCAAACTGGTGAGCCTGGCCAGCAGCTTTAACTCGGATATAGAAATAAAAACGCCCTGCCGCAGTGCCAACGGCAAAAGCATTATGAGTGTAATGATGCTGGCAGCAGGTATGGGCATGGAAATTACCCTGGTCATTGATGGCTCGGATGAACAGCATGCCTGCTCTGCCCTGGAAATGCTGATCAATCAGCGGTTTGATGAACCAGAATAACAACCTTTTTTAAAATGCAAAAACCAATAGCGAAATAAATTTGTCCCAGACTACACACGATACCCAAACAGAGAAAGCAGAAGAAAGCAGTATTTCTCCAGCCGCAAAACAGCAGCAGTTACAGCAGCAGCTGACGCCTGTTTATAAAGCGATTGACAGCGGCCAGGAAGCCAGTGTTATCAAGCTGATCAATTCCCTGCACCCTGCAGAAATTGCCTTTTTAATTGAATCCCTGCCGGACGAAGAACAACGGGACAAAATCTGGAAACTGGTGGCCATTGAGCATAAGGGTGAAACCCTTAACCACCTCAATGATTACATTCGGGCCCAGTTTATTGAAGACATGCCCACCAGCGAACTGGTGGTCACGGCCCGGGATATGGATCACGATGATCTGGCGGATCTGCTGCCCGATCTGCCGGAAGTGGTTACCCGTATTCTGCTGCAGTCCATGGAATCCCAGCACCGTAAACGGCTGGAATCGGTACTGTCTTATGATGAGGACACCGCCGGCGGTCTGATGAACACCGACACCATTTCCATCCGGGCAGATATTACCCTGGAAACGGTGATGCGCTATCTGCGTTTTCTTGGACATATTCCTGATACCACTGATAATCTGATGGTGGTTAACTATGACGGTATCTATCAGGGCGTATTATACCTCTCGGATCTGCTCACCCATGATCCGGAGCTCTATGTATCCAGCGTTATGAACACCGATCTGCACGGTATCAATGCCTCTACCGACAAGGCTGAAGTCGCCGCCCTGTTTGAACGGCGTGACTTGATTACCGCACCGGTTGTAGATGATAAGGGCTATCTGCTCGGGCGTATTACCATTGACGATATCGTTGACGTCATTCGTGATGAAGGTGAACACACCTTTATGAGTCAGGCCGGTCTGAGTGAAGAAGATGATATGTTTGCTCCGGTGCTGACCAGCAGCAAACGCCGCGCTGTCTGGCTGGGCGTTAACCTGCTGACAGCTTTACTGGCTTCCTTTGTTATCGGCCTGTTCCAGCCCACCATTGAAAAAGTGGTAGCACTGGCTGTGCTGATGCCCATTGTAGCCAGTATGGGCGGTATTGCCGGCAGCCAGACCCTGACCCTGGTCATACGGGGCATGGCGCTGGGCCAGTTAAGTGATCAAAACTACCGCAGCCTGATGTTCAAGGAACTGTCTGTGAGTTTTCTTAACGGTATACTCTGGGCCATTGTACTGGCGGTCATATCCGGTATCTGGTTTGCCAATGAAACCCTGGCTCTGGTAATAGGCATTGCCATTATCATTAACCTGCTGGTAGCTGCTTTCTCCGGTGTCGCCATTCCGCTGCTGCTGGATAAATTCGGCGCGGATCCGGCATTGGCTGGCGGGGTTTTTCTGACCACGGTTACCGACGTGATTGGCTTTTTTGCCTTTTTAGGGCTGGCCTCAGTCATGCTGCTTTAGGCAATATCCGCTCAATATGCTGAATAAAAGCTTATTTACCCTGACCTTACTGGCTCTAAGCGGGTTATTATGGTCACTGTTCAACAGCCCGCCGCCGGCTAAATTCAAACCGAGCCAGCCTCCGCTATCAGGCAATACCCACCCTGTTTATCAGACCGATTTCACTTCCCACCAGTCTACCCCCGAAGTCCACAGCGCAACGGCTGTGGAACTGGCGGATCAGCGGGTAATGGCCTTCTGGTACGGCGGTACCCGTGAGGGACATAAAGATGTCAGTATTTACAGCAATACCTGGGATCCACAAACCGGCCAGTGGGCCCAGGACAGGGAAATAATAAACCGCCAATTTACCCGGGACAGCACCTGGCGCTATATCCGTAAACTGGGCAACCCGGTAGTGATGCGCGGGTCTGATCAGGGGCTCTGGCTGTTCTATGTATCCGTTTCCATCGGCGGCTGGGCCGGCAGTGCCATTAACCTGAGCCGCTCCTATGATGAAGGCCGGACCTGGAGTCCCGCCAGACGCCTGATCACCTCGCCCTTTTTCAATCTAAGCACCTTAATCAAAGGCACGCCTATACACTACCAGGACGGCACCATTGGCCTGCCGGTCTATCATGAGATGCTGGGTAAATTTGCTGAATTATTAAGGATCAATCAGGACGGAGAAGTCATCTATAAAACCCGCCTGTCCTGGGGTACCCATTCACTGCAGCCCATTGTCTTTATTACTTCAGAGGATAATGCCCTGGTAATGATGCGTTATCACGGCAGCGGCCTGCGCCGTATTCTACAGACCCGCACCCGGGATGCCGGTCTGAGCTGGTCTCCCGTCAGCCGCAGTGGACTGCCTAACCCCAATGCGGGCATTATCGGTCTGAATATTCAATGGCAGGGACAGGAGGCATTATTACTGGCCTTTAATAATAGTGAGGAAGAACGGGATGATCTCAGCCTGGCATTATCACTGGATAAAGGGCAAAGCTGGCAGCTTATCACCACTATTGAACTGAATCTGCTGGATCCACCGGACAATAGCAAACAATTCTCCTACCCCTGGCTGCTACAGACCAGCAATGGTCAGATTCACCTGTTCTATACCTGGCATAAAAGTCATATTAAACACATTGTCTTTAACCAGACCTGGCTGGAACAGAAGCTGGCGGAGAAGAAGCGGCCATGACGCTGGCGACTATAACCGGTTTAACTGGTATATCCCTGTTATTAACAGCAGTCATTTTAAAATTACTGCTAATATTTAAACTACCGCTAAAAAAAGCCCGTATTGTGATTTTATTGGTATTTATTGCAGCATTTATACCTGTGAATGGCTATTCTGTCAGTCTCTATTTAAGAGGTTTATTCAATGATGTAAGTATAACCACTATGTGCTTATTACTTCTGTTTTTATATCGTCCGGTGCAATCAAATATTCAGAGCCACACAGTCTTTATCCTGACCGCCCTGGCCGGCACATTGCTCTATCCCTTCGCTCTGGGCTACAGCCCTGTGGATACTTATGCCTGGGGTTATTTAAACCAGAGCCACGGACTAACCGCCCCACTGACAGTGACAGGGTTTTTATTGCTTCTGGCAACTTATGCCTTTATAAAACAAAACAACCTGTTACTAACCTGTATTCTGCTCGGCATTACCGCCTGGCAGTTAAACCTGCTTGAAAGCCGGAATATCTGGGATTACCTGCTGGATCCGTTATTATGGCTTTACAGCCTGTATCAACTGCCGGTTATTGTCTTTAAGCACATTAAAAAAATATAACCCTTTTTTTATAACGGAACGTCTATACCCTTAACATATGACTGAGTCCATCACTGAAAAAACTGACGAACAGCTTATAAAAGACTATGCAGGCGGTAGTCACTTTGCGTTTGAAGCCCTGTATAAACGTTATAAAAATCCCACTTACCATTACTGTTTTCGCCAGGTCAGTACACCGGCTCTGGCCGATGAGCTGCATCAGGACGTCTGGTTAAAAGTCATTAAATCCGCAGCACAGTTTAAACAGCAGTCATCATTTAAAACCTGGCTGTATAAAATAGCACACAATACCCTGATGGATTATTATCGTAAATCAGAAAAGCGCAAACACCTGATGATCATTCAAACGAATACCAGAGAACATCATGACAATAGCGGTGAGGCGTATAGTCAGGAACAACAGCAGCCGGATAATAAACTACAGAACAAACAACTGCAGAAACTGCTGCTAAACGGTATTGAAGAACTACCCAGAGAGCAGAAAGAGGTTTTTCTGCTGCATGAAATAAGCGGATTAAGCCTGCATGATATTGCCCTGGTGACTCAGAGCAGTTTTGAAAGCACCAAAAGCCGTTTGCGTTATGCCGGTAAAAAATTACACCGGCATCTGGCCCGTCATCTGGGAGTTGAATTATGAGTAAGCACACAAAACACCCTTCCGGAGCAGCCCTGGAAAAGCATCTTAAGGATGACACCTTTATTTCTGAAGTGTATCAGGATATCCCCTGCCCGGAACCTTCACCTCATCTGAATCAGGCAATAATAACGGCTGCAGGAAAGCATAACCGCACTTCTTTATGGTGGCGTCAGCCATCATCCTGGGCGGCCACCATCGTTATTTTCTCCCTTGTGGGCATGCTGACTTATCACACACTGGAACAGGAAAAAGACACGGCTTCATCAATGGAGCCGGTTTATTCACCATCACCTGTCACCGCTGTTTTATCTGATAACAAGTCTGATAACTTATCTGATAAATCCAGCAAACAGCCTGTTTCCCAGGCTAAGGTTGAAGCGGACACAAAACCCTATGTCATATCTGTACAAGAAAAAACACAGCATTTAAGCCAACCAGCTCCAGAACCACAGGCAGCAGAATTCCGGGCCCGTTCAGCATTTAAAGCCATGCATAAAAATGATACCCGACAGCTTAATTTCGCCCGGCAACCGCTGGCAAGCGAGGAAAGCTTCGCAGGAGAAACAGCCACAGAACAGACTGCACCTGCTTTTTCTCCTGCACTGAGTGCTGAGCAATTACTTAAACAAATTCAGCTGTTAATCCAGTCTAAAGATTTTAAACAGGCGGCAGTCCTGCTGCAGCAATTACAGGAAAATTACCCGCAACATCCAGTGGATCCCATAATTTTAAAACAACTGGCTCCCTGGCAGAGGACGACAAAACCATGATACACCTGAGCCAGTCCCTGGCCCAATGGCCTGGCGATACTTTTAAAGTTACCCTCAAACAGGAACTTGAAGCACTGCCACCCGGCAGTCTGCCTCTGCACCTGGGTACTCAAAGGGGCGGCCAGGCCGATGATCGAAGTATTTCTGTACTGGTTAATACGGTTAAAGAGCAGGATAATACTATTAAAGTGCACATTGGTGTGTTTTTTTATGAAATAATGGGCGGCTGCAGCTGCGGCGATGAACCGCCCAGTGAAAATACTTATTGTGAAATGCAGGCCAATATTGATAAAAGCACGGCTGAAACCACATTTAAACTACTTGCTACATAACATATTATATTCATTATTATTTTCCCCTCACCCTAACCCTCTCCCGGAGGAAGAGGGAATGAAAGGTTGATACTGGACTCGATTGATATACACTTCTATTATCCCTT
>JALUZF010000083.1 GCA_027012135.1 Gammaproteobacteria bacterium
TGGATAAAATAGGACTAAATTATAAACCGTCAGTGAAACACTGCTTTAAAAGAAACAACAGTTTTTTAAGAGCTTATTAGAAAACTGGCTCTTCTAAAGCAAAACAAGATTACTTTCTTGTTAATTTAAAGTTAACTAATTTTAAGGAAATGAAAATGAAAAAACTAATTGCTGCTGCTGTAGCTGCTGCCGTTATCGCACCTGCCAGTGTTATGGCTGCTGGACCGACTCTGTATGGTAAAATCCATAGTGCGGTTGAAATGCACGATAATAATGGTTCTAACGTTTTAGGCGGTACTGTTGCAAATAATGGCGTTAAATATGATGAGTGGTCTTTAAACTCTCGTGCTTCCCGTATTGGTGTTAAGGGTTCTGAAGATTTAGGTAACGGCATGAAAGTCGGCTACTTAATTGAGTGGGGCGTTAACATGACTGGTAATAACGGCAACACTGACCTGTCAGAACGTAACCGTGCCGTAACATTATCCGGTGACTGGGGTACTATGTTATGGGGTAAATGGGATACTCCAATGAAGACTCTGGGTCGTAAAGTCGATATTTTTGGTGACCGTATTGGTGATAATCGTAACCTGAATACATTCACCACACTGGATGCACGTGCTGAAAACGTGGTTGCCTATGTAACTCCAAATATGAATGGTTTTACTGCAACTGTTGCCTATAGTTTTGATGCGGTATCTTCTGAACGTGATGATAATGGTGTTCAGACAGGCGGTCAAAATTCTGATAGTAATGCATGGTCATTTAACGCCATCTATAACAACGGTCCTTTAATGGCCGGTGTGGCTTATGTTGACTATAGTGAAGGTACTTTTAGTGTTCCAAGCACTCAAGTTCAACCAATTAATTATCCCACAGCAGCAGCTAATGGCTGTTGGAATAGTACTACAGTAAATAACTGTGAAAATGAGTCTGCATGGCGTGCTGCGGGTTCCTATAAGATTGGTGATTTCAAAATATTAGCTTCTTATACAGATATTTCTAATGCTAATGGACTTGATGGCGCAGATACAAATATCTGGACTTTAGGTGGTACTTATACTATGGGTAACAATGTCATTAAAGTTCAGTATGGTGTTCGTGATGAATTAGACGACTGGAAAGATGCAACTGGTGCTAAGCAAATTAATAGCGGTGATGAAACCGGTGCAGATATGTGGTCAGTTGGTTTAGATCATAAATTCTCCAAGCGTACTACAGTATATGCTATGTACTCTACTATGAGTAATGATGACAGATCTAACGGTACTTCCTGGAGTGTAAACAGTGCAGAAGGTCAAGCTGGCTCAAATGGTGCTGGAACCAGCTTCGAAGATGCTGATTCTTTCGCTGTTGGTATTATCCACAAGTTCTAATTTAAAAGCTGGTATTAGCAGTTCTTAAAAAGAACAGACGAATATCAGAATTTAATTAAAACTAAAAAAGGGCAATTACTCCGGTAATTGCCCTTTTTTAATTCGAATCCCAATCTGAGACACCCAGTGTGCCGAGCTAAATAGGTAGGATTTTAAGACACCTATCGTTTAGATACTATCCCTTACTTTTTGAAACTCTTTTTTTGCTTAACCAGTCTGATGTTTTAGCCATCTCTTCCAGAGCTTCAAAACGTTCTTTAGGTGTAAGTTTAAGTGATTGTTTTAACATTAAAATTCGACATCCATCCCAGGTTCCATATTTCCAGTTGGCCTTGATTTTAGTGCTCATTTTTGTTTTCTTCCAGAATATATTTTAAGTGTTGTATGTCGTCGATATCTTTATTTCGAGAAACTTTTTGCTTCATCTTGATTAATGAAGGGAGTGAAATAACATGAACACTTAAGTCAGTTTCCAGCTCAACCATTTCTGAACAGTTGTATTCAGCATCAAAGTTAAATGGTTCCGTAATAAAAATATCAAGAGTCGTCTCTGGATGTAAGTCACTGATAAGTGATAAAACCGTCATATTTTTATGTCTGATCCACTGCTCCCGAATTTTAGGGTTAATTACCTCAGATATTGTGACGGGTACTGCTGGTACATAACCAATATTTTTCAGAGCGGTCAGAGCATTTTTTATATTTTCAGGTATTAATTGAATCACAAGATCCAGATCATGTGTCATTCGTTGGTATCCGTGGATATTAACTGCAACGCCTCCAACAATCAGATATCGGATCTTATTGTCATTAAGTGTTTTTAAAATTTTTTTCAGACTGGATATTTTCATTTTTAAATATCATAGACTTAGGGTGGGTATTAAGCAAGTTATCTTAATTAAATGAGTGTAGATTATTGTACGTAAATAAGATAGACTTATTTAAGAAACAGCGAACCTCAGGGTGAGAGCATACTTTTAATGATTTTTATTTAGACGCAAATACCGTATCCATTGGCCGTACTCCTTGCTGAAGACGCCGTGAATCCATCCGTGGAGGCTTTTCGGCAGCATCCATGCTGCCGAAACTTCATCAGGAAGCACAGCCAATGGATATTCAGAAGTTATAAAATTCAAGTTGAACATATTTTAACCAAAGTATGTCCGGCTCTGCAGCAAACCTAACCTGTGCTAACATTTTAGCGACAATTAATACCAAAAAGGGTATCATAATATAATGAGTTATAAGGATATAACTTCAAAAAGTATTCTCAAAGCGATTGTGCTGGATATGGCACAGTATCTGCTTGATATGCCGCTGGACAGTGCAGAGCTACTGGAAACAGAGACGCAACGGGTGGAGGACAGGCGGGCTGATCTGGTTGTTAAGGCCCGGCAAAATAAAAAGGAATTTATCCTCCATCTGGAAGTCCAAAATAATAACCAGAGCAATATGCCATTGCGAATGTTGCGTTATTATACAGATATTGCTCTGAACTGGCCGGGTTATGAGGTGATACAATATCTGGTTTATATTGGTAAAGCGCCATTAGCCATGCCTTCAGGTATTGACAGACAGAACCATTTTTACCAGTATCATACTATTGATATGAGACAGTTGGATGGTTCTCAGTTTTTAAAGCAGAAGGATCCGAGAGCTGTAGTTCTGGCAATTTTATGTGATTTTAAAGGTTGGGGTAAACGCAGTCTGGTTCGGGAAATACTGCGCCGAATAGCTGAATTGACCCAACAAAATGAATCACACTATCGTGAATGTGTATTGATGCTGGAAATTTTGTCACAAAACCGTGATTTAACACAGATGGTAAAAGAGGAAGAGTCAATGATATCAGATTTTAAACTGGAGGAATTGCCGTCATATGAAATTGGTTTAGAAAAAGGTATAGAAAAAGGTATAGAAAAAGGCATAGAAAAAAAACAGATAGAAATAATACTTAAAGCTCATGCGGCCGGCCTGAATACCGCAATAATTAGCCAGATAACTGGTTTATCTGAGCAGGAAATAAAAAAAATTTGTCAATAATTTGGATGATTTGCAAGAGTGATTTGAGTGTGTTTATCATCCTAAATAAAGAAACCCTTTTTACTTTCTGTTAATAACAGAAAGTAAAAAGGGTTGCATCCCTGCAGTGATAACACTCCTGAAAAATTTGGAAAAAATCTAAAGGGTTAAAATAGTATATCCTCTTTATTCTTTTCTAATGTTTTAGCTCCAATACCCTTTACCTCCTGCAGGGTTTCAAGGTCTGTGAATTTCCCGTTGGTCTCACGCCAGGCGACAATGGCCTGAGCCTTACTCAAACCAATGCCTTTAAGACTGTCTGCAATGGTCTGTGCATCTGCTGTATTGATATTAACTGTTTGAGCTGACACAGCAGATGAAAAGGCTAAGGTAAAGATTAAAGCCATCAGATTAAATCCATATATTATTTTTTTCATTGTCTTATCCTTAAATAAATGAGTTTTGATTAACATGTACAGGTTGTTAATTAACCTGTTGAGAAAATTATAATGATAAAAAAATAAAGTTTTGTAAGAAGAACAATTCAGCATTTGTCAGAATTTGAATTAATTGAGTGTAGGTTCAAACCTACACAGTAATTTGTATAATACCCTCATCGAAAACTGTAATAAAAACTTATCATATAGCGAATTTAAGCTGGTTTATGCTATACTATTTCGCTGTTTATCCTGTACAGCAAGCACACTTAACAGGCCATATGACTTAGCCATAAAATTACGGATTCTATATTTATATGCCGGACAACGAAGACAATCTGGTCAAAATTCGCGGACTGCATTTCGCTCGTGGTTCTTCCAAAATTTTTACGGGCGTGGATATTGATATTCCCAGAGGGAAAATTACCGCCATTATGGGGCCCAGTGGTACCGGTAAAACAACCTTATTGAAACTGATTGGTGGGCAGATCAAGCCCCAGCAGGGGACTATTCATTTTCATGGTGAAAACATTCCTTCCATGAGAACCCGCAAGTTATACGAAGTCAGAAAAAAAATGGGCATGCTGTTTCAAAGTGGTGCCTTGCTGACGGATATGAGTGTTTATGACAATATTGCTTTTCCCCTGAGAGAACATACCCAGTTGCCGGAAGTCATGATCCGCGATCTGGTTATTATGAAATTACAGGCCGTTGGTCTGCGTGGTGCCCGTCATTTAATGCCCAGCGAGTTATCCGGTGGTATGGCAAGACGGGCCGCACTGGCACGGGCCATAGCCCTGGATCCGGAAATGATCCTTTATGATGAACCGTTTACCGGGCAGGATCCTATCTCTATGGGGGTTCTGGTACAGCTTATTCGCTCCATGAATGAAGCTCTGGGTCTGACCAGTGTTATTGTCTCTCATGATATTGAGGAAACCATGGCTATTGCAGATAAGGTTTATATTATTTCCCAGGGTAAAGTGGTTGGTCATGGCAGTCCTGATGAGATAGATAAATCCGATTCTCCCTGGATTAATCAGTTTGTACATGGTGAGGCAGACGGTCCGGTGCCGTTTCATTACCAGGCGGTACCGTACAAAGAAGATTTACTGGCTCAGTAATATGCTTATTAACTCCTGTACTGTCATTTTTGACTGTTTATTTAATATGGAAAGCTGAATAATCGATATGTTTGACTGGTTTGCAAAAATTGGCAGAAGTGCCATTGATTTTTTTGCCCGTTTTGGCAGGGAAATGATACTGTTTATTCAGACGGTTATCGGGTTTGCCACCCTGATCCCGCGTCCCGGTCTGATCATTGCGCAAATGTATTCCGTGGGTGTGCGCTCCATGCTGATTATCCTGGTATCCGGCTTCTTCGTAGGTATGGTGCTGGGTCTGCAGGGTTATAATACCCTGGTTGATTTTGGAGCAGAAGAATCTCTGGGTGTGGTCGTTGCTCTATCACTGGTAAGGGAACTCGGGCCGGTAGTTACCGCTTTATTGTATGCCGGACGTGCCGGCTCGGCCCTGACGGCAGAAATTGGTTTAATGAAGGCGACTGAACAATTATCCGGTCTGGAAATGATGGCGGTTAACCCGGTTAACCGGATCCTGGCACCTCGCCTGCTGGCGGGTATTATCAGTATGCCTTTACTGGCTGCTATGTTCAGTGCCGTTGGGGTGTTTGGCGGCTACCTGGTGGGTGTGGATATGCTGGGTGTGGACAGCGGTGCCTACTGGTCGCAGATGCAGGCGAAGGTAGACTATAACGATGATATTGTTAACGGTGTTATTAAAAGCTTTGCCTTTGGCATTGTAACCACCTGGATCGCTGTTTATGAAGGGTATTCCTGTATTCCAACCTCTGAAGGCGTCAGTCGGGCAACTACCCGAACGGTGGTTTATTCTGCCCTGACTGTACTGGGTCTGGACTTCCTGTTAACCGCTTTAATGTTAGATTGAATGGATTAGAAGATATGTCGACGACAAGAGCATTAGAAATTTCAGTAGGTATTTTTGTGGCTGCGGGTATTGCTGCCTTGCTGGTATTGGCTGTTAATGTCAGTAATGTCAGTACTTTCCATTCCGGCAGTCAGTATACGGTAAAAGCCAGTTTTGATAATATCAGCGGTCTTAAAGAACGTTCTGCAGTGACTATCGCCGGTGTGACGGTGGGCAGAGTGAAACAGATAGATGTGGATCCGGTTACTTTTGAAGCCGTTGTACAGATGAATATTGACGGTAAATATAATGAAATTCCCGTAGATTCATCTGCGGGCATCTATACAGCCGGTCTGCTGGGTGAAAAATATGTGGGTATTGAACCCGGCGGGGCACCCGATTTTCTGAAAGAAAACAGTGAAATTCGTTTGACACAGTCATCCATTGTTCTGGAAAAACTGATCAGTCAGTTTCTGTTCAACCAGTCTAACTCAGATGATAAAAAAGAAAAGTAAGCCCTATGAGCACAAAATCCATAGCACGGCTTGAAAAAACAGCACCGGGTCATTATCAATTAAGCGGTGATCTGAGTTTTCAGAGTGTGCCTGAATTATGGCAGAAAAATAAAACCGTTTTATTTACGGATGATAATTCAGATCTGGATATTAACCTGGCAGATCTGGAACGTTCTGACAGTTCCGGTCTGGCCATTCTGGTGGAATGGTTCAGAGAAGCAGAACAGCAGAACAGGAAGATAAATTTTATTAATATTCCACAGCAAATGTATGATATTGCCAGAGTCAGTGGTCTTGATGAGGTATTGCCTCTTACGGTACGAAAATAATTGTGTGCATTTAATTAGCAGCAAATACTGCCCTGATATACCATGTATAAATAAGGCAAACAGGAAATATAATGACAACAGATGAAGTAAAAGCGCTTATCGAAAAGGCTATGAACACCCAGGAAGTTAAAGTAACCGGTGATGGCAGTATGTTTGATGTTCTGGTGGTTTCAAAGCAGTTTGAAGGCCTGACACCGGTAAAAAAACAACAACTGGTATATGCAACAGTCAATCCCCAGATCACCAGCGGTGATATACATGCCTTAACCATTAAGGCCTACACACCTGCGGAATGGTTAACCGCCAGTAAACTGCAAATTGGCTGACCTCTACCAGATAAATCTGTTATCCGCATTTACATTCCATCCTCTATTTTTAATGTACAAGGTTAAATCCCTCAGTGTATTGGTTCCTGAGCTAATAAAGAGTAAAATAGGCTGTTTTATTAAATACCAAAAATCCAGAAAGATTTTTAAAGAGATAGTATTACTGAATGGATAAACTATTTATAACCGGTGGTCAGCAACTGGACGGAGAAATTCGAATTTCCGGAGCAAAAAATGCAGCACTGCCCATTATAATGGGCTGTTTGCTGGCTGATGATGCGACTGTTATTGGTAATGTTCCTCACCTGCATGATATTACCACGACCCTGGAATTGCTGGGGCGAATGGGCGTTTCCATTACAGTGACTGAACATCTCGATGTGGAAGTGGATACCCGTACAATATCCAAGTATGTCGCGCCGTATGAACTGGTAAAAACCATGCGTGCATCGATTCTGGTGCTGGGACCTCTGGTGGCTCATTATGGGGAAGCAGAAGTTTCTCTGCCCGGCGGCTGTGCAATTGGTTCCCGTCCAGTGGATCAGCATATTAAAGGCCTTAAAGCCATGGGCGCAGATATTAAGGTTGAAAACGGCTATATCCGTGCCAGAGCAGAGCGTCTGAAAGGTGCTAAAATCGTGATGGATCTGGTGACGGTTACCGGTACTGAAAACCTGCTGATGGCGGCCACCCTGGCTGAAGGCACAACTATTCTGGAAAATGCTGCCCGTGAACCGGAAGTCATTGATCTGGCGAACTTTTTAAATTCCATGGGTGCAAAAATCAGTGGTGCAGGTACTGATAAAATCACCATAGAAGGTGTGGAAAAACTGTCCGGCACCAAACATAATGTAATGCCCGATCGGATTGAAACCGGAACCTACCTGGTAGCTGCCGCATTAACCGGCGGCAAGGTCAAATTAAAAGACACCTGCCCGGATTATCTTGATGCAGTACTGGAAAAATTAACGGAAGCCGGGGCTGAGGTGACTACCGGGGAAGACTGGATCAGCCTCGATATGAAAGGTCAGCGTCCAAAATCTATTGATTTGCGCACCGCACCCTATCCGGCCTTTCCAACGGATATGCAGGCTCAGTTCTGTGTACTTAATGCCATTGCAGACAGCTCAGGAACCATTGTTGAAACCGTGTTTGAAAACCGCTTTATGCACATTCAGGAATTACAGCGCATGGGTGCAGACATCAAACTGCAGGGTAATACCGTGATCATTAAAGGCGTGGATAAACTCTATGCTGCACCCGTAATGGCAACGGATTTAAGAGCCTCTGCGAGCCTGGTACTGGCCGGTTTAATTGCTGGAGGCGATACCATAGTGGAACGTATTTACCACATTGACCGTGGTTATGAATGTATTGAAGAAAAATTATTACAATTAGGTGCTTCGATTCGCCGGGTACCTAGTTAGTGTCCATCCGGAAATTGTCTTCCTGGCAACTTGCCGGAATGCAAAATAAAGAGAAAACGTATGAGTAATACCCTGACAATTGCCCTGTCCAAAGGACGCATCTTTAAAGAGACATTGCCCCTGCTTGCTCATGCGGACATCCATCCTGTTGATGACCCTGATAAAAGCCGTAAGCTTATTCTGGATACTAATCATGATGATATAAAACTGGTGATTATCCGTGCTACGGACGTACCGACTTATGTACAATACGGTGCGGCTGATGTGGGTGTAGCAGGTAAAGATGTATTAATGGAGCATGGCGGTGAAGGCCTGTATGAGCCATTAGACCTGAAAATAGCCAAATGCCGTTTAATGACTGCTGGTCCGGTTGAAGACAGGCCGGTTAACGGGCGTTTAAGGGTTGCTACCAAGTTTGTCAACACTGCCAGGCGTTTTTATGCAGAACAGGGCATTCAGGTTGAAGTCATTAAGCTCTACGGTTCCATGGAACTGGCACCACTGGTTGGACTGGCGGATCGCATTGTAGACGTAGTGGATACCGGTAATACTCTCAAAGCCAATGGCTTAACACCCATGGAACATATTGCTGATATCAGTTCCCGCCTGGTAGTCAATAAGGCATCCATGAAAATGAAGCATCAGCGGATCAAATCCCTGATTGACCGCTTTTCAGAAGCGGTTAATAACAACTGATTTATTTAGGATAGTTCTCCAAAGCTCACCATATTATCGGAGTGAAACATGCTTGATATTAACCGTCTTGATACCGGTTCCAGTAATTTCTGGCCGCAATTAAAAGAATTGCTGGCCTGGGACAATGTATCTGATGATTCTGTTCAGTCCACCGTAAAGCAAATCTTAACTGATGTGCGTCGTAACGGCGATCAGGCAGTCATTGAATATACTAACAGGTTTGATCGCATGAGTGCAGAGGATATGTCTGTGCTGACGATATCCAGAGAACGTTTACAACAGGCTCTGGATGGTCTGCCTGATGATCAGCGACAGGCGCTGGAAGAATCGGCAGAGCGGGTTCGCCGTTACCATGCCAGGCAGAAAATGGAATCCTGGACTTATACTGAGGATGACGGCACTTTGCTGGGTCAACAGGTTACGCCTCTGGACAGAGTGGGTTTATACGTGCCCGGCGGCCAGGCTGCATATCCCTCCTCGGTATTAATGAATGCCATTCCGGCTAAAGTGGCCGGTGTCAAAGAACTGATTATGGTGGTACCTACTCCAGACGGACAGACTAATGAACTGGTGTTTGCAGCGGCGGCTATTACTGGTGTGGATAAGGTTTTTGCCATTGGCGGTGCCCAGGCAGTGGCCGCTCTGGCTTACGGCACAGAAAGTATTCCCCAGGTAGATAAAATTGTCGGCCCCGGTAATATTTACGTCGCGACAGCCAAGGGCATGGTGTTTGGCACAGTGGGTATTGATATGATTGCCGGACCTTCAGAAATTCTGGTGATCTGTGACGGTAAAACCGATCCTGACTGGATTGCCATGGATCTGTTTTCCCAGGCCGAACATGATGAAGATGCCCAGCCCATACTGATCTCCGATAATGCCGATTTTCTGGATAAAGTACAGGCTTCAATAGAACGACTGCTGACAGAGATGGAACGTGAAGCCATTATCCGGGTGTCCCTGAATGAAAGGGCGGCCCTGATCCAGGTTAAAGATATCGATGAAGCCATCGATGTATGCAATTATATTGCCCCTGAACACCTTGAACTGTCAGTCGATGATCCGCAGGTGCTGCTGCCAAAAATCCGTCATGCTGGTGCCATTTTTATGGGGCGTTATACAGCCGAAGCGCTGGGGGATTACTGTGCCGGCCCTAACCATGTACTGCCGACCTCCAGAACCGCTCGTTTCAGTTCAGCCCTTGGGGTATATGATTTTCAGAAACGTTCCAGTCTGATCATGTGCTCTGAAGACGGTGCTTCAGAGCTGGGTAAAATTGCATCTGTTATGGCTCGGGGTGAAGGCCTCACGGCTCATGCCCGCAGTGCCGAGTACCGGATTAAGAAATAAAAATGTCTGATCGGGTAAAGCAATTAGTCAGAGACGAAATTCAGGCTTTATCGGCCTATCACGTGCCTGAACCGGGCAATATGATAAAACTCGATGCCATGGAAAATCCTTATCTCTGGCCACAGGAGATGCAGTCGCAATGGCTGGAAGGTCTGAAAAATATTGCTGTCAACCGTTATCCTGATCCATCAGCTGCCAGCCTGACACGTCGACTTGAACAGGTTATGGATGTGCCTTCAGGCATGCGTTCCATTCTGGGTAATGGCTCCGATGAGCTGATTCAGATCATCTGTATGGCGCTGGCAAAGCCCGGTGCCGTGGTACTGGCTCCAGAGCCGACCTTTGTTATGTATGACATGATTGCGCGTTTTACCAATATGCGTTATCAGTCCGTACCGCTGGACAGCACCTTTCAACTGGATATGCCGGCCATGCTCCAGGCCATTGAAGAATATAATCCGGCAGTCATTTTCCTGGCTTATCCCAATAATCCTACAGGTAATTTATTTACCGAACAGGATGTCCGTACTATTATTGAAAAATCCAGTGGACTGGTCGTGGTGGATGAAGCCTATCACGCCTTTGCCGGACACAGCTTTATGCCCATGTTAAAGGAATACGATAACCTGGTCGTTATGCGTACGGTATCCAAAATGGGCCTGGCCGGCCTGCGCCTGGGCATACTCAGCGGTTCGGCAGACTGGCTCAATGAATTCGATAAGATCCGCCTGCCCTATAATATTAATGTCCTGACCCAGTACAGCGCCGAATTCGCTCTGCAGCACAGCGACATTTTAAAACAGCAAACCGATCAAATCTGCCAGGACAGAGAAACAATGCAACAGGCAATGGCTGAAATAGAAGCTATTAAACAATACCCCAGCAATGCCAACTTCATCCTGTTCAAAGTTCTAGCCGGAGACTCAGCCCAGCTCTTCGAGTCCCTGAAACAGGACAGAGTCCTGATTAAACGCTTCCCGGACACCTCGGGTCCGCTGGCAGGGTGCCTAAGGGTAACTATCGGTAAGCCGGAAGAAAATGAGGCGTTTTTAAAAGCTTTAAAGAAAGCGCTGAGAAAGAGCGTAGCGCTGAGCGTTGAGCGCTGAGAAAGAGCCAGAGCAATATCATTTATCTTAAAATTTGTACCAAATATTTTGATATTTTGCTTGACTGACGAAAAAGAGCTTTTAAACTTTTCGCTGAACGCTACGCTCTTTCTCAACGCTCAACGCTCAACGCTCAGCGCTGCTCTTCCCCCCCGACATCTGCGGCCGCTCCTGCGCTACAATCCTGAACTGCATCGACTGGTTTCCGCGAATTCCCTGTAATACCGCAATATCCCCCGGATTAAGGTGAGTGATTAACCGCAGGGCGTCTTTGGCGGAGGTAATTTTTATACCATTTATATGGGTGATCATATCACCTACCTGGATACCTGCTTTCTGACCAGGGCCGTTTTTCAATACGCCAATGATCAGCAGGCCATGATCCACCATGCTGTTGAGTTGTTGTGCCAGCATGGGTGATATTTCTCTGGCTTCAATACCAATCCAGCCCCGGCGAACTTCACCGTAACGGATCAACTGCTGCATAACCTCCTGTGCCAGAGTAGCAGGAATGGCAAAACCGATACCCTGAGAACCTCCGTTGTTGCTGATATTAATGGTATTGACACCAATCATTTCACCACGGGTATTAACCAGGGCTCCACCGGAATTGCCGGGATTAATGGCTGCATCGGTCTGGATAAAATTGTCAAAGCTGTTGGCTCTGAACTGGGAACGGTTCAGGGCACTGATGATCCCGGAAGTAACTGTATTACCCAGGCCGAAAGGATTGCCAATAGCCAGGACAATATCACCTACCTGCAATTTAGATGAATCCCCGAAATGTATGGTAGGCAGATCCGAAGCGGTCACTTTTAATAGTGCCAGATCGGTTTCCAGGTCACGTCCCACCAGCCGGGCGCGTAAATAACGGCCATCCTGCAGTAAAACCTCGATATCTTCAGCACCGGAAATGACATGGTTATTGGTTAATATGTGACCGGAAGGTGAGACGATAACACCTGAACCCAGATTGGTTTCTTCTTTATAACGTGGTGGCGGGCGTCGGTTTTCAAGCAGGGCTCTTAATGCCGAATTGTTATACAGAGATTCTTTTTGCTTAATCAGTTTACGGGTAAATATATTAACCACAGCCGGTGCCGCTCTGTGTACTGCCGGTGCAAAACTGACAATGCCATCTGGATATCGATTATTATCTACTGGGGCTGGTATTGACCTGTCTGGCTGTGGTAATTTAACCGTTTCTGATTTTGATGGCTGTCCTGAATCAGTCAGAAAATAATTATAGCTAATGGCAAATAAAAAACCTGCCAGTGCCGAGAGCAGGTAAAACAGGCTGGATGAGTAATTTTTAGTTGTTTTTTTACCGGTCATGGGGCTTATTTTACCTTAATATCCTTGTGTAGGCCTGTTTTGCTGATTAAAGAGCTGAATAATACAATAAAGCTTCCAGGGCCGTCTGCATGTCAGACTGCTCAGGAATTGTATTTTATATGGATAAGTGTTAATAATTTATGGTTAAAAGTAAAGAACTGGTTGCTTATTGTAATGAACTTCTTGAAACTGAACGTTTTTCTGATTATTGTCCCAATGGGCTGCAAATCCAGGGAAACAATTCAATTCAGCGTATTGTCAGTGGGGTTACTGCCAGCCAGGAACTGATTGATGAAGCCGTTAAACTGGAGGCTGACTGTCTGCTGGTGCATCATGGCTTTTTCTGGAAAGGTGAAGCTCCGGTTCTGACTGGTATTAAATACCGGCGTATTAAATCTCTGCTCTGTCATGATATTAATCTGCTGGCCTATCATCTGCCTCTGGATGCCCATAAAACCCTGGGCAATAATGTTCTGCTGGCACAGAAACTGGGTATAAAAACGGAATTTTTCTTCGGTAATAATGACATAGCACTACTGGGTACTATTGAGCGCCAGAGTGGCGAAACCTTTGTACGTCACCTGTCTCAGGTACTGGATCGCCAGGCACAGCATATTCCTTCAGAAAGAATGCTGGAAAAAGTAGCCCTGTGCAGCGGGGCGGCACAGTCCTGGATTGAGCAGGCGGTTGCAGTGGAGGCTGATGCCTTTATCAGTGGTGAAATTTCTGAAAATACCTGGCACCTGGCTCGGGAAAACAATATTCATTACTTTGCTGCCGGGCATCATGCCACCGAGCGCTACGGAGTACAGGCACTGGGAGAACATCTTGCGGAGCAATTTGATCTGGAACATATATTTGTAGACAAATATAATCCGGTTTAGCGGTTAACTGTAAAAATTTCTCAAGCAATTTTTGGATCTGGAATTTGCTTAAAAAAAGCAGTTTTTCAGCTATTGCAGAATGCAACAGTCCAGGTAAAATCAAGGCTATTTGGAAATTTCAATTAAAATTTATATTCTTGAATATTTTGGTATTTTATCGACACGTTTATGATAATTATCAGGTTAATTAGTAAATAATGAAATTGTACTTGATATTATGTTCATCTTTTAAGAAAATGTTGCAAATTTTTTTGGTATCGAATTAAGAAATCCTTACTAATTATTAAGGTTTTTTACAAAATTATTTATAAAAAACTGAAGTTGTTTCGGGTGGGAAAATTTCTTAAATTTGGGAGTTAAGTTAATGAGTACAGACGCTGTAAATAATAGCAAACGTCGCTTTCTGGTTGCCTCCACTACGGTGGTAGGTGCCATTGGTGCCGGTTTTGTAGCTGTACCCTTCATCAAATCCTGGAAACCCAGCGCTAAGGCTTTAGCGGCTGGTGCTCCAGTGCAGGTTGACATCAGCAAAATTGAAGAAGGGCAAATGATCGTAGTAGAGTGGCGAGGTAAGCCGGTTTACGTTTTAAACAGAACAGACGAGAATATCAAGGTACTGGAAACAGATACTGAGAAACTTGCTGATCCGGATTCCGAAATGTCTACCCAGCCGGACTATTGTAAGAACCCAACCCGTTCTTATGACAGTCACCGTAAAGTTATGGTTATGGAAGGGGTATGTACTCACCTGGGTTGTGCACCGAAATATGTGCCTGATTTAAATAACCCATTTGCAGGTTCGCTGGGACATGACTGGAAAGGCGGCTATTTCTGCCCCTGCCATGGTTCTATTTATGACCTTGCCGGCCGGGTTCGCAAATCCATGCCGGCTCCAAAGAACCTGCCAATCATGCCATATTATTTCAAGAGCGATACAGTGATCCTGATAGGTCAAGACGGGAGTAATGCATAATGGGACAAAGAGTCAATGATTTAATGGGATGGGTTGATGCCCGTTTCCCTCTGACAAAGATGTGGGAAGAGCATCTGTCAAAATACTATGCACCTAAAAACTTTAACTTCTGGTACTTTTTCGGCTCACTGGCCATTATGGTACTGGTTATCCAGGTGCTTTCCGGGATTTTCCTGGCCATGTTCTACAAGCCGGATACGGCACTGGCGTTCCAGTCGGTAGAAATGAATATTATGCGTGATGTGGAATGGGGCTGGTTAATCCGCTATTTCCATTCAACGGGTGCATCGGCATTCTTTATTGTTGTTTATCTGCACATGTTCCGTGGCCTGATTTACGGTTCTTATAAAAAGCCTCGTGAACTGGTATGGATCTTTGGTGTACTGATTTTCCTGGCTCTGATGGCTGAAGGCTTTATGGGCTATCTGTTACCCTGGGGTCAGATGTCTTTCTGGGGTGCACAGGTAATTATTAACCTGGTCAGTGCTATCCCCTTTGTCGGTGAAGATCTGGGTATCTGGGTTCGTGGTGACTTTGTTATTGGTGATGCAACCCTGAACCGTTTCTTCTCCTTACATATTATTGCCATTCCGCTGATTCTGATTGGCCTGATTGTGGCGCATATTATTGCCCTGCACGAAGTGGGTTCCAATAATCCTGATGGTGTTGAAATCAAGAAAAATAAAGATGAAAACGGTATCCCCAAAGATGGCATTCCTTTCCATCCTTATTATTCTGTAAAAGATATTGTTGGTGTTGTGGTATTCCTGATGTTCTTTGCCGGAGTGATATTCTTTATTCCGGAAATGTTCGGCTATTTCCTGGAACATGCTAACTTTGAGCCTGCTAATCCACTGAAGACACCTGAACATATTGCACCGGTCTGGTACTTCACCCCGTATTACTCGATACTGCGTGCGGTTCCAAGTATTGCCGGTTCGGCTTTCCCTGGTGTAATTGCCATGGGCGCAGCAATTGTCGTGTTGTTCTTCCTGCCATGGCTGGATCGTAACCCTGTTAAATCCATCCGTTATCGTGCTGACTGGTACAAGATTCTGGTGGCAATATTTGTGGTTGCATTTATTGTTCTGGGTTATTTAGGTACAAAAGCACCTACTGATATGCGTACCCTGGTGGCGCAAATCTGTACCATTTACTATTTTGCCTTCTTCCTGTTGATGCCTTTCTACACGAAGATGGAAAAGAATAAACCAGTTCCAGAAAGGGTGACAATGAAATGAAAAAGACAATCCTGATTCTGCTAACTTTAGTAGCAATGACAAGTACTGGGCTGGTATTAGCCAGTGGCGGAGAGCATCTGGAAAAAGCCAGCATCAATGTTGACGATAAAGCTTCACTGCAACGTGGTGTAAAGGTCTTTACAGACTATTGCCTGAGCTGCCACTCTGCCAAATATGTTCGTTTTAACCGGGTAGCCACTGACCTGGGCATGACCGAAGAACAGGTGATGGGTAACCTTAATCATCTGGGCACCAAGTTCGGCAGTACCATGACTGCGGTTATGACACCGGAATACGCCAAACAGGCTTTTGGTGCGGTGCCACCGGATTTATCTCTGGTAGCTCGTTCCCGTGGTGTTGACTGGTTATACAGTTACCTGAAAGGTTTCTATACCGACCCTTCTAAAACCACTGGTCATAATAATACTGTCTTCAAAGATGTAGGTATGCCTAATATCTTCTGGAAGCAGGAAGGTGTTAAAAAGCCGATTATTGAAGACCATGATGGTGAAAAAGTGGTTGCTGGTGCAGAACTGGTTGAGCAGGGTACTATGACACCTGAAGAGTTTGATGCCATGATTAATGATCTGGTGGCCTATATGTCTTATATGGGTGAACCTAATCAGAGTTATCGTAAATCTCTGGGTGTTTATGTACTGATCTTCCTGGCTGTATTATTCGGATTTGCCTATGCAATGAAGAAAGATTACTGGAAAGATGTTCACTAACAATGATTTACAATAGACCCACTTGAATTTGGGCTTTCCTGCCCCAATTCAAATGGGTTGAAGTCACTATAATTAGGAGGCTGTATTGCCTCCTTTTTGCGTTTATGAATTCCGATGGAGGAACTATGACTCAACTTACAAATAGAAGATCAATTATGACCCTTTTTTCTGATGGAAATGATCTTCTGAGTCATCGAGTAAGAATGGTATTGGCAGAAAAAGGCATTAATCATGAAATTGTTAATGTTGATCCTGACAATCTTCCGGAAGATCTGCTTGATCTGAACCCTTATAATACTGCTCCGACTCTGGTGGATCGTGATCTGGTGTTATACGATGCTCAGTTGATAATGGAATACCTGGATGAGCGTTTTCCACATCCCCCTTTAATGCCGGTTGATCCGGTTAACCGTGCCAAGTTAAAGATGCTGTTGATCCGCATCAAAAAAGACTGGGATCCGTTGGTAGAAAAACTGATTGGTAAAACCGATAAGCAGGGTGTTAAACAACGTAAGGAATTACGTGAAAGTTTAACCACTATTTCCCCGGTATTTGAACAGAAACCGTTTTTTATGTCCGATGAATTTACCCTGGTGGACTGTGCCATTGCGCCTATTTTATGGCGTTTAAACGAAATGTGCATTGAACTGCCAGATGAAGCCAATGCGGTTAAGCAGTATGCCCAGCAGATATTTGAAAGGGAATCTTTTCAACAGAGCCTGTCAGAAGTTGAAGAAGATATGGAAGCGATTTCCTGAACTTTAAACGATACTTTAGAGCCCCTTCAGGAGTTAAAGAGAAAACAGAATGACACCTAGCCGTCCCTATTTATTACGAGCCATTTATGACTGGCTAATTGATAATGATCAGACTCCCTATCTGCTGGTTGATGCCAGTGCAGAAGGGGTTATTGTGCCGCTTGAACATGTTCAGGATGGCAAAATTATTCTTAATATCAGCCTGACGGCGACCCGGGATCTGGAACTAACCAACGATGGTGTGAGTTTTAATGCCCGCTTTGGCGGCAAACCCATGCATGTTAATGTTCCGGTTATGGCGGCACTGGCACTGTATTCCAAGGAAAATGGTCGTGGTATGATGTTTCCTGAAGAGGGTATAGATGATGGCCCTGATACACCGACTCCTACAGACGGTAAACCTCAGAAAGATGATAGTTCCAAACCGCATCTGACATTGGTGAAGTGATTCCCCCTGCCCTGGGATTAGCGCGGGTATCCTGCCCGCGCAAGTATTTCAAACTTAGGTTAAGCTAATCCGGAAAACATTTTCCCGGATTTAAAATATTATCCGGATCAAATACCTGCTTTATAGCCTGCATATAAGCCAGACTTATCTTGTCCAGTTCCTTGCCTACATAGTTTTTTTTAACCAGCCCGATACCATGCTCTCCGGATAGTGTGCCATCCAGTTTTAAAACCAGAGCAAAAACTTCGTCCAGACATTCCAGTACGGTATCCTGCATGCTTTTGTTATCGGGATCCGTTAACAGATTCACATGGATATTGCCGTTTCCGGCATGACCAAAATTAACAATGGGAATACTGTACTTTTTTGATAGCTGTTCCAGTCCGGCAATAAGCTGCGGTATATGGGAAACCGGGACCACCACATCTTCATTAATCTTTTTAGGGGCAATTTTTCTCAGTGCTGGTGACAGGGCTTTACGGGTTTCCCATAAAGCGTGAATCTCATCCTGTGAAGTAGCCTGTTTAATTTCCAGGCAGGCATTATTACGGGCTGTATTGATTATGGCGGACAGGTCATCATCAACGGAGCTATGACGACCGTCCAGTTCAACCATTAACATGGCGCCGGCATTAACCGGTAAAGGAATGGAAGCATAATCACGGATCATGTCAATGGCCTGCTTATCAATAAATTCCAGGGCACAGGGAATAATAGGCTGTGCCATAATAGCGGCAACCGCTTCAGCAGCACCCTGCATGGAGTTGTAGATGATCTGCAGTGTGCGTCGGGTTTCAGGTAATGGTGTTAATTTTAAAACAGCCTCAGTGATGATCCCCAGAGTGCCTTCAGAGCCAATCATTAAGCGAGTTAAGTCGTAACCGACCACGCCTTTAGTGGTTTTAACACCGGTGTGCAGAGTATCTCCTTTGCCTGTGATCAGAGTCAATCCAAGCGTATTGTCCCGGGTTGTGCCGTATTTTACCGCTCGGGGGCCGGCCGAATTATAGGCCAGGTTGCCGCCCAGTGTGCAGATAGCACTGCTGGTGGGATCGGGCGGCCAGAAAAAACCATGTTCAGCGGCTGCCTGTTGAATAGCTTCATTGATCACACCGGGCTGGGCAATTAATAAACGGTTGTCCGGATCCACCTGAATGATCCGGTTCATATGTTCAAATGAGAGGATGACTCCGCCATGAGCAGGAACGGTTGCACCAGTAGTGCCGGTGCCGGTTCCGCGGCTGATAATTGGGATCTGAAAGTCCCGGCAGAGTTTTACCAGTTGTTGTATCTGCTGATGATCGCGGGCAAAAACTACTGCATCAGGCAGGGCATGAAGGCGGCTGTTATCATAGCCGTAAGCCCAGCACTGTGAGGCTTCCACCCTATAGTCTTCCGGTGAAAAACTGTGTCTAAGGGCCTGTATGAATTGCAGCTTGCTTGCACTCACAGGGGAACAGGTCAGATACGTTTGTCATTGGGATTGGGGTATTCAAACAGTTTGACAACTTTTTTGACGCCATCAGTGGTCCGGGCTATTTCAGTGACCTTATCCGCCTGTTCACGGGTCAGCAGACCCATCAGGAATACTACACCGTTTTCAGTGACTACCTTGACCTGGGCTCCATCGAGTTCCTGTATATTGGCAAGGATGGAGGTTTTAATCTTACTGGTAATATAGGTGTCATTGGTGCGGGAGGACATGGTGGTTGGAATACCGACTACAGCTTCATTAAATACATGACGTACATTTTTAATCTGGTGAGCAATATCAGTCAGTTTCTGAAGTTGACTAGAGTTAAGCACCTCGCCGGTAATTAAAACCTGACGGTTATAACTGGTGACATTGACATGGGTATGTTCACTGAGATCCTTGTCCTCGTAAAACAGATGGGCAAACTTGGTCTTAATATTCTGATCTTCAACATAATCACCGGTTGTGCGTTTGTCCAGGGCTACGGATGTACCGGCTACGGCACCACCTACAACAGCAGCAGTACAGCCTGACAACAGCCAGCTGCTGCCAAATAAAAATACTGATAATAAAATAATGGTTGTTGAAAAAGGTTTCATATTGCTATCCTTGAAAATGTGTTTAGGCGCCAAAGTTGTGCATAAAAGTTATGTACAAAAGCTATGCACCAAAAAGCTGAAAATCAATTTGATCACAAAGCGCATGAATAATGGTAATGTGGGTTTCCTGAATACGTGCAGTCTGCTCCGAAGGTACCCTTAACTCTATATCGTTGTCATCCAGCTCCAGGGCAACGGGCCCGCCGTCTTTACCGGTTAAGGCAATGACCGACATTTCCCGTTCGTGAGCAGCGGCAATGGCCTGTACGATGCTATTGGACTGGCCGCTGGTGCTGATGGCCAGTAATACATCGGGTTCCCGGCCCAGTGCATGGATCTGACGGGTAAATACTTCATCGTACTGGTAGTCATTAGCAATAGAAGTAATTGCAGAACTGTCTGTAGTCAGGGCAATGGCTGGTAATGCCGGGCGCTCAGCTTCAAAACGGTTAACCAGTTCTGAAGTAAAATGCTGGGAATCGGCTGCCGAACCGCCGTTGCCGCAGGCCATGATCTTGCCCTCATTGAGCAGGCACTGAACCATTTTTTTGCTGGCTTTAAGTATGTCCTGTGCAAGACAGTCCAGAGTCGCCTGTTTAACAGCAATACTGGTATTAAAAATAGTTTCAATCCGGGACAGGCTCATCGGAAGTTATGTCCTTCAAAAGTTTTAGCTGAATTCAATGGCATTTCTAATCCATTCAATATTTTCTTCTGCATAATGATGCTTACCAGCAGATATTGCGACGGCATCAATACGGCAGGGCAAGCTGCTAAATTCGGGATGCTTTAACAGGAAATATTGCACGGTTTTAAGAATTTTCTGCTGTTTGCTATAAGTTATAGTTTCCAGTGGATGACCATAATCCGTTTGTTTGCGGTATCTGACTTCAATAAAAACCAGGTAGTCATTATCCCTCATGATGAGATCAATTTCACCACATCGGGAAAAAAAATTACTGTCAACGGATACCAGTCCCTGTTTTTGCAGGTAACGACTGGCAATGTCCTCGGCCGCCTGGCCTTTCTTATTTCTGTCCCTGATAAAACTCAGCATCATTCCGTTTAGCTATGGTTATAGTTATAGGTTATTTTTTAATATATTATTCTGCATTAAGCAGCATAACATTGCCCTGCTCAAAGGTGGCCCATGGCATACTGCGGATAATATGACCGCTGTTATTAATCGTCAGCTGGCCGGTATCACCGGGATAGGATTCAGCAGGGTTCGTTTGAAGATATTTAACCATGGGGGCTATCTGATAACTGTCTGCGCCCATGGCAAACAGACGCTTATACAATGTGTTAGGATAATTGCTGCTCTGCAGGCTGACGGCATTCTGTCTGACACCCAGTAAGAAGGGCATATCAGAAAACAGCACGCCATCCATATCAATGTTCTGTTTAGGTCTGTGGTAACTACTGACGATATGGGCTGTGGAATAAACCGGAATGGTTTCGCCATGATGATATATTATCTGCAACGGGATCTGTTTGGCCTGTCTGGGAAAAGCTGCCATAAACAGCATGTCAATGTCCTGCCGGCGCCGGGGCGTAAACTCTACTTTCCGGCCAATAGTACGGCTGACCTGTTTCTTGCGGGCTTCACTCTGGTCAATATTGAGCAGGCTTTTAATGGTGGCGGAAAAATCATAGGCCTGAGGATCATAGGCTGCTGAATCCACCACAATACCGCCGGAATTTTCCCATTGCTGTTTAAATGCAGACTGCATCCGTTTACCCCAGTGACTGTCAGGAGCAATAATGGCTGCGTAGTAGTGGCCATCCAGTCGGCCTTTTCTGGCCACCTGACGGGCTTCTGATTCAGGTGACAGACCAAACTGATAAAGGTTCCTAACCCCTTGCAGGTTAGTCTCAGAAGTATTTTCCAGACTGTTCAGTGCCAGAGTCGGGATGTTTAGTTCAGGGGCTTCAGCCAGCACTTCCAGGTTGCTTTTGGCCAGTGGGCCGATAATAAAGTCAGCACCGTTATTAATTGCTTCCTGGTAGGTCAGCCAGATATGGTCGGTACTGGTATCATAAAACTGTATTTGCAGGCTATGGTTTAAGGGGGACTGATAGTGAGAAGCCAGAATACCGTCCCGGATAGCCTGGGCCGGCCTGGCCAGCTTACCCTGTAAGGGCAGTAAAACCGCAATTTGCTGAATATTAAGCAGTGAGTTTTGCCGGGTCTGCAAAATATGCTGGATAAATGTCCTGTCAGCCGGATGTCCGGAATAATTCTGCAGCCAGAAGTTAATACCATGATTCAGAGTGTCAGGATCACGGGAGTCATGAAAAATACGAGCCAGTTCCAGCCAGCCGTTAAAAATCCGTTCATTATCGCTTAACTTGTCAGAGGTTTCGATTTGATAACTGACCAGGCTGTTGGCATAGCTCCAGGTCAGGTTCAGATTGTCCAGTTTCTGTTGTTGTGAATTCAGGTACTGCTGACGAATAATCAGCTCTTTAATGGCATCGGTTTTCTGTCCCAGTTGAAACAGAGCCATGGCTTTGAGTTTGTGCAGGGTCTGCAGCTGCTCTGGCCGGGTAAAATTAACGGTATTTAATAATTCCAGGGTTCTTCTGGCCTGGTATTCTTTCAGGCTGACGGCAGCCTGGGTTAACAGGTAGATATTGTTCTGCTCGGTGGTTAGTACCGCTTTTTCCAGCTGAGACATAATTTTGGCTGTCAGCTGCAGAGTATAATCAAGCTGTTGTTCTGTTAATTCTGTCGCTGTCAGCACCTGGCTGCAGACCAGCAGGGCATTGGAAAGCTGAGCGTTTTTCTGCGCGGCTGGAGCAGTCATGGAGTTTTCAAAAAGCCGTTCAGCATGGCTCAGCTTTTGGGGAATACTCATTTGAGCAATAGTGCGGCTGTCCAGTGGCTGAGCCTGAGCTGGATGCCACCTCGGCTTCTTAACAGGATGGCTGCCGCCACAGCCGCTCAGGCCAAGAATAATTATCACAACGGCGAAGGAAATAAATTGGTATAATCTGGACATTGATGGCTAATTGATAGTTAACAGGTTAATTTAATGACAGAAACAGACTCTTATCTGGTTGATGACTCTTATTTCGTTAAGGACTCTCGTTTTGCTGATAAATAATACTGAGAGCCGGAAATATTCGGGTCGATTATATATTGTTGCCACACCGATTGGAAACCTCCAGGACTTCTCACCCAGAGCAATTTCGACCCTGCAGCAGGTTGACCTGATCGCTGCTGAAGATACCCGCCACAGCGGTTATCTGTTAAAACAGCACGATATTAACACGCATTGTATAGCATTGCATGAACATAATGAACGCCAGTCCGCTGAAAAGGTGATCCAGTCTGTAAAAGCGGGTAAAAACATTGCCCTGATCTCCGATGCCGGTACTCCGCTGGTGAGTGATCCGGGCTATCACCTGGTAAAACTGGCCCATGAAGCAGGCATTCAGGTCACCCCAGTGCCCGGCCCTTCGGCGATGATTACCGCTCTGTCTGCGGCGGGCCTGCCGACCGACCGGTTCTGTTTCGAGGGTTTTGTTCCCTCTAAAAGCGGTGCCAGAAAAAGCTTTTACCAGAATTATCAGAATGAAACCCGAACTATGGTGTTTTATGAAACCCCGCATCGTATAGTGGATTCCCTTGCGGATCTATGTGAGGCCTTAAGCCCCGATCGAGTGGTAGTACTGGCCAGAGAGCTAACCAAAACCTTTGAAACCATACGCAATGACAGCGCAGAAAACCTGCTGACCTGGGTTAAAGCCGACCCCAACCAGCAAAAAGGTGAAATCGTCCTGGTAGTCCAGGGCTGCAGCAAACCCCAGATAACAGAAATCAGCCCGGAAACCGAACGAATTCTGCGTTTACTGATGGCAGAGCTGTCGTTGAAGCAGGCGGTGAAGTTGACGGTGGAGATTACGGGGGAGAGGAAGAAAGGGGTTTATAGAGCAGCGTTGAGCGTTCAGCGCTGAGCGTTCAGAAAGAGCCAGAGCAAAAGGATTTATCCTCAAGTAAATGCAAAATATTTTAATGTTTTGCTTGACTGAAGAAAGATGGGGATTATACTTTTACGCTCAACGCTGGCTCTTCTCCCCTACATGCCTGGATAACCGCATCAACGTCTCCCTCAACCCCTCATCTTCAATATGTTCCGCCGAATCAGCTATTACATTGGCTGCATTTTGTGAATAAATCAGCGTATTTTTTTTGTTTTTTGTGTTAACATTAGAAAACGCTACTTTAATATTTATTTTCTTTAACTGATTGAATTGAGGATCGTTTTGTAAAGCCCGCTTTAATCTGGGGGTGTAAAAACGCAGTTTACTGGCCCAGGCCGGGCTGTTACAGGCCAGTTTTAGTTGTTGTTTGTTTTTAAAAGCAACCACTGAAACCTGTTCAGCAAACTCTTCAGGTAGATAGCTCTGTAAGCGACGAGTTAAGTAATCCAGGTAGCGGCTGTGTTGCAGTAGACGATCAATGCTGGCATCAGGTTGTTGCAGAATTTTTTTCATATGGCTGGAATTTATTAAGATAAGAACCCATTGAAAATAAAACGGGATTGTAACATGGAAAGAATCCCCAAAATGCACTTTAATAATAGAAACATATAAAAATGTAAATAAATTAGAGTATGGCTGTAAGCTGGTGTAAAAATATATGAATATTATACTAATAAGAAAAAAAACCGGGGCAGCGCTGGATGTTAATATCTCGCGTTCGTTTGTTATCATTGTTTCCCTTATTATGCTGAGTATTCCAGTACTGAGTTATTATCTTGGTGTTATTTCTAATGATAAACCGCCAACTCTGGCTGATTTAAATAAACCGGAATTTATTGATCCGGTGCGTAGCAAGCTGAATAACATTATCGGCAGTGTCTACAAGGAAGAACTGCAGAAACAACAGGAAGAACTGGATGCTCTGAAACAGCATAATCAGGAAAATATTAATGCCCTAACCAATACTCTGGCTAATTTACAGGCGCATATTATTCGCCTGGATACTCTGGGTACTCGTTTAACTGATGTCGCTAAACTGGATAAAAAGGCTTTTAATTTTGATTTTGAACCTGCTGTGGGTGGTCCGGTAGAACCGGGTGAAGTTATTCAGGATATCCGTTACCGGGATTTTGTTAAACGACTGGACAAGATATCAAAGGATATTGATAACCGTAGCAGGCAACTGGATATACTGGAAAAAATTCTGATATCAGAACATTTTCAGAGTGTTACTACACCCACAGGTAAACCGGTAACCGAGGGCCGTATATCCTCTTATTATGGTATAAGAAAAGACCCGTTTACGGGTAAAAAGAAAATGCACAAAGGTATGGATGTAGCTTCAAAACTCGGTGCGCCGGTTATCGCAACCGCAGACGGTATTGTGACAAAAGTGGAAAAGAAACCTGGTTATGGAAAAATGCTGGAAATCGACCACGGGTACGGTATTTCTACCCGTTACGGGCATAACAAAAGTGTGTCAGTTAAAGTGGGTGATATAGTCAAACAGGGACAGGTAATTGCCTCTATGGGTTCAACGGGACGCTCTACGGGGCCCCATGTTCACTACGAGGTTTTGCGTAATGGTAAGCAGGTAAACCCCCGTAAATATATTGTAACAGCAAAACGTTAACGGCTCACTCAAACAATATTTTCATTTCTTATGAACAGACTGGAAAATATTGTTTGGGAAAGAACAAAAATACCCCTTCTATTTACAGAATATTATCCCCATATGTAACTCATTAGTACCGGTTTGTGGTATGCTTGTCCGATCTAAAAAATTTATATTTAGACTTTTTCTTCAGGTTTTTATTTCAGAGAATGGCACCAAAGCATTTTTTTGAGGTCAAATTTGAAGTTAAGGTCTGATACTACAACATTTAAACAAAAAGAATTATGGTCGCAAAAATATTCAGAAAACTTTTCGGTAGCCGCAATGACCGGGAAATAAAACGTTATTCTAAAATCGTTGATAAAATCAATGCACTGGAAGAGGGAATACAGAGTCTCAGTGATGAACAGCTGCAGGCTAAGACGGATGAATTTCGTCAGCAGCTCAAAGATGGTAAAGCACTGGACGATCTACTGCCCGAAGCCTTTGCTGTAGTACGCGAAGCCAGTCGCCGGGTAATGGGTATGCGGCATTTTGATGTTCAGCTTATCGGCGGTATGGTATTGCATGAAGGTCGAATTGCCGAAATGCGTACCGGTGAAGGTAAAACCCTGATGGCCACCCTGGCAGTATATCTTAATGCCTTAAGCGGTGACGGTGTGCATGTGGTCACGGTTAATGATTACCTGGCAGAACGTGACTCCAAATGGATGGGTAAACTGTACAATTTTCTGGGCATGTCAGTAGGCGTTATCCTGTCCGGTCAGGATAATGAACAGAAACGCGAGGCCTATGCCTGTGATATTACCTACGGCACCAATAATGAATTCGGCTTTGATTATCTGCGCGATAATATGGCTTTTTCCATTGATGAAAAAGTACAGCGTAAACTCAATTTTGCCATTGTCGATGAAGTAGACTCTATTTTAATTGATGAAGCCAGAACTCCGTTAATTATTTCCGGCCCGGCTGAAGACAATTCCGAAGTCTATCAGCGTGTGAACAAGCTGATCCCCAAACTGGAAAAACAGGAAGTGGTTGAATCCCTGGACGAACAGGAAGAACCGCCGGGGGATTATAGTGTTAATGAAAAAGACAAGCAGGTATTGCTGTCCAATGCCGGTCATCAGAAAGTTGAAGAACTGCTGGTGGAAGAAGGCCTGCTGAACGAAAATGAAAGTCTGTATGACCCGGCTAATATTATGCTCATGCATCATGTTAACGCAGCCCTGCGGGCACACAGTCTGTTTACCAAAAACGTGGACTATATTGTCAGCAATGGCGAAGTGGTTATTGTGGATGAGTTTACCGGCCGTACCATGCCTGGTCGACGCTGGTCTGACGGTCTGCATCAGGCAGTGGAAGCCAAGGAAGGAGTCCCTGTTCAGGTTGAGAACCAGACTCTGGCATCCATTACCTTCCAGAATCTGTTCCGTTTATACAATAAGCTGTCCGGTATGACCGGTACGGCTGATACTGAAGCCTTTGAATTCCATGAGATTTATGGTCTGGAAGTTATTGTGATTCCGACCAATAAACCCATGCAGCGTATTGATCATGGCGATCTGGTCTATCTGACCCAGGATGAAAAGTTTGATGCCATTATTGAAGATATTAAGGATTGTCAGTCCCGGGGCCAGCCGGTTCTGGTGGGTACAGCTTCTATTGAAGTATCTGAATTATTATCCAATGCCCTGAATAAGGCAGGCATTCAGCACGAGGTGCTCAATGCCAAGCAGCATGCCCGTGAAGCCGATATTATTGCTCAGGCCGGTGCGCCGGGGGCGGTTACCATTGCCACCAATATGGCCGGTCGTGGTACCGATATTGTGCTGGGTGGTAATGTTGAGGCAGAAATCGCCAAGCTGGATGATCCCGATGAGGCGACTATCGCTAAAATGCGTGAAGAGTGGCAGAAACGCCATGAGCAGGTACTGGCCAGCGGCGGTCTGCATATTATTGGTACTGAACGGCATGAATCGCGCCGTATTGATAACCAGTTAAGAGGTCGTTCCGGCCGTCAGGGGGATGCGGGTTCGTCACGTTTCTATCTGTCGCTGGATGACTCGCTGATGCGTATTTTTGCCTCCGATAAAATGGCCGGCTTAATGCGTAAACTGGGTATGGAAAAAGGTGAAGCTATTGAACATAAATGGGTCAGTCGTTCCATTGAAAATGCCCAGCGTAAAGTGGAAGGCCATAACTTTGATATTCGTAAGCAATTGCTGGAATACGATGATGTCGCCAATGACCAGCGTAAGGTAATTTACGAGCAGCGTAATGAGTTAATGGCCACAGAAGATGTGTCTGATCTGATTGTGGAAATCCGCAGGGATGTAATTAACCAGTTTATTGATCAGTATATACCACCGGAGAGTATTGAAGAACAATGGGATATTCCCGGCCTGGAAGAAGGTCTTAAAAACGAATTTGCTCTGGAATTGCCTATAGCCCAATGGCTGGCAGAAGACGATAACCTGCATGAAGAACCTTTAAGAGAGAAAATTCTGGATGCTCTGGTTAAGGAATTTAACCAGAAAGAAGAACTGATTGGTTCGGATATGATGCGCCGGGTTGAAAAGGGCGTTATGCTGGAAGTACTTGATACCCTCTGGAAAGAACATCTGGCGGCTATGGATTATCTGCGTAAGGGTATTGGTCTGCGTGGTTATGCTCAGAAAAATCCCAAGCAGGAATACAAACGGGAATCCTTTGAACTGTTTACCGATCTGCTGGATCGGATCAAACACGATGTTATTGTGCGTTTAAGCATTATCCAGATCCGTGAAGAACCAGATATTGCCGAATTTGAACATCACGAACAGCCTGAAATGCAGTTCCAGCACGATGAATTTAATACTCTGGAAGGCGAAGAAGAAGTTGCCCAGGAAGTAGCTGAAGAAAAGCCGGCAAGAGCTCAGCCTTTTGTCCGAGAAGGCCAGAAAATCGGCCGTAACCAGCCCTGTCCCTGTGGTTCCGGTAAAAAGTATAAGCAGTGCTGCGGTAAGGTCAGTTAGTATCCATCTATTTATCCCCTCTCCCATTGGGAGAGGGTTAGGGTGAGGGGGTAAATAAAGCACAAGCCGCATCAAAAAAGGTTCCAGTCATGTCTATCACCATCAATCTACCCAAAATGCACCCCGTCCCCGGTTTTAAACTCGGTACCACCAGTGCCGGCATTAAAGTCCCGGGTCGAAAAGATCTGGTTGTTATGCAGTTAGCTGACAATGCATCGGTTGCAGGCGTATTTACCCAAAATGCTTTTTGTGCCGCTCCTGTCCATATCTGCAAAGCGCATTTACAGACCGGCACAACACGTTATTTTGTAACCAATACCGGTAATGCCAATGCCGGTACCGGCGAACAGGGTATGCAGGATGCTATGGCTACCTGTACCCGGTTGGCAGAGCTGACCGATACTGAGCCTTCATCCATACTACCTTTTTCAACCGGTGTTATAGGTGAAAGCCTTCCGACAGATAAAATTTTAAATGCTTTACCCGCCGCCCTGGACATTCTGTCAGAAGACGGCTGGGTCGATGCTGCCCAGGGTATTTTAACCACTGATACCTGCACCAAAGGCGCCTCCCGGCAAATAGAACTGCAGGGCAAAACCATTACCATTACCGGCATTTCCAAAGGCTCCGGCATGATCCGGCCTGATATGGCCACCATGCTGGCTTATGTGGCAACCGATGCCCCGGTGACTCCTGATGTTCTGCAAAGTATGCTGAAACAGGCAGCGGATCATTCCTTTAACCGGATCACGGTGGATGGTGATACCTCAACTAATGACTCCTGTATGCTGGTAGCCACAGGCAAAGCTGAAATAGCGGTTATTGATGGACAGGATAGTCTGGAATATAAGCAGCTGCAAAATGCTGTGACCGAGGTTATGGAACAGCTGGCACGTGCCATTGTTCTGGATGGTGAAGGGGCCACCAAGCTGATTAATATTCATATTCAGAGTGCAGCAGATGCACAGGAATGTGATGCAGTCGCCTATACAATTGCTCATTCTCCATTAGTTAAAACCGCTTTTTTTGCCAGTGATCCCAACTGGGGACGAATTCTGGCTGCGGTAGGCCGCTCCGGAATTAAAAACCTGGATATTAATTCTCTGGAAATTTTTCTTGATGATGTCTGCCTGGTACGTAACGGTGGACGGGCAGAAGATTACACTGAAGCACGCGGACAGGCGGTTATGGATCAGGATGAAATTACCGTTCGGGTTGATTTAAAACGCGGTGCTGCTGAGACCACTATATGGACCTGTGATCTGTCCTATGATTATGTGAAAATTAATGCCGAGTACCGCACCTGATAATGCCAGGCTCGAATATGACAGATGTTCATCAGAAACAGCAACGGCTGCATGTTGCTGTTGCGGCTCTCGTAAAAGACCATAAGGTGCTGATCTCAAAACGACCTGAGCATGTGCATCAGGGCGGTTTATGGGAATTTCCCGGCGGCAAGGTTGAGCCTGGAGAAACCATTGAAGCGGCATTAAAGCGGGAAATACAGGAAGAACTGGGTATTAATATTCTTTCCAGCCGGCCTTTAATTAAATTATCGCACCACTATAAAGACAAAAGTGTTTTACTGGATACTTATCGGGTTGAGCGGTTTGAAACTTCTGGTGGTTATAAGTATCCGGACAATACTGTATCCACCGGGGCAGAAGGCCAGCTGATACAGTGGGTGCCCATTAGTCAGCTCAGGCAATACGCTTTTCCGGCCGCCAATGCAGCTATAATAAATGCCCTGCAATTACCCCCTGTTTATGCTATTAGTGCTGATTTTCAGACACCGACCATGGCGGTTTCTGCCATAAAGGTACTGCTGGATAAGTATCAGCTGGTACAGATACGTTTAAAATCTCTGTCTGGTAAAGTCCTGGAAGAAACCGTTAAACAGATGATGGAAAAAGAAAGAAATAAGGTTCGGATCCTGTTTAATTCATCGATGCAGTTACCGGATTATCTGCATCAGCAATCCGCCGGTTTGCATTTGACCAGCAGACACTTATTTAATGATGCATTGATTGCACAGTATAAAAAAACTTACCCGGAAAAGCTGATTTCTGCTTCCTGTCATAACCAGGACGAAATAGAGTGGGCCAATGCTCTAAAACTGGATTTTATTACGCTGTCACCGGTGCAGAAAACCCGCTCCCATCCCGAACAACCGCCTCTGGGCTGGGAACCGTTCGGGCTATTAACTGAACTGGCCACTATGCCGGTGTATGCCCTGGGCGGCGTACAGATAGAAGATGTAGCACAGGCCGGGCTTTATGGAGCACAGGGTGTTGCAGGAATACGAAATTTTGGATAATCAGGTAAAGAAAGCGGGTAAAATAAATGAATAAATCATTTTTTAATAATAAATATGTCCGTCTGCTTGCGCTGAGCGTGGTTATTTTTATTGCCATTTCATTTATTCAGGATTTTGCCGATTTCCTGGATGAAAACTCGGATAAAACCGTAAAGCTGGGCAGTAACCCGCTCTGTAATCCCATGACTTCGGTGTGCAGTGCTTCCATTGTCAGCAATGGCGAGTTTCAGCGTCTGAGCCTGTCTATTACTGTATTAAATGCGGAACAACATGAATACCTGCTGAGCGTTAAGGCCAGCGGTTTTGATTTTGAAGGTATAGAATCTCTGGCCGTGTTATTACAGGAACAGACTAATACAGGAGCTAATACAGATATCCAAACAGTTTTATTATCTCCGGACAGGAATGATAAGCTGCCTGTACCGGAACACTGGGTGGCTACAGCCAGAATTACAGCAAAAAACAGAAAAAGTAGTAGCTGGATAGCCACTATTCGTCTTAAATCCACCCAGAAAGAATATCGGGCAGAATTTATGTTTAACACAAACTAACTAATATTTTACAGGACGTTCTATCTCCTGGGGAGGGATTTAATGAAAATTAATATCATCATTTGATAAATCTTCATGATTCTTAATCGCAGCCGGTTCTCCCTTAATCCTGTGCTCCTCACTGGCCCAGGCTCCCAGATCAATCAATTTACAACGCTCACAGCAAAAAGGACTCCAGGGTTTAGACTGATAGTAATCATGCTCCCTGGAACAGGTAGGACACTTTATCAATAATTCTTTCATGCTTTCCACCTAAAACCTTGCCCCTAAACCTCTAACCTGCTCTTCACAAAGCACAACAGGATAACTGAAAATCAATATCTTCCGTATAGGGAACAGGCCGTTCATTATTAACAGGTGTCATAAAACGCACACTGAAACGATGTTTACCCCCACTGATTTCAGCATAATAATCAACTTCTGCAGGAACCAGAACCCGAATTAACTGAAACGGGATACTGGTATCCAGGGACTGCTGAAAGAAACCCTGTTTAGCCGTTGCCGGACTCTGGATACTGCTTTCTCTTAACAGGCTAAGGATCAGGTTTATGGATAAGCGATAATAATCCAGCTGCATTAACCAGGATTCCAGAATTTCAATGCGATGTTCGGCAGGCTGCTTTAGCCAGAAATGATAAATCGGCAGATCAAAATCGCAGGTGCCGCCTGGAATAGTATCACGCTGACGGATCAGTTTAAGTAATTCGTTGTTAGTCAGTTTGTCCTGGGCATTGCTTTTTTTGCTTCTGAGTGTATTGAGGTATTTTTCAATTTGTTTCAGTGTGTCTTCCAGGATGGTCGGATCAACTCCCGGACTGGAACTGATAGCCAGTAAGGCGGAAGCCAGACGTTCCAGCTCCTTGATAAGCTCCATGCGCAAATCAATACGACTCATAATGCTTAAAATATCAAGAATATGGCTGATGGTCGCCCTGCTGTCCCAGACAGTATAGCCGCGCATGGAATAACGGGCCTGTTGAAACAGAAACTCCAGACGCAGGAGAGTTCGGATCCGTTCATTAAGAGGTAACTCGTAAATGGTTGAATCTGTCACGTTATTCAATATTTCCTGTCTGGAAGGCTCATCATTGCTATTGTTATCGCTGTTGTCAAAAACAGCAATGACTAATAAACTCCTATTGTCCAATATCTAGGACAGGCTTGCAACTGTTTCACTATTGGTGGCCTATAGTCAAAGCGTTTTTCTGTGACTTGTTTCATGCTGGTTAATGGCTTATTTCTACTGGTTAATGATTTATTGCCTGCCTGCTAATTTTTGATAAAACTGCAAGAGTTCGTTAACTCTGGACTTTAACTGCTGAGGTGTTCCAGAGTTATCAATAATATCATCTGCCTGTTTCAGACGGGTATTGCGGTCAATCTGACTGTCTATGATCTGCTGGATTAACTTTTTAGAACAATGGTCTCTTTTTATGCTGCGTTGTAACTGCATATCTTCGGGAATATCCACTACCAGAATACGATCAAAATATTGACTTCGTTCCGTTTGATAAGCTGTTTCAAAGAACAGGGGGATGGCGGTAATAACAATATGGATATTGTCCTGTTTGCGGTAAGACTCTAGTTGCTCAAAAATTGACTGATAGACCAGGGGATGAAGTAGAGCTTCGAGCTGCTTTTTATGTACAGGAGAATTAAATACCTTTTTTCGCAGTATAGCCCGGTTAAGTTCACCGGTATCAGGTTCAAACAGCTCATCACCAAACAGTTCCTTAACTTTCAACAATGCCTGGGAAGGAGAGTGATAAATAGAACCCTGTAATAAATGGCGGGCGATCTGATCCGAATCGATCAGTTCTAAGCCCTGATCTTTGCCCAGTTGGTAGAAAATATCGGCCACTGCGCTTTTGCCGCTGCCAATGCCACCGGTCAGGGCAATGCTTAATACTCCTGGATTTAAGGTTCCAGACATGTATTACAGACTCATATAAGTAAAATAAGCCTGTTTAATTTGATCACCCCAGAGCAGGGCAATAAAACCGGCTGCCGCCAGGTAAGGACCGAATGGAATGGGGATGTTTTTATCCCGTCCAAGAAGCAGAATTAGACTGATCCCTACAATAGAGCCAACCAGGGCAGAAAGGAGCAGTATCATCGGCAGAGCCTGCCAGCCCAGCCAGGCGCCGAGTAAGGCCAGTAATTTGAAATCACCAAAACCCATGCCTTCTTTACCGGTAACCAGTTTAAATAATTGATATACTGTCCATAAAACCATGTAACCAGCTATAGCGCCAATCACACTATCTGTCAGACTGATGGGCGATATCCCGGTTAAACTTAATAAAATGCCCAGCCATAAAAAGGGCAGGGTAATATTATCCGGTAATAACTGAGTATCAAAATCAATAACGGTCAGGACAATTAATGCCCAGGTCAGAATGATCGCTGCAAGGGTAAACCACTGTACGCCGAAAGTCCAGGCAAGCAGTACAGAAAGCAATGCCGTAGTTAGTTCGATTAGCGGATAACGAATGGATATGGCAGTACCACACTGGGAACACTTAGCTCTTAAAAACAACCAGGAAATAACCGGAATATTTTCCAGTGCACTTATCTGATGCCCGCAGGATGGACAGCGGGAACGAGGAACAGAGAGGTTAAAAGGGGTTTTATCTTCTGCATTAGAATATTTTTTCTGAAGATCCTTATCTTCGAGTTCTTCAGCAAGAAAACCAAGGCAATCGGACTTCCATTCACGTTTAAGCATAATTGGCAGTCGATAGATCACTACGTTTAAGAAGCTGCCGACTGCCAGGCTAAAGAAAAAAACAATAATAAAAAAAAATAATGGGTTATCGGATAAATGTTGAATAATACTCATAGTTTTATTAAACAACATTAC
>JALUZF010000084.1 GCA_027012135.1 Gammaproteobacteria bacterium
AATTATTCTTAACGGAAAAGTTAATCAAACAGTACAAGAGTGGATTCCCATACAGAAGCATGAAAATCAGAAGAACTGGCAGAATTAATAACGTCTTTACTAACCGCCGGCCACTTCCGGCCAGAGTGCCAGGGTATCACCTTCTTTTAACAGGGTTGTATCCCGGTCTTCACCGCAGACATAGACACCGTTAAGGATCACCAGGTAAGCATCCTCACGATCAATATGCCAGGCATCTATGACATCATTGATACTGGTGCCCTCTTCAATTTCAATTTCTGCCGCATTACGCTGAGCATGTGAGGGCAGGTGTTTTGCCAGAAACGCGAAGCATTTTAAGGTGATTTTCATAAAATCAAAATTCCCAATTATTCCCAACTATACCCGACAATCAGGCAACACCGACAGAACAGGCCAGCCAGGCTTCCATCAGCCGTTCCGGATTTTTCTGCAGACGGCCTTTCCATTGTCCAAGAGAGACTTTTCCGCGTATTAAACCCCGGGCCACACCGATATTTTCAGTATGCCCCAGGCTGCTGATACCCACCAGTACATCGTCTTTAAACTGCAGGTTAAGATATTTATAACGCTCCCTGTCCACGATGCAGACTGAATCACCTCCGGTGACACCCATCCACTGACCAAATGAGGTGGAGATTAAGCCCAGAGTATCCAGAACATTCATATTCAGACTGCCCTGATGCTCCAGGGTATTGTCCTGCACCATATTAGTTGCAGCCACCCGGCCATGTTCCACAGCAGTGGGCTGGATGGCCTGCACAGTAAATTCACCGGTGGAAAAGTCCCGTCCCTGAGCCACATCGCCGGCTGCATAAACGGCCGGATGACTGGTCTGCAGATAACCGTTAACCAGAATACCCTGATCGGTTTCAATGCCGCTGTCCTGCAGATAATCAATATTGGAACGTACACCAGTGGCTGAAATCACCAGATCAGCCGACAGACTTTCTCCGGAATCCAGTACGACGGACAGAGGCTCACCGGCTTCAATGGAGGTAACACTATGACTGGTCAGTACCCGTACGCCCCTGTCCACACACCATTGTTTAAGCATATTGCCTGCCGTATCATCCATCATACGCGGCACCATCCGGTCACCGCGCTCAACCACAGTCAGGCTGACACCCCGCTTAACCAGCGACTCCAGAATAATACAGCCGATAAAACCGGCCCCCATCAGTACGACCGATGAACCGCTTTTTGCTCTTGCAGCAATTTCCCGGGCATCCTCCAGAGTCCAGCAGTGCCGTACGCCCTCCAGATCCACGCCCGGTATGGGCGGGTTAATCGGTATTGCGCCGGTTGCCAGCAGTAAACGGTCAAAATCAGGTGACTCACCATTATCCAGTTTAAGCTGTTTAGCTGATGCATCAATACCGCTGATACGCTGCTGTAATCGCTTGATATTCAGCTGTTCATAATAACCTTCGGTTTTGCGTAAATGAGTGCCCTGTTCAGCAATTTTTTCACTTAACAGATAGGGAATGGCCATACGTGAATAAGGCGGCTCCGGTTCTGCACCAATAAGCGTTATGGAGGCATCCGGGGAGAGTTTACGAATAGTTTCACAGGCCACCACACCGGCCGGGCCTGCTCCTGCTACAATATATTGCATTGATTGATTCCTGGTGAATGAGTGTTTAGTAGCCCTCACCCTGTCCCTCTCCCGAAGGGAGAGGGAATAAAAGCATGGGAGTTACTTGAAATATACTCTGAGTATCCAGGTGTGATAGTGCCTTTCTAAAGTTTCGGCAGCATGGATGGATTCACGGCATCTTTAGAAAGGTGCTATCACACCCGGATACGGACTTGATTTATAGCCCCAGACGATTCAGTGTCTCATCGGTAGGTACACCGTCTTCATTCCAGCCGCGCTTTTCATAATATTCAGGCAGCATTTTTTCCACCTCTGAATAACGGCCTTTGGCGGGGCCGGTTCGTGCTGCACCCTCTTCACTCTTCAGTCGTTCCGGAAGGGTATCATCGGCTTTGGTTACACCGGCCTGCATATTGTACTGACGTTCCATATTCCAGACCCGTTCACCCAGTTCCACCAGTTTTTCCGGTGTCCATTCACCTTCGCAGGCAGCATCCAGCTGAGGAGCAATATTGGTCATATCCCAGGCAAAGGTGGTAAACAGACATAAACCGCTGGAATCTACAGCAGCCGTTGCATCCTGGAATGCCTTAACCAGTTCCGGTTTGCCTTCAGTCACCAGCGGATCGGTCTTAACCGGGACACCCAGCACTTCTGAGGCAACGGTATAACCACGCACATGGCAGGCACCGCGGTTGGAAGTGGCATAGTTCAGACCGATACCCTGTATACCACGAGGATCATAAGCCGGGAATTCCTGACCCTTAACGGTCATAGACAACTCGGGATGCCCGTATTTCTCACATAAACGTTTTGAACCCAGTGCCAGTTCCTTACCAAAACCTTCACCGGTAGCCACCCATTCTGCGGCTTTGGCCAGTGCTTCGGCAGAACCAAAGTTAAAGGCAACACCACCGGTCTGCTCATCGGTAATAACGCCCATTTCATATAGTTCCATGGCAGCCGCAACGGTGGCACCAAAGGTAATGGGATCATAACCATCTTCATTACACAGGAAGTTGGCATAGGTCAGGGCGTCCAGATCATTGACTTCAGTATCTGCACCCAGAGCCCAGGCTGCTTCATATTCCAGTCCCCCGGAATTACCCCAGTATTTAGCCTTGTTTTCCACCGTAAAGTGGCCTTTATCAATGGTGGAAATACGACCACAGGCAATAGTACAGCCAAAACAGGCCGCATTCGTCGTCAGATTAGGTTTGCCATCACTCTTGCGCGGTTCGTGCATGGCTTCCCCGGAAATATCATGGGCACCATCAAACTGTACTTCCTGCATGTTTCTGGCAGGTAATGCCCCAATTTCATTAATCACATTCATCAGCACCTGGGTACCATAGGCGGGCAGCCCCTGACCGGTAACCGGATTTTCTGCCAGAATAACCTTGTTCTCATTAACCACCTGCATAAAACGGGCAGGATCCTTAATATTGCCCACACCCAGGGTGCCACGTACAGCAACGGCCTTCAGATTTTTGGACGCCATTACCGTACCCACACCGGAACGTCCTGCAGCACGATGCAGATCATTGATAATACCGGCATACAGACAGCCGGATTCTGCAGAGCGCCCTACCGCTGAGATACGCAGCAGGGGATCCTGGTACCTGTTATGCAGCCATTCATCGGTATACCAGACGGAGGTACCCCAGATTTCGGAAGCATCCACCAGTTCAGCATGATCGTCTTCCACATAAAGATAGACCGGTGAAGGTGATTTACCTTCAAAAATAATCATATCCCAGCCGGCATGCTTCATTTCAGCACCGATAAAGCCACCGGAATTAGAACAGGCAATGCAATTGGTCAACGGGCTTTTGGTGACAACGGAATAGCGTCCGCCGGTGGCAGCCATAGTACCGGTTAAAGGCCCGGTGGCCATAATCATTTTATTATCCGGCCCCAGGGGATCACATTTAGGGTCAGTTTCTTCTACCAGGTATTTGCTGGCCAGACCACGCTGACCCAGGTATTGCTGAGCCCATTCCATATTCAGAGGTTCTGCATTGACAGACCCTTCTGTCAGGTTTACACGAAGGATTTTTCCAGTCCAGGACATTCGATTTCTCCTATCCGTTAAAGCCCGTTTTTCTTTATATTAGATAACATTGGCTTTAAAATTTGTACGCATGAAAGTGATTTTGAATATTATGCAGAGGCCGACGGATTATTATCCGTTTCTTTGGCCCATTGACGCATTTTCTCATAACCGGTTTGATCCGCATCGACATAAACAATCGCCTGCGTAGGACAGGCCGATACACATTTTGGATCACCACCGCATAAATCACACTTAATGACCTTACCGGTAGAATGATTATAATTAACGGTGCCGAAAGGACAGGCAATAGTACAGACTTTACAGCCTACACAGGCACTGTCATTAACATCCTTAGCTCCGGTTTCGCTATTGAGGGTAATGGCATCCACTGGACAGGCCTGCTGGCACCATGCCTCAGCGCACTGGGTACAGGTATAGGGAACAAAACGGCCTTCCTGATGAAAAGTAAATACCCGGATACGGGATCTGGAAGGGTTGAACACGCCTTCATGTTCATAAGAACAGGCCAGTTCACATTGCAGACATCCGTGCACTTGTCCGGATCAATTAACAGGGCTTTTTGCATGTAGATACAACTCCTTTAAAAATAGCAAAACCAGGTTTTGCTGGCTCAAGGCAGAAAATACAACTAACTTTAAGCAGTCAAACCGATTAACTTAAAGTTCACGATACTTCTTATGACAGGCTTTACAGGTATTACTAATCTCTTTAACCTGTTCTAAAGCCTTATCACGCTCGTTAGCTTCAATCAGCCTGACCATGGTTTCACTGGCTTTAATAAGCTTCAGTGCTTTCTGATTAAAATCACCTTTGTTTTCCCAGATTTCCTCTTTGGCTTCAGTATCACCAAAATCAGATTCCGGAGGGAAGACACTTTCAATCATATTGGCCATATCAACCATGGATCGGGCATGGGGCAGCCATTGATCAGGCTGGCTGATCCGGCCTGTGGCCAGAAATTTAAGGGCTTTAAAGTGATTGGACATGGCAGTCATAACATATTGCCGGTACTTGATGACATTTTCTGAACTGTCACCTTCAGGACCAAAGGCAAAAGAAAAGCTGGAAAACAGAAAACTGAGTGACAGGGTAAAGAGTAATACCGTTTTTTTCATAAATGGTTCCTTCATCTGAATAGCAGACGCTTAACGACTCATTGTTAATAAGCCGTTTGTAGATATTTCAGCTGAGTATTACATATAATATTATGAAATAAAACACAGCTGAGCAACTTCCCAGCACATCAGTTTTCAAGTAAATACTAATTGTGTATAATAAATAACCATTTTTATTTATTTTGTAACTTGCAGACTAAGACTATCAAAGTATGGATCATCAAAAACTTGCTCAATATCTGGAAGTTATCTGTCAGAGCGGCTGTGATTCAGTGAATGCCACCATCCAGGCCATGGAAAACAATCAGCCCACCAGTATTACTGCAGAACTGCAGCCGGAAGAACAGCAAATTGTACTGCAGGAACTTAAAGCTATTATGTCTGTTTACGACCAGTAATTTTCTGTAACTACTCAGCGTATTCATCGTTTGCACCACTCTTGTAGGTAAGAGATGCGTTATTTTCGTACTCAAATAGTCACGTATTAATACACGCTCACATTTTCCGTGCACCTCTTGAGGTAGCGAAGCTATTGTGCCTTGAACTGGCACAAAATCTAAATACCCTGAGCAGTTACAATTTTCTTTTCTATTCCTCAATCCGGTTAACTGCTTCACAGCTTTTCTCTGCTTACCTGTCATTAATAATCTTTATTGCTATAATTCTGGAACAGGCATTTAAATCTAAATAATAAAAGCCAAAAACTCATATACGCAGTTAATGAAGGTATCTTGCAATGGATATAAGCAAATTTCTCCAGTTAATGGTGGATGAAGAAGCATCTGACCTGTTTTTCAGTACCCATGCCAATGTTTCCATGAAGGTAATGGGAAAACTGCGCCCGGTCAGTAAACAGAAACTCACATCGGAACAGGTCCAGGCTATTTTATTTAACCTGGTTGATGAAGAAAAACTACAGGAATTCCATGATACTCTGGAGCTGAATTTTGCCATTTCCCTGCCTGAAATTGGCCGTTTTCGTGCTAATGCTTTTCGTCAGCGTGGCGATATTGCCCTTGTTATCCGTCACATTAAAACTGAAATTCCCAGGGTGTCAGATATTAACCTGCCGCCTATTCTGAATGACCTGGTGGCTCATAAAAACGGCCTGATAATAGTGGTCGGAGCTACCGGTTCAGGCAAGTCCACCTCGCTGGCGGCCATGATCGGTTATCGAAATGCCAATATTGGCGGCCATATCCTGACCATTGAAGATCCAGTGGAGTTTATTCATTCCCATAAAAAAGCCATTGTTAATCAGCGGGAAGTCGGCCTGGATACCCTGAACTACAGTAATGCTCTGAAAAATGCCATGCGTGAAGCACCTGATGTGATCCTTATCGGGGAGGTTCGGGATTCTGTAACCATGGAACATGCCATGGCTTATGCGGATACCGGCCACCTGTGTTTAACCACCCTGCATGCCAGTAATGCCCTGCAGTCTCTGGATCGTATTTTTAACTTTTTCCCTAAAAATGCCCACCGCCAGTTATCCGAAGATTTATCCAGAAACCTGCGGGCTATTATTTCTCAACGTCTGATCCCTGGCAAGGACGGTAATCTCTACCCTGCCGTGGAAGTACTGATTAATACGCCCTATGTCACTGAGATTCTGCAGCAGGGTAAACTGGAAAAACTGCCCGAGGCTATGGAACAGGGTGCTAAATACGGTATGGCGACCTTTGATGAAGTACTGTACAAAATGTATAAGGCCGGCACCATTGATGTTAAAACCGCTCTCGAATATGCCGACTCCTACAATAATCTGCAGCTGAAGATCCGTATGAGTGACGGCAGTGCCGGGGATGAGGTATTTTCAGATATTGAGTTTTAAGAGACAGGGAGTAGGTTTTGGGTTTTAGGTGACAGGTTTTAGGTGATCAAGAATTTCCGGTTCAGGGGAGGAATTTTTCCCAGTGGATGCTTTTATCACCAAAGACAAAAAAATGAGGGTTTAGCAGGGAATCTTTGTTATTGTAACTCAGACGCTGCATCTGCAAATCTGTAATTCGGCCGCCGGCTTCTTCGACAATGCACTGGGCAGCAGCAGTATCCCATTCTGAAGTAGGCCCCAGACGGACGTAAAGGTCGGCCTTGCCTTCTGCTATCAGGCAGGATTTTAGTGAGCTGCCCAGAAACGTCATGCCATAGCCCTTAAAATGCTTCTCCACATTTTTTAGGTAGGCCAGCAATGCCGGACTGCGGGAAGAACGGGTACCGGCTATCATGGGGTAATCAGGGCAGTGTTCTCTGACATGCAGCGGTCTGGCCTCATCATTATTTTCCAGCCTGAAGGCACCGTTCTGTATACAGGCATAATAACAGACCTGCCGTACCGGGCTGTACACCACACCAATAACGGGATAGTGCCGGTGGATCAGGGCGATATTAATACTGAACTCCCCACTGCGTTCAATAAAGGCCCGGGTACCGTCCAGCGGATCCACCAACCAGTAGGTTTCCCAGCTTTGTCTCCGGGCAAAATCCACTTCATCTGATTCTTCTGATAGAACAGGAATATCCGGGGTTAATAAAGAGAGACTTTTTACAATCTGCTCATTAGCGGCCAGATCAGCACAGGTTACTGGAGTATTGTCTTTTTTATTATTTACCTGAAAACTGGAGCGGTAAATCTCCAGAATACTCTGCCCCACATTACGCGTTAACTCAATAATCTCAGGCATCCAGTTTCTTAAGGCAATTTTTAAATCCTCCGAAAGTTCTGGTTCTGAATATTGAGTTTTTTTTGAATGGTCAGATTCAGACATAATCAGTCTCGCTGTTCCAGCAAACTACGAATAATAAAGGCTGCAGCAATGGTACGGGCTTCTGTGACATCATTCTGCATAGCCAGTTGTTCAAATTCTGCAATAGGCCAGGTGGTCACCTGTAGTGGTTCCGGCTCATCACCATCCAGCTGTGCCGGATACAGATCTTCTGCCAGTACCACATGCGTCAGGTGACCCATATAACCAGGCGCCAATGTCATAGATTTAATATGTGTCAGCTTGCGGGCCGCAAAACCGATTTCTTCCTGTAATTCCCGGTTAGCCGCTTCTTCCACAGGCTCATTAGTTTCTATGCGTCCCTTGGGAAACATCAGCTCATAACGTTCGACGCCCGCACTGTATTCCCGAACCATATAAACAGTGTGCGGATCTTTAAGCGCAACCACCAGCACCCCGCCGCGGCTGGAGCCTTTCAGCCGCTCATACTCAACCTCATTACCATTACTGAAGGTGATCTCCATTTGCTCAATCTGAAACAAACGGCTTTTTGCAATAATCTTGCTGGCTGTTATCCTGGGTAGTTTATCGGTCACTAAAAAACCTTTTTAGTATGCTGAAGTTTTGAGTCATTTTTTTAACGATGTATTTAATCCATAAAATGGTGGTATATATAGTTGATTGAATGCTGTAATTATATCATGTATCCGACCGTGACTAAGTGCAGGAGCTGTATTTCCGGGGGCGTTCAAGTACTTCCATGTATCGGTTTAGAAATTTTCAAAACTTGTTTTGTAAAAAGTTCTTATCCCCGTGATTGTGAAAACATCCATGTTTTCAAAACCCCGGAAATACAGCTCCTGCACTTAGTCACTAAACCATTCCGGGTTATACTGAACAATTACTCAATGTTATAATAGCAGTTTTTTTATATGGAAAACAGGAACAGCCAATGTTGGACTGGAGTGAAATTGACAGCGTTTTTCTGGACATGGACGGCACTTTGCTGGATCTCCACTTTGATAATCATTTCTGGCTGGATCATGTCCCCAGACGGTACGCTGAAAAAAATGGTCTGACCAATGAGCAGGCCCTGGATGAACTCATTCCGCGCTTTCGTTCCATTGAAGGCACTATTAACTGGTATTGTATCGATTACTGGACCCACGAACTGGGTCTGGATATTGCCCTGCTTAAAGAAGAAGTCCAGCATCTGATCCAGGTACACCCTTATGTTACAGAGTTCCTGGAACGCCTGGCTCAACAGGGAAAACGCAGGGTTCTGGTTACAAATGCCCATCAGAAAAGCCTGGCTCTGAAAATGAAAAATACCCCTCTGGCCGGACTGCTGGATAAAATTATCAGCGCCCATGAACTGGGCCTGCCCAAGGAAGAAGTTAGCTTCTGGGAAAAACTCGCCGTAATAGAAAAATACAATCCAGCCCGTACCCTGTTAATTGACGATAATCTAACAGCACTACGTTCTTCAGGAGAATACGGCATCAGACACTTACTGGCTATTTACAGGCCTGACAGCAAGGCAGATATTAAGGATGTGGGGGAGTTTCGGGCGATTCATTCATTTGAGGAGATAATGCCGTAAGAGCAGCGTTGAGCGTTGAACGTTGAACGTTGAACGTTGAACGTTGAACGTTGAGAAAAAAAGTATAAAATCCATTTTTCTTTCGTCAAGTAAATGTTATAAATATTTTGCATTTACTTGAGAATAAATCCTTTTGCTCTGGCTCTTTCTCAGCGCTGAACGCTGCTCTTATTCTTTTTCCGCAAGAACCCCGAGCGTAACAAAAATACCCACAATCAAAGGCCCCAGGTAAATCATCCCCACTCCGACCAGTATGTGGCTGAGTATTGGGGTGACATAGATTAACAGTGCTCCATAACCGAAGGTACACAATAAAATAAAAATCAGGGTGCGAAAGATAAAGTGCATACCGCTGGTTTGTTTTTTTACCAGTCGGTTAATACTGTGACCATAGATCACCAGCAGGGTGGCCATAATAGCCATGGCAATTTCTCCCAGCCAGGGGTAGAGCCATTGAGAAAAATTGATAATTAATACTTTTATCTGGTACATTTTTAATTCTATCCTAATACAACAAACGCCCCAGTAAAACCGGAATGGCATTTTCCACTCTTAAAATCCGCTCACCCATCTGACATTGGTTAAAGCCGGCCTGAGTAAATTTATTGACTTCGTAGTCACTAAAGCCGCCTTCGGGACCCACAGCCAGAATAACAGGCTGTTGTCTGTTTACCTGCTGTAAACAAAAATCTCCGTGTCCGGGATGAGCCGCTACCGCCTGCCGCCCGATTGCCAGTCCCGGCAGAACATCCTCTACAAAGGGTTTAAAACGCTGGTAAAAATTAACCTGGGGTAAAATGGTATCCTGGGCCTGCTCCAGGCCCAGGATCAGATGCTGGTTCATTTTATCAGCCTGCAGCCAGGGAGTCTGCCAGTAGCTTTTTTCAACTCTGGCACTGTGGATCAGGCTTAGCTGTTTTACACCCATGGCACTGATTGTCTGAAAAATCCGTTTTAACATTTTAGGTCGCGGCAGAGCCAGTACCAGATGTACATTCAATACAGCAGGGGGTTGCTCTGTCAGTTTAACTGTCAGTTCAATATATTCATTATTTTGCTGTTCAACTTCAGCATAGCCGATATTGCCATTAAGCAACCCGGCTTTAATTCGTTCACCTGTTACGATTTTTATTATCTTTTTTAAATGAATAAAACGATAATCATCAATTCTAACCCTTTCCGGTGCAATAAAATCACAGGCATGAAGCAGCAACAGATTCATGCACTTTAACCGGCTTTTTCCATTTTTTTCAGTTTTTTATCCCAGCGTTTAAAACGTTTACGACAGTATGCCAGCAACTCATCGTAAGTTCTGAAGTACAGCTCAAAACCCTCTTCCGCTGGAGAATCATATTCACAATAATCGTTGGAATAATCCCGGCAGATCTGCGGACGTTCATGATAAATTCCGCAGGCACTATCTTCCAGCAGATGTTCACAGGGTGTAATAAACATTAGAAACCAGCCGTCTTCATCTTTATAAAATTCCACATTTTTATGCGATATCTGCCAGAGCATAAGCTGGAAATCATCTTTTTTGCGTGGTGAATCAATTTGCTGGGTGACATATTGACAGCATTTGGTGCCGGGACAGAAACTGCACTTGTTTTCAGCGGTAATTTCTATAGTTTTTGTAGAGGTTTTCATAAAAAATTTTACATCCAGAGCTTATTAGGTAAAAATAACCTATTAAAACGCATCAGTATCCATCCATTTATTGACGGGCACGTGCGACACGCAAATTATTTAAATATTCTGAAGGGATTCCGTCCTCTCAAAACATAAAATGGAATTAATGAAACTTTATCCTTTTTCAATCGTCAAGCAGGGCAAAGAGTTTTACTCAGCCATGGTGCGCCTTAGCCTGGGGCTGATCCTGTCTTTATATATCTGGTTAGGTACAGTCCGGGGTGAGTTTGATATCTCTTATACCACCTTTGTCAATTTTGCCGCTTTTTATTTTAGCGTAACCATTTTACTGACACTGGATCTTTTTCGTAACCCCGAATCACATTTTAGACGCTATTTAACCCTGTTTTTTGATATTTCCTGCACATCCTATGCTGCATTCCTGACCGGGGGGGCAGGCAGTGAATTTATTCTTATTTATATCTGGCTCTATATTGCTTACGGCACCCGTTACGGACTGAGTTATTTATTAACCGCCGTCATCTTTGTTATGCTGGAATACAATATCGTCCTGTACCTGAATAATGACTGGATAATAAACCGTTTAAGCTCATGTGCACAGATTTTTGTACTGGTGCTTATGCCGCTGTACCTGTACTCCATGATCAAACAGCTGCATAAAGCCAAAAGAGCCGCTGAACAGGCAACCCGAGCCAAAAGCAATTTTCTGGCTACCATGAGCCATGAAATTCGCACCCCTATGAGCGGTATTATCGGCACAGCTCACCTTTTGCAGAACACCCAACTAAGCAAGGAACAGCAGGAATATACCCGGGCTCTGCTGGATGCTTCCAAGTCTCTGCATGCCCTGATTGATGATATTCTGGACTTTTCCAAGATTGAAGCCAATAAGCTGGAACTGACCCGGTCCGGCTTTGATCTGCACCAGACCATCAACGAAGTACTGGCGGTACTTTCTCCCAATGCTGAATACCATAACCTGGACTTTATTGTTTATATTGATCCTGAGTTGCCTGCCTACGTTATTGGAGACAGTCAACGCATCCGCCAGATTTTATTCAATCTGGTCGGCAATGCCATTAAATTTACGGATCAGGGCGAGGTGTCTCTTAATGTTACCCGAATAGCTGATCAGTCCAGTGACCAACAGGTCAGCCTGCGTTTTGATATTATCGATACCGGCATTGGTATCAGCAAAGAATTACAGCAGAAAATTTTTGATAGTTTTACCCAGGCGGATTCTACTTCCCCCCATCGTTTTGGCGGTACTGGTCTGGGTACCACCATTTCCAAGCAGCTGGTGGAATTTATGGGAGGTGAAATCGGCCTGAGCAGTGAACCCGGCAAAGGCAGCCATTTCTGGTTCACCCTGACGCTGCCCGTAAAAGAAGCAGGCAACATCCAGGAACGTTACAGACAACGCCTGAAGGGTAAAAACGCCGATGTACTGGTGGTCAATGATTCTAACTACGAAGTGATCCAGCGTTATTGTAATTACTTTGGTCTGAATATTACCCGTTATCATTCTGAGCAGGAACTGCTCAACGGCATGGAGCAGTCCCGAGCACAATACCGTAACTGTGACCTGGTTATTTTATCCGACGATGCCAGCCACAAACTGCCTATTAAACTGGCCAGCCAGATTTCCCGTATTGAATGCGTTTCCGGTGCCAGGGCCAAAAAAATATTCCTGGGCTATCTGGGCCAGCGTGCCCGGGCACAGGAGCTGGGTAATGATTATTTTGATGCCTATGTGACCAAGCCCATTAATTTTGAACGTTTGGGTGATACTTTAATTGAACTGCTCTCACCTGAAACATCACCCATCAGCAAGGACAAATTAAACAAGCCCATGGAAACCTCCCTGAAAATATTAATTGCCGAAGATGAAGATATTAATGCCATGGTACTCAGCAGCTTCCTGCAGGATGCCGGCCATGAAGTCATCCGGGTTGAAGATGGCGCACAGGCCGTAGATGCCCTGAATGAAAGCGCTTTTGACCTGGTTTTTATGGATATGCGTATGCCGGAAATGAACGGTCTGGAAGCCACCCGGCTCTGGCGTCAGCAGGAACCGGAAGGTCAGCATATTCCCATTATTGCCCTGACAGCCAATGCCACCGTGGATGATCGCAAGGCCTGCATGGAAATCGGCATGGACGATTTTGTGACCAAGCCCATCAGTCCGGAACAATTGCTGGATATTATCCGTAAATATTACCAGCCATAATCCCATTTTCTCAGCACCAACGTTTATAGAGATCATCACTGGATTTTCTGTCAGCTTATTCTACACTCAGAATATTAAACCAACAGACAGACACCCTCAATGGATACTAATTTAGTCACTATTTCCGATCTGGTTATTCTGGTCGTCGAGCCTTCCGCCATGCAGGCTAAAATAATTCAGCGCAACCTGCAGGATGCCCAGGTGCATACTGTACACATTGCCCATAATGGTACTGAAGCCCAGGCCATTATGGCCAGAGGCGCACCCGATCTGGTGGTCAGCGCACTGTACCTCCCGGATATTACCGGCACCGATCTGGTAGTGTCCATGCGCAATGATCCCCGTCTTGAACAGGTACCCTTTATGCTCATTTCCAGTGAAACCTCGTTTGAGCAACTGGATCCGGTTCGCCAGGCCGGTGTCGTTGCCATCCTGCCCAAGCCCTTTGAATTTAAGGATTTAAAACGCGCTCTGTATAATACTCTGGACTTTATTAACCCCTCTGCCAGTGAAATGCATGAAATTGATTTTAATGAGTTTCACGTTCTGGTGGTGGATGACAGTGCCATGGCCCGCAAACACATTCGCAGAGTACTGGGTAAAATGGGTATTACCTCTTTTCAGGAAGCCGTTAACGGACATGATGCCATACCTGTTATTGAAAACAACTTTTTTGATTTAATTGTCACCGATTACAATATGCCGGAAATGGATGGGGAAGAACTGACCCGATACGTCAGGGAACAAAGTTCACAAAGCTCTATTCCTATTTTAATGGTGACCAGTGAAAACGACCACAACCGCCTGGCGGCAGTACAGCAGTCCGGTGTTTCAGGAATTTGCAACAAGCCGTTCGAGCCGGATACAGTAAAAACCTATCTGCAGAAAATTATGGCGGATTTGTGATTTTTTAAGTGGCGGGTCGATCTTAAAGCGTTTATTGCGTCTCTTCAGCCGTCATATCTTCACAGCACTCATTAATGCCGGCAATCTGCTGCATAGCTTCCCGATCATTAATAACAATATGCTTGCGTTCAGCATCAATAATCCCGTCTTCCTGAAAACGGGTAAACATACGACTGACGGTCTCCACGGCCAGACCAAGATAATTGGCAATATCATTACGCGACATACTGAGATAAAATTCAGAAGAAGAAAAACCACGTTGTTTAAAACGCAGGGAAATACTCAGTAAAAAAGCCGACAGCCGAGCCTCAGCCGTCTTTTTACCCAGCAATAACATGAGTTCCTGATCATCAAAAATCTCTTTACTCATTAAACGCAGCAGCTGATGCTGCAGGGTGGGTAATTCCTGTGCCAGAAGCTCAAGGTTTTCAAAAGGTACTTCACAGACACTGGTGGTTTCCAGGGCTTTGGCTGCACAGGGATGCATCCCCTTGCCAATCGCATCCAGACCTAATAATTCACCGGGCAGATGAAAACCGGTAACCTGTTCCTGGCCGTCTACCGTGGGCGAATAGGTTTTAAGAGAACCGGAGCGAACCACATAAATGGAAGTAAACTGACCACCGACCTGAAACAGATGATCGTTACGTTTCAGGGGCCGTTTGCGTTCGATAATATTATCCAGTTTTTCCAGATCATTACCGTCAATGGAGCTTGGAAGACACAGCTGATGTAAAGAACATTCTTTACAGGCAACTTTTGTGGCCAGAATATCAACAATCTTATTCTGTCGTGTTTTCCTGCGAGGCGTCTTTACCTCCAGATCCAGCTCCGTCTCACTCATAGCGAACCACTTATGCCTGATTAAATTGATAAATATCAAGTTTATAACAAAACCGTTTAAAAAAAAACCATAATCTTAGCAAATACTAATGTTTGACTTGTTCTTAATACAGGCTCCTGATCACCGTTTGCAAATTTCTATTCCACACGCCTGTTTCCTGAACAAAGTTTCGTTATAATAGCTTTTTGTAACAGCTTTTTTACCTACAGGCAAAAGGTTAAGACCATGGCTAGACAGGCATCAGTAAAACGCGATACCAATGAAACCCGTATCGAGGTAGATATCAACCTGGACGGTACCGGTGCAGGCAGTTTTGATACCGGCGTCCCCTTTCTGGATCACATGATGGATCAGATAGCCCGTCACGGTATGATTGACATTACGGTTAAGGCCGAGGGTGATCTGGACATTGATGCCCACCACACGGTAGAGGATATCGGCATTACCCTGGGCATGGCCATGAGTAAGGCATTGGGCGATAAACAAGGCATTACCCGTTATGGTCATGCCTATGTCCCTCTGGATGAAGCACTGTCACGGGTAGTGATTGATTTTTCCGGTCGTCCAGGGCTGGAAGATCAGTCAGTGTACCCCAGAGAAACCATTGGCAACTTTGATACCGAACTGTTCCACGAGTTTTTTCAGGGCTTTGTTAATCATGCACTGGTTACCATGCACATCGACAATATTCGCGGCACTAACAGTCACCATATTGCTGAGACCGTTTTCAAGGCCTTTGGCCGTGCCGTACGCATGGCCATCAGCCCGGATCCACGCATGCAGGGCACTATCCCTTCCACCAAGGGTAGTTTATAATAACACCATTAATAAATTAGCAATTTGTAACTTTAAAACAAAAGATTATGTCCAGACAAATAAGCATTGCAGTCATTGATTACGGCATGGGGAATCTGCACTCTGTAGCCAAGGCACTGGAACACGCAGACAGCCAGGCTGAGGTAAAAGTGACGGCTGATAAACAGGTTATTGCCAGCGCCGACCGGGTCTTATTGCCCGGAGTCGGTGCCATGCGGGACTGTATGGGCGAGATGCAGCGCCTGGATCTGGTGGACACCATTAAACAGGCTGCAGCCAGCAAGCCTTTTTTAGGGATCTGCATTGGTATGCAGGCCTTAATGACCCATAGTGAAGAAAACGGCGGTGTGGACTGCCTGAATATTATCCCTGGTAATGTGGAACGTTTTGCCGATGATTTAAGCGATCCCACTGCCAGCGGCGATGAACATCTTAAAATTCCGCACATGGGCTGGAACCAGGTTCACCAGCAGATTAAACATCCGCTATGGCAGAATATTCCCCAGAACCAGCGTTTTTATTTCGTGCACAGTTATTTTGTGGTACCCCAGTCTCCCGATCCGGTGGCCGGCTCCACTGTTTATGGCCATCCCCTGTGTGTAGCACTGGCGGCCGATAACATCTTTGCCACCCAGTTTCATCCGGAAAAAAGTGCCGATGCCGGCCTGCAGTTGTTTCATAATTTTATTAACTGGGACGGCAGTTATGACAGTTCAACCTGCAGTTGATAAACACAGCAGCCGATACATAGAATATCAGAAACATTAATATAGCCTTAATAAAAAACAGCCTTTAAGAGAACAGTAATGATTTTAATACCTGCAATTGATTTAAAAGACGGCCAGTGTGTACGTCTACGCCAGGGACGTATGGAGGATGACACAGTATTTTCCGATAATCCCGTGGAAATGGCCGGACGCTGGTACGATGCCGGAGCACGTCGTCTGCACCTGGTTGATCTTAATGGTGCTTTTGAAGGCAAACCCGTTAATGGTGAAATTATTCAGGAAATTACTAAAACCTGGCCTGATCTGCCGGTGGAAATCGGCGGCGGTATCCGTACTATAGAAACGGTGGAAGCCTACCTTGAGGCCGGTGTGGCCTATGTTATTATTGGTACTAAAGCGGTGGAAGATCCAGATTTTGTCACTGAACTGTGTAAGCAGTTCCCCGGTAATATTATTGTGGGTCTGGATGCCATGGATGGAAAAGTAGCCATTAAAGGCTGGGCAGAAGTCTCCGATATGGATTTATTTGACCTGTCCAGACGTTTTGAAGGCGATGGTGTGGATGCCATTATTTATACCGATATCAGCCGTGACGGCATGATGCAGGGTGCCAATGTGGAAAATACTGCCAAACTGGCCCAGGCTATTAATATTCCGGTGATCGCTTCCGGCGGCATCCATGATCTGGGTGATGTGGAAGCCATTTGCAAGGTCGCTCATTATGGGATTTCCGGTGCTATTACCGGCCGTGCCATTTATGAAGGCACCCTGGATTTTGCCGAAGGCCAGAAACTGGCGGATAAACTAACAGGTTAATTTAAACCTAACTATTCAGTTTATCTGACCGTGATTACTTACAGGTACTGTATTTCCGGGGACGCTCAAGTACATCCATATATCGGTTTAGAACTTTTCAAAACTTGTTTTGTAAAAAGTTCTTATCCTGGTGATTGTGAAAACATCCATGTTTTCAAAACCTCGTAAACACAGTACCTGTAGGTAGTCACTCTACGGTATTTTAAATGATGCTGAATTGTTACAATTAAAGATATAAAAAAGAGAACTATAGATATGGGTCTTGCTAAACGAATCATCCCCTGTCTGGATGTGGACAAAGGCCGGGTAGTGAAAGGCGTACAGTTTGTGGATATCCGCGATGCCGGCGATCCGGTGGAAGTAGCCCGCCGCTATAATAGCGAAGGTGCCGATGAACTGACTTTCCTTGATATTACCGCTACCCATGAAGGCCGTGACACCATTGTGCATGTGGTTGAGCAGGTGGCCGGGGAGATTTTTATTCCTCTGACGGTAGGCGGTGGGATCCGTACAGTGGATGATGTCCGCCTGATGCTTAATGCAGGAGCCGACAAGGTGGCGATTAACTCAGCCGCCGTTGCTAACCCGGACTTTGTCCGCGAAGCAGCCGAAAAATTCGGCAATCAGTGTATTGTGGTGGCCATTGATGCCAAGCAGGTCGCGGGCAAGTCAGGCACGGATACCGAAAACGAAACACCGCGCTGGGAGATTTTTACCCACGGCGGTCGTAAACCCACCGGCATTGATGCCATTGAATGGTCTAAAAAAATGGTGTCCTACGGCGCTGGTGAATTACTGGTGACCAGTATGGACAATGACGGCGTTAAGAACGGTTTTGACCTGCCCCTGACCCGTACCATCAGTGACAATGTCGCAGTACCGGTGATTGCTTCCGGCGGGGTCGGTAATCTGGATCATCTGGCTGAAGGCGTACTGGAAGGTCATGCCGATGCGGTTCTGGCCGCCAGTATTTTCCATTTTGCCGAATACAGTATTGCCGAAGCCAAGCGGCATATGGCAGACCGTGGTATCGAGGTAAGACTGTGAGTAATAATCAGGATCAGAGCTGGCTGGATGAATTAAAATGGGATGATCAGGGCCTGATCCCTGCCATTGCTCAGGATGAAAAAACCGGCAAGGTGGTGATGTTTGCCTGGATGAACCGTGAATCTCTGGCCATGACCCTGGATATGGGCCGGGCCGTATACTGGTCCCGCTCCCGGCAGAAGCTCTGGCCCAAGGGTGAAGAATCGGGGCATGTGCAGAAAATCCGCTCCATTCGTGTGGATTGCGACAAGGATGTGCTATTGTTAAGCATTGAGCAGATTGGCGGCATCGCCTGTCATACCGGCCGGGAAAGCTGTTTTTACTTTGAGCTGGATCCTCAGACAGCCCAGTGGCAGGCAGTGGAACCGGTATTAAAAAACCCTGACGATATTTATAAATAAAGAGAATGAGATAGCCGTGGACAATGATATTCTGGCACAGCTGGCCGCCACTCTGGAACAGCGTAAACAGGCGGATCCAGAATCATCTTATGTAGCCAGTCTGTATTATAAGGGTCAGGACAGTATTTTAAAAAAAGTGGGTGAAGAGGCCACTGAAACGGTGATTGCTTCCAAGGGCGGCAATAAGGATGAGATTATTTATGAAACGGCGGATTTGTGGTTTCATACTCTGGTGATGCTGTCTTATCATGGGCTGAGTCATGAGGATGTGTTGAATGAGCTGGGGCGGCGGTTTGGACTGTCGGGGATTGAGGAAAAAGCCTCAAGGAAGGATAAGTAGGTTATTATGTAGCATACCTGACCGTGACTGGCTGAAGGTACTGCCTTTCCGGGGGCGCTCAAGTACATCCATGTATCGCTTTGTGAAAACATCCATGTTTTCAAAACCCCGGAAAGGCAGTACCTTCAGCCAGTCACTCTAGGGTATTTCAATTTATGCTATGAGGCTTTTAGTTGATGTAGGGAGAGGAGAAGAAATGTCAGATTGTCTGTTCTGCAAAATAATCGCCGGGGATATTCCTGCGGATATTGTCTATCAGGATGATAAGATTCTGGTTTTTCGGGATATAAATCCAAAAGCGGATGTCCATTTATTAATGGTTCCTAAGGAACATGTGGAAAGTCTGGCTAAATTAAATGAATCACATCATGACCTGATAGCCTATATGATGTTAAAATTGCCCGAATTGGCTGAGGCTCAGGGATTGTCGGGCGGGTTCAGGACCATTATAAATACGGGAAAAGAAGGTGGGCAGGAAGTGTTTCATCTTCATATCCATTTGCTGGGCGGTAAGAACCTGCCCGGATTTTAAGTACTCTCCGCCTTTAAATAAAGGAGATTAGAGAGTTTAGATTTTAACTGTTTGTTTTGTTATTTTTTTATTAAGTACAGGAGAATCCAATGGGATTTGGTGTTACTGAGTTATTAATTATTCTGGCCATTGTTCTGGTTTTATTTGGTGCCAAGAAGCTGCGTAATATTGGTGGTGATCTGGGTGGTGCGATCAAGAACTTTAAAACGGCTATGAAAGAAGAAGAAAATGCCCCTGAAGCATCCACCAAAACCACCGCACAACTGGATGAAAAATCCGGTGCAACCATTGAAGGTCAGGTAGAAAACAGTTCTGAAAAAAAAGAACAGGTTTAATCTGCTTTTTTCCAACCACTGTTTTTATTCAGTCAACAGTTCAGACAGGGGTCTGACTGAACCTTCTTATTCAGGGTATTATCTTTAGATATGTTTGATATTGGCTTCTGGGAATTATCCCTTATTGGTATAGTCGCCTTACTGGTTATCGGGCCGGAGCGCCTCCCGGCTGTGGCTCGTACTGTGGGTAAATACGTTGGCAAGGCCAATCGTTTTATTGCCAATATCAAGGAAGATATTAATAAAGAGCTCAAAGACGAAGATCTCAAGCGCATTCTGGCTGAACAGCAAAAACTGGCCGACGAATATAAAAATGCCGCCAGTGCCATGAACTCTGCCGTTGCTTCTGAAACTGAATCCCTGCGTGAAAGCGTACAGATGGATGATCTGCTGGAAATTCAGGAACCGGATGAGCACCAACCTGCAAAAGGCAGTCCGAAACCCAAAGTAAACGAAAACCATTCAGACAGGCCGGCTGAAACCGTTCATAGCACTGCGGCCTCAGAGTCCATCCCGGACAAGAAAAACACCTCTAACGCTTCCTGAGATTTAAGAAGACTACACAAAAGAGATTTTAATTTTATTTTATGAGTACATCACAGGCCGATCAGGAACCACCAATGGAACATGAACAACCGTTTATGAGCCATTTAATTGAATTACGCGACAGGATTCTACGTATTGTTGTCGTGGTTATTGCCATTTTTATGGTGCTGTTCTTTTTTGCCAACGACCTCTATCACATTGTATCAGCTCCCCTGCTGGCACAGCTGCCTGAAGGCAGTACCATGATTGCCACCGGTGTGGCGGCACCGTTTTTAACCCCGTTTAAATTAAGCCTGGTCACCTCGATTTTTATTGCTATTCCCTTTATTTTTTACCAGTTCTGGTCGTTTGTGGCGCCGGGCCTGTACCGCCACGAAAAACGTCTGGCTCTGCCCTTGCTGGTATCCAGTATTTTCCTGTTTTATGCCGGTATTGTATTTTCATTTTATGTGGTTTTCCCCCTGATGTTTGCTTTTTTTACCGCCACCACACCGGAAGGCGTGTCTATGATGACGGACATCAGTCAGTATCTCGATTTTGTCTTAAAAATGTTTTTTGCCTTTGGCCTGGCTTTTGAAGTCCCCATTGTCACTATTGTACTGACGATTACCGGTGTGACCAATGCCGATAAGCTGGCGGAAAAACGGCCTTATATTATTGTCGGCTCTTTTGTTGTCGGCATGCTGCTGACCCCGCCGGATATTATTTCCCAGACCTTATTAGCCATCCCTATCTGGCTGTTATTTGAACTGGGTGTGATTTTTTCCCGCATGATCGGTAATAAAAAAGCAGAACGGGAAGCCCAGGAACAGGAGAGTTCCACTTCCAGCGCCACTGACACAGGTACAACGGCCAGTACTGCAGCAGGAGCTGGTGTGGCCGCAGCAACCGCCGCCGCCACTTCCTCTGAAGAAAGCACTGCCCAGACTCATGCAGATACTGCATCTGAAGATATATCAGATAGTGAGGAATCCCGCTACCGCCCCATGACCGATGAGGAAATGGAAGCAGAACTGGATGCTATTGAGCGGGAAGAAGATGACGAGGATGAAGAAGGTCCTTAAGCCTGCTTTACAGCTACAGGCTAATGGACCTGATTTCGGGTATTGCTTTTTCAGGCCCCACAATCAGCAGCCCTGCTTTTTTAACCGGCAGGGCAACCACCATTAAACCCTCTTCTTTAGCCTGATAACGCCCTTCTTTTGCCACTTTCATACGCACCACCGGATTACGAAAGAACACTTTTTCTGTCACCGCATATTGAAACACAATCTGATTACCGCTTCTGACTGCGTAAGCAGTTGCCGGAGCACCTCCAATACTGGTTTCCCAACTGGCCAGCACTCTCGCATCCGGCCAGCTGGCCGGGGCATTAACTTCTACTTTACTATGCCGGTTAAATTGTCCGGAAGTTCCTGCACTCTGGTATTCTGCCAGTACCTGGGCCACCATTGGAACCGTATGCTGGTGATCTGAAGGTTTTAACGGCGGCAATAATACCAGCATCAGTACCATGGCAACCACCCAGCCACTTAGAGTTATTATGGGCATTATCTGAAAACGTGACTTAAAACCATTAAGCAATGCCCGCCAACTATCCTGCCTAGTTCTTTTTCCCGACATTGGGGTCGGCTGTTCCGGGCTCCTGTCCAGTTTCTGCTGCAAATGGGCAGGTAAGCGGGCGTGTGTAAGATGATTCAATCGGCGGCTGAGCTGTTGCTGACGTTCGACATCCATCCGGCAGGCCTGACAGCCCGCAAGATGCACCTCTACAATGTATTTTTCTGTTTCACTCAGGCTATCATCCACATAACCGGCCAGTAAATCCTGAATTTCCAGATGCAGGACTTTTAAATTGCTATTATCTCTCATTTATAAATCCCCTTTGTACGCTTATCGGTCTGTGGAAAGCTCCCCTGTCTGTCTGATCGGTTTAAAATATTGCTTAACAAACGCCGTCCACGTGACAAACGACTCATAATAGTTCCCTCAGGAACATCCAGAATCCGGGATAACTCCTGATAACTCAGTCCTTCAATATCCCGTAATAAAATAACCTTGCCAAAATCCTCCGGTAAAGACTGTATGGCCTTTATCAACTGCTGATCAGTCTGTTGCTGCAGCAACTGCTCAAAGGGACCCTGATAAGAACTGTGCTGTTCCTGCAGAAATATTTCCTCAGTTGAAATAAGCGGAGCAATCTGCTGTCTTCTGGCCTCTTTTCTTATATCATCAGCAATCACATGATCCAGTATTTTTAATAACCAGGCATAGACCGCCTGAGGGTCAGCCAGATCATCAAAATCCTGCCAGGCACGCATAAATGTTTCCTGCACCCAGTCCTCTGCCCTGGTTGAAGTTCGGGTTTGTCTCAGCGCCACATTATACAGCCGCTCTCGCCACGGAGCAGTCACCTGCTGGAAGTTTTGCTGTCGTTGCTTTTTCCGCCTGAAAAAATTCATTGAGTTGATTTCTCATTTAACCGAACTAGTATCCATCTAACTACAGGGCGTAACCAGGTCAAAATTTATTCCCTGATAACAGTTAAATTATTATTTTTTACTTTTCGGGAATAAAACCCGGCCTCCTGACGCCCTTTAACATAAATCAGTTTAACCTACTTAACGTGATTTACTTTTAAAAACATCTTTAACAATAACCAATGGATACAATAAATGAAAAAAAATTCTTTTAAGCTGGTTTTTGCCAGTGCCGCTTTACTGACACTAAGTCACACCCTTTGGGCCGGTAATATTACCCAGGGGAAAACCAAAGCAGCAGCCTGTGCAGGCTGTCATGGAATCAATGGTATAGGATTAAGTGAAGAATTTCCCAATCTGGCCGGACAGAAACCAGCTTATATTATTAAACAGTTAACCGCTTTTAAAAACGGCAGCCGCAAAGATCCCACCATGAATGCCATGGCAGCGACTTTATCCACTGAAGATATGGCTGATCTAGCAGCTTACTTTTCCAGCCTGAAGACAAGCACTACTCAGGCTTCTGTTACAGATAAGCCCAAAACAGACAAAGCCAGTCATCAGGAGTTTCCTGAAAACGTCTATATTTCCATGAAAAAAAGTGCGACCATTGAAACCTTCCCTCAGCAACAGAGCTGGACCGGCGGTCCTAATATGCTTTATACCGCCATTACTCCCAATAAAAAAATGCTCTTATCAACCAGTCCTTCCAGCAATACCGTCTATGTATTTAATACCCAAAACGGTAAGCAGTTAGCTATTATTAAAACCGGCAAAGCCCCCAAAGGCGTTAAAGTATCACCCGATGGCAAACAGGCCTATATCAGTAATCAGGGTTCTGCCGATATCACAGTCATTAACCTGAGGTCTCTACAGGTCAGCAATACCATAAAAGTTAAAAAAGGCCCTCATAATGTCCGCTTTACCAAAGATGGTAAACTGGCTTATGTGACATTACAGGGTGGTGACGGCCTGGGTATTATTGATACTCAGAAGCAAAAACTGATCCGTGTGATTCCAGTTCCGGGTATTACCGGCCCCCACAATATGGATTTATCTGCTGATGAAAAAACGGCTTTTGTCCGGGACTTTGTCCACCATGTCGCCGTTGTCGATTTAACGACAGGAAAGGTAAACAAAATTATTACAGTCGGCAATGGTCACGGTGGAATCGATGTATTTCCTAATGGTCAATACGCGGCTACTGCCGCCATTGGAGATGATTATATCAGCATCATTGACACTCGGACTCTGGAATCCAGAGACATAATAATCGGTACGGCCTCACATGGTATACGGGTCAGTAAAAACAGTCAGTGGCTTTATGTTACCTTACCTAAGGAAAATGCAATTGCAGTGATTAATACCAGAACAATGGCAGTAGAAGCCAGAATTGCCAGTGGCAAATTCCCATTCTGGATTGCGGTTCCTGGAAACCCTTAATTTATTTCTTTTTCCTGATAACCCGGAACGCCACCTTTTCAAAGGAGTCGGTGGCTTCCAGAATTTTTTCAATCCTGATCTGGTTTAATTTCCGGTTATGCCAGATTTTTAGTGTGCTGCCGATATCATAAATTCCGGGCGGGATAATTAAATGCAGCCTGTCTTTTTTGTCCCGGGTATTATTTTCTGAAATCAGAAAAGCCCGATGAAACTGACCACCAACCCCTACCCCTTCTTCTGCTTTAACAGCAACGGCTCTTGAATGTACAGCAATCAGATAAATACCAATGGCCATGCCTTTATGAGGATTAATGCGCAGCCATTTGACACTGGCCAGACAATAAGCTTTTTCTACTGCCAGCCGGTAGGCCACCAGCATTCCCACGGCAATAGGCATTTCTATGTCATTACGGCCAACCAGTAGCATACCGTGTTTGCTTTCATTACGCTGCTTCCAGACCTGTTCCTGTAAATTCTCACCAAGCTGCTGCTGAGACTCAAAGATATTGGCCTGGACTACTGATGAAGCGTAAATTTTATCCCATTCATCACCCACAATATCCACTTCCGACATAAACGGATTAATGGACTGTAACTCTCCCATTGGATTTTTTTTGTTCAGCAGGCGCTCTTCTTCCAGAAGATTAATCAAATTAATTTCAGAGTCATCTTTCTCCTCTGCCTGAACCGCCGCCAGATTCTCTTCCTGCCACTGATGAATTTCCAGTTGCGGCTCAAAAGGCTTACGATTATTAATAAAATGATGACAGGCCGTCAGCCCGGAAACCAGCCGTATCTCATTGCCGGAGAGCACTCGCTCCTCAGCCCTGTCTTTATACACTTTCAGCTCATCTCTGATCCTCTGCAGCATTTCATAGTGAATACGGGACTGGTAATTAAGCGCCTTCTGCTGTTTATCCTGATCAATCCGCTGCAGATATTCATCAATAAATATGCGCAACGGTTCCAGATCAACAATGCGGCCTTCATAATCCTGCCCGGGTGGTACTTTATCCTTATCCGGATCAAAACAATGGGGAGGAAAATCTGATAATAAATCCACTACATGGTGATGTTCCGGGTTTTGTCCTGCAAAACCTTTTAAATGACTGTGCTCTATCCATTTATCCAGCAGGAGATGTATTTTTCTGGATTCCAGACGCATCAGCCGGTAGGGATCCAGCAACTTCAGGATAACGATTTTAAGATAAGTATCTTTAATTGAGCGCTGGGAATGCATTACTTCATTCTGGGCACCGATACGTTCTGTCAGCAGATAAAGCTGGTTCAGCTCCTGCCAGATACAGGGAGGTTCAGAAAGATAGAATTCATAGCGTTCCACCAGCAGACGGCTAAGGTATTGCAGAGCCATATACAGTGCTTCTGGTAATATATTGCCCAGATACTGGTTCAGATAATCTTTATTATTGGCAATGTCATTAACAACAATCTGGTAGGCCACTGAACTTTCCAGCAGAAGATGCTGCATAATATCAATTAAGGACTGGTATTCTTCCGCCACAGGGAAAGAGACCAGTTCAGTCTTTCTGTACAGGTACTCCAGTTCCTTATGAATTTCCTTATCCATAATTTTCATCAGGGTGACCCGTAAATCCGGCTCGCATTGTACCCGGTTTAATTCGGTCAGAGTTTTCAACAAACCAGCTCTGTCTGACGGATCACGTTTATTCAACCAGTTTTGAATAGACAATACTTCCGGCAAAATACCCTGATAGTTATCATCTAAAATAACCTGTTCGGGTATTCTCAGCTTAGGCTTAAACATAATTCTGCGTCTCTTTTTTAAACACTCATTCCCATTTTAATTATTATAGCGCAGATTGATATTTTGTATGTATTCAGTCCACAGACTTTTAATTTACAGCTATATCTAAAATCCAGCTGAACTATACATTAGTAAAATCTAAACTATACTTTGCCTGTCCAGTTGAAATAAATACTCCTATTATGAATAAATTAATTACTCCCCTTCTTTTTTCTGCTTTTATTTTAATACTACTGATGAATTTAGCACAGGCTACAGATGAATCGTCTGAGTTACACATAGATGAAGAAGCCCTTTTGTTTAGTGATATACCTTCTGTTTTCAGTGCTTCAAAATACGAACAGCAAGTTACTGAAGCACCTGCCCGGATCAGCATTACTACCAGCGATGAAATTCAACGCCATGGTCACCGTCTGAATGAAAACATCTATGATTCCGTAGTAGCTGATAGAGATTTTCAAATTGACCTGGATCTGATTGAACGGGTCGCTTTAATCTGGAATCCACTTGAAACAGCCAGTATTAAACTGCTCTATGGCAGTGCATTTCCTACGAACTGTATTTTCACAATGGCAATGAGACCCAAAAGCCCTCCGGGACTGGATCCTGAAACCATTGATAGTTCTGAACTGATTATGAAGCAGCAATTAAACTACGATCTGATTATTATTGCCTGGGTTTATTAGTTTGAAATAAACAAAATTGAACAGAAAGGGTTAAACATTCCGCATTATATTTACGTATAACTTTTAATGATTAGAAGACTCAAAGGGTAAAAGGTGAAAAAGCTGACAACATCCCCATACAATCTCTAAATCAACAGATTTCCTGAAAACAGAGACACGTATGAAACTTAGTTTAAATAAAAAATTAATTAATGATGCCTTTAAAGTTTATCAATAATGCCTGGTAAAATAGAGAAAAATTATGAAATGGTTTAATAATTTAGGTCTGATAACAAAATTTAACCTGCTATCCATTAGCTTAGTACTGTTTACTGCTATAGCCCTCACCAGCTATGAAATTAAAAGTGAACAGAATAGCCACTCTGAAGCATTGCTTGAACATGGTACTGAACTAACAGAAGTTATTTCCAGATTAAGCCAATACGCCCTGTTTACCGAAGATCGTAAGACTCTAAAAACCATACTTACTAACATAACCGATGAAGAAACATCTTATCTTGCTTTTTTAAGGCCTGACGCTACAGTAATAACTGACCATGGCAGTCTCCCGTCCACTGCTCTTCCCCCGACTAAAAACATTCTGACAAAAATCGGTACTGACCCGGCAAATAATAAAACATTCCATGATACAAGCCCCGATGGACAGTATATTCGTATTATTGCTCCAGTCATATCCAGTCATGACATAGAATTTGACAGCGACTTAACAGAGCAGGACTCAAAATCTCCAGAACAGGAACTTCTGGGTTATATACAGGTAATTTTTAACACCCATAAAATGCAGTTACAGTCTATGCAAGCCATTGCAAATGCGGTTTTTATTGCTCTTGTAATTGTCATTATCGCAATTATTGTCACTTTTCTGATGACCCGAAAAATTACCCAGCCCATTAATCAGCTGATACTGGCCACCCAGAAAATTGCCGATGGCAATTTTAATGAACCCGTTGAAATTACCCAAAGTGGTGAATTAAGTCATTTGACAAATAATTTTAATCAGATGATCAGCAAACTGAACACCTCACGAAAAGTACTTGAAAATTATCAACAGACCCTGGAACAAAAAGTTGAACAACGGACTCATGAATTAGTAGCAGCCAAAGAGGCAGCCGAAGCCGCCAGTCGTGCCAAGAGTGAATTTCTGGCAACCATGAGTCATGAAATACGTACCCCTATGAATGGCGTTATGGGTATGACTGAATTACTTATGGACAGTGAACTGGACATCCGGACACATCGCCTGGCAGAAACGGCACACCGTTCAGCAGAAAGTCTATTGCATATTATTAATGATATTCTGGATTTTTCAAAAATTGAAGCCGGTAAACTGGACATTCATAATGAAGATTTTAATTTTAGAACCTTATTAGAAGATACCATACAAATTGTTTCCGGACAGGCGTATCAAAAAGGTCTGACCCTGATATCCAGTTTACCGCCAGAATTACCTCAATGGCTTAACGGCGATTCACTTAGACTAAGCCAGGTTCTTATTAATTTACTGAGTAATGCCGTTAAGTTTACTGAACGAGGTGAAGTAAAACTCTGGGTTCGTTGCAAAGAACTGAACAATGAACAGCTGTTAATTTCCTTTGAGGTTTCAGATACCGGACCTGGAATTTCTGCCTCTGCCCAGGAAAGAATCTTCCATGCATTTAGCCAGGAAGATGGTACTACCACCCGTCGATACGGGGGTACAGGCCTTGGACTTGCCATAGCACAACAACTGGTTCAGCTTATGGGCGGAGAGTTAAAACTGGAATCCAGTCTGGGAGAAGGCTCCTGTTTTAGCTTTCAGGTTGTAATGAAAAAATCGCTTACTCAAACAATCTCCAACCCCAGGGTTGCACAATTATATGGCATTCATCTTCTGATTGTAGATGATCAAATTGTTAACCGCGATATTTTATATAAACAGACGATGTCATGGGGCATCAGGACATCCAATGCCAGCTCTGGTTTTGATGCTCTGAAACAATTGCGTCAGGCTGCCCTGGAAAATGATCCTTTTCAGATTGCCATTCTGGACTGGCATATGCCCGGCATGGATGGCGTGGAGTTAATTAAGAATATTAAAATAAGTAATGACATCCCTGCTCTGAAAATTATTATGCTCAGCTCAATGGAAATTAATTTACAGTCACTGAATGATGAAAATATTAATATTGACTGTTACCTGCAAAAACCGGTACGCCAGCAGGAACTTCTGAACTGCTTATTACAAACCCTGGAAGAAAAAAACACAGCTTTACCTGAGAAGAAGACAAAACAGGACAGGTTTGAAGCTCAAATTTTACTGGCAGAAGATAATCTGGTGAATCAGGAAGTGGCTATTGGCATGTTAATGAGCCTGGGCTGTCAGGTTGAAGTGGCTGAAAATGGTCTGGAAGCATTACAGGCGGTCAAAATGCAGAACTACGATTTAATATTAATGGACTGCCATATGCCGGAAATGGATGGTTTTGAAGCCACCAGAAAAATTCGCCAACTGGAACAGGTTTTAAAGCAGCCATTCACCCCCATAATTGCACTGACAGCTGATGTTCAAAAAGGTATTGAAGAACAATGCCTGGAAACGGGTATGAATGATTATGTCAGCAAACCCTTTAGCAAAATTCAACTGCAGGAATTACTACAGCAATGGCTTCCCCATAAAGCCGTTCAGGTAACTGAGACTATCCAGCAATCTCAAACGCAGTTACCATTAGAACACTCTAAAATTATAGATGAATCAGTATTAAATGAGTTAAAAATACTCAGTAATGAAGCGGGTCGTGATGTTCTGAGCACTTCTATTAATTATTATATGCAGAGTGCTGACCATAAAATGGCTGAACTGCACCAGGCTCTGGCCAGCCAGGATGCACAAAATCTCCGCAAAATCGCCCATAGTATGAAATCATCCAGTGCTAATCTGGGCGCAATTGAACTGAAAGAACTCTTTTTCAAACTGGAAACAGACGCCAGAAATAATGCTCTGGAAAATACCCCTGAGACACTTGAAAAAATTGCTCATTCGCTTAATCTGTTTATTAGTTTTCTTAAAAACTATATACAGCAATATAAGTCCAGCGAAATCAAACCTCTGCCACAGCTAAAGAGTTCCGATGCCAGACAAATACTACTGATAGATGATGAAGCCAACTTTCGTTATATTACCAGAGAGGTTCTGGAAAGTGCCGGTTATAATGTTGTTGAAGCACATAGTGGTCTACATGCACTTGAGCTGATCAGTGAGGTGCAACCTGATCTGATCTTGCTGGACGCCATTATGGAGGACATAAACGGTTTTGAAACCTGCCGTCGTCTGTTAGCAACCCAAAAGCTCAACAATGTACCTATTTTAATGGTTACCGGCCTGGATGATATGGAATCTGTCAACCAGGCTTATGATGCCGGAGCTATCGACTTTATCAGTAAGCCGGTAAACTACCCTGTTTTACTGCACAGACTGCGCTTTCAGTTACGCACCAGTGAAAATATAAAAAAGCTGCATGAAAGCCAGGAACAACTGGCCAGCGCCCAACGTGTTGCCAACCTGGGTTACTGGCGCTGGGATGCCACCAGTGATCACTTTACAGCCTCTGATAATTTTGCAGAAATGCTGGGCGTCAACCCGGAAAACTGCTGTTCAAAACTGAATGATTATCTGCAATTTGTTCACCCTGAAGATCGTGAATATCTTAGAAGTATTATTACCGGGCTTGATTTTGGTGCGCCACTTAAGCCGGTTGATTATCGCCTGGTACTGGCAGACAAACCGGCTATCATCGTCCATCAGGAAGTTGATATTTCCCCGGATTCAGCACATATCTTTTTAGGGACTGTACAGGATATAACCCAGAAAAATGCCACGGAGCAACATATCCGTCGGCTGGCCTATAATGATGAGTTAACCGGTCTGGCCAGTCGTACCTATTTTTATAAACACACCGAAGATATTATTAAAACAGCACAAAGAAGGCAGGAGCGTTTTGCTCTGCTGTTTCTTGACCTGGATGGTTTTAAAAAAATTAATGATACGATGGGCCATGACACCGGTGATCAACTACTAAAGGTTATTGCTTCAAGACTTGAAAATATAGTACGTCAATCAGATTTTGTAGCCCGACTTAGTGGTGATGAATTCTGTATTCTGGTTGACAATGTTAATGAACAATACGGTGCAGCTGAAACTGCTGAGCGATGCCTGAATGAGCTGCATAAGCCTATCCAGTTAAAAGGCAACACGATTCAACCTGGCTGCAGTATTGGTATTGCCCATTATCCCGAAGATGGTGAAGATCTGCAAAGCCTGCTCAAGGCGGCTGACAGTGCTATGTATATGGCCAAACAGGAAGGTAAACATCGCTATGTATTCCACCGACCTGAACTCACCCATCAGACAAAACAACGTTTACAGATAGAGGAAGAGCTGCGTCTGGCATTAGAACGTAATCAGATGGTACTTTATTATCAGCCTCAGGTTGATAGCTCCAGCGGCAAGATAGTGGCTCTTGAAGCTCTAATACGCTGGAAACATCCTGAAAAAGGTCTTATTCTACCAGAGGATTTTTTACATATTATTGAACGCATTGGTTTAATCAAACAGTTTGAACACTGGGTTTTATTTAATGCCTGTCAACAAATGGCTCTGTGGCTGGAACAGGGACTCACTGAAGTTAGAGTTACTGTAAATATTTCTCCCTTACACTTTTGCGATCCTGAGCTGCCAAATACAGTGGCCACTATTTTAGAAAAAACACAATTAAACTCAGCCAGTCTGGAACTTGAAATCACTGAAAATATTGTGCAGACAACAGGCAATAATTACCACATGTTTAAGCAGCTAAAACAGCTTGGCGTTAAAATTGCCATTGATGATTTCGGTACAGGTTATTCCTCCCTAGCATCAATACAGTCTCTGCCCATTAATTATCTAAAAATTGATCGTCTCTTTATTGGCAATATCAACAAAGATCAGGACTCCAGCATTTTAGTTAAATCAATGATTGAAATGGCTCACGCCCTAAACCTTATTGTAGTAGCAGAAGGTGTTGAAGTTAATGAACAGATGGAGACTTTACAACGGCTAAACTGCGATATTATTCAGGGTCATCTTATTAGCAAGCCCGTGCCTGAAAATAAGGTACCCGCTCTGCTGCAAAACCGCTTTTCTGGTACCCGGGTCTAAACCAGCTGTCTGCCTCAATAACGTATTATAAAGCCCTGATTACAGCCTGTTTCAATGGGTTGAGTGCTAATATTGTCCACCTGACTATACTTCGAACCGGTTTTTAAAATATCCAGGAACTGTTCAAGTGTGTGCTGTTCATCTACCGTAACACAGACTTCTACATCGCCATCAGGAAGGTTTTTTACATAACCGGAATAACCCGCCTTTGCCGCCATCATCTGTATACTTGCACGGTAAAAAACACCCTGCACCCTGCCACTGATAATGCATTGATAATTCATAGTTATTTCAACTGACTCTAATTTCTAAATAATTTCACCCAGAAAAGCACCCAGTTTCATATCGGTACTGAGAATATGCCCGGTCAGCCAGTGCTCAAGAAAACTGATGTCTTCATCCGAGAGTTTGCCCGCTGCCCGAAATCTTTTCTGTAAGTCTCTGACACTGTCAATCAGGGCTTCATGATCCGCCTTGTGTTCTGCATAGTCTCCATAATTATATTTAATCATCAGACGTTCTTCATGCCTGAAATGCCAGACCGTACAACTGATCAGTTCTTCCAGAACCGCTTCGACATAAATCAGACTGTCATTTTCTGCAACCGCATGGCTGAGTATATTAAACAGGTCAATCAGACGACGATGATCTTCATCAATCTCATCCACCTGAACACTTAATGATTCATCCCAGATTAAATCTTTCATAGACACTGCTCCTGAATAATTGGTTTAACAGATTATTGGATATATCCTATCACTAATAGCCATTATTGTTGATAAATCTATACTTTTATATTTCAGCTCTTCTAAAATCATAAATAGAGAATGGTAAAGCAGAATACTTATCGGAATATTTTTTAAATTTCCAGCTCAGGTTATAAACACCCGCACCTGAAACGGGGCCAATGACAGGCGAACGGAACCCTCATCATTTTTTTCTAATGGAGCATGATGTGCTGGTGCAGCAAGTTCCTTTATTCTGGAAAAATCCATCCAGTACCATGGCAGAATATAGCTGTCAAATGACTGCTCACCAAGATTGGCAACTACAACAACCTGTTCGTTTCTGCCCAGGGATTTATTGCGTGTCCGGCAATATGCCATGACCCGGGTTCCCTCATTGCGATTAAAATCAGGATGAAAATAAAAAAAAGTAATTTCATTACGTAATAAGGCCGGATGTGTTTTGCGCAAATTAATCAGTGCGGCCACATTACGCCAGAGTTCAAGATTATTTGACCCAGTATCCCGACGTTCCCAGTCCACCGGATCAGACATTTTTAAACGCCAGTTGCTGTGATCGATATCATGCACGTCGCCAAATTCATCGCCGGCCAGGATCATCGGAATACCAACGGCCGTCAGTAACAGACAAAATCCGCTGCGCAGTCGTTCCAGGGCAACACCATGCAAATAGCGCTGATCGGCATTTGCCTGTTCACCATCCCGTTCATTCAGGTGATCAGCCAGCCAGCGAATCGAGTTGACGGAACCGCAATAACCCTGAGATTCAAGTAAAGGAGCTAACAGGAAGTTCATCATCCTTTTTTCACTGTCTTTTTCCACATCGTGTGAGGTCAGATAATTAACGTTCTGAGCCATATCATAATAACCAGGCTTTTCTTCCTTGCTCCAGTCATCCCAGCTTCGGTCAGCACTAATCATCCACTGTACGCGGGTTTTTCTGGAGGGCTGCCCCCATTCAGTTTCAATAGAATCCTGCATACTGCGTCTTAGTTCGTCCCGAAAGTTGAAATTCCACATCGCATCCGTGACTTTTCGAGCATTGGGATTACTGTCTGAAGGTTGGGTTATAATGGCTCGCCGCGATGAATCTTCAGCTATAACAATAAATGGGCGTCCGGGAAATAATGCTTGCTGGGTATTCCAGCTGTGTTCACGAAACTGTTGTATAAATTCCCAGTTATTAATACCTTTAAATTCATCAATTCTAAAACCATCGGCATGGTATTCACTGATCAGGTAATCTGCCATCTGAAACTGAAATTCACGTGCTGGTGTCTGTCCCTGTGCGTCTGGCCAGTAACGAAATAATAGTGCCCCATAATCTTCACCACGATGACCTCGTTCCTCATCCGTGTTGTCAAGAAAGTATCGTAAACGGTGCAAATAAGACAATGGACAAAGGCGGGCATGGTTCATGACAATATCAAAAATAACTCT